>NZ_JBWJAQ010000030.1:0-63029 GCF_056387915.1 Streptomyces sp. GLSS-08
CCCACCCCCACACACACCCAACCCAAACCCCCACCCCCCACCCGAGACACCCCCCATCAGCCAATCCGAAGACTGACCGGCTCGCCTGTCGGCCGATAACTAGTCGAAGAAGAGCAAACGACAACAAAGGATGCACAACGAACGACCCGGACGGCCGTGCCCCGGAGCCGGCGGGCCTCCGCGGGCACGAGGCCTGTTTGCCCGCGTGCCCATGGGTACTCGGAGAGGGCACGCCGACAAGGCATGGCTGTACATCGTGATCTTGACCGTCGGTTGCACGACCGACCGAGGTTGGTCAGGTCCGGCTGCCGCGACGCCTACCACGACAACCGCTGAGCGGAACCGATTCGTCAGGAGCATCTGCATGGCAGGCAAGGAGTCGAGCATCCAGCGGAAGAGGTCGGTGCCCGGGCCGCTGGCGGAGCGGGCCGGCTGGGACGCGGTGGACCTGCGCGCGGTCGACACCGCGCGGCTGCTGGCGGCCGATGCGGTCCAGAGGGCAGGCAACGGCCATCCCGGGACAGCGATGAGCCTGGCCCCGCTCGCGTACCTGCTCTTCCAGAACGTCATGCGTCACGACCCGAACGACGACCAGTGGCTGGGGCGCGACCGGTTCGTCCTCTCCTGCGGACACTCGAGCCTGACGCTGTACATCCAGCTCTACCTCTCCGGGTACGGGCTGGAACTCCCCGACCTGGAGTCGTACCGGACCTGGGACTCGGCCACCCCCGGCCACCCGGAGTACCGTCACACCCGCGGCGTGGAGATCACAACCGGCCCGCTGGGCCAGGGTCTGGCGAGCGCCGTGGGCATGGCGATGGCCGCGCGCCGTGAACGCGGTCTGCTGGATCCCGACGCCGCGCCGGGCGCCAGCCCGTTCGACCACCACGTCTACGTGATCGCCTCGGACGGCGACATGATGGAAGGCGTCACCTCCGAGGCCGCCTCACTGGCCGGCCATCAGGAGCTGGGCAACCTGATCACGTTCTACGACTCCAACCACATCTCCATCGAGGACGACACCGACGTCTCCTTCAGCGAGGACGTTCCCGCCCGGTACGCCGCCTACGGCTGGCACGTGCAGACCGTGGACTGGACGCGCACCGGCTCGTACGTCGAGGACGTCGACGCGGTACTGGCCGCCGTCGAGGAGGCCAGGCGCGAGACCGGCCGCCCGTCGCTGATCATGCTGCGCACCCTGATCGGCTGGCCCGCGCCGAACAAGCAGAACACCGGGAAGGCGCACGGCTCGGCACTGGGCGACGACGAGGTCGCTGCCACCAAGCAGGTGCTCGGCTTCGCCCCGGAGCGCACCTTCACCGTGGAGGACGACGTGCTGCGCCGGGCCCGCGCGGTGGCCGACCGGGGCCGTGAAGCGCATGCGGAGTGGGAGCGCGGCTTCGCCGCGTGGCGGGAGTCTCACCCGGACCGTGCCGCGCTGCTCGACCGGCTCCAGGCGCAGGAGCTGCCCGAGGGCTGGGCCGACGCTCTGCCGACGTTCCCGCCCGACGCGAAGGGCATGGCCACCCGAAAGGCGTCCGGCCAGGTCCTCAGCGC
Source organism: Streptomyces sp. GLSS-08 (assembly GCF_056387915.1). Taxonomy (NCBI): domain Bacteria; kingdom Bacillati; phylum Actinomycetota; class Actinomycetes; order Kitasatosporales; family Streptomycetaceae; genus Streptomyces; species Streptomyces sp. GLSS-08. Next base: position 1,558 of record NZ_JBWJAQ010000030.1, read on the forward strand.
ACTGGCGCCGGTGCTGCCGGAGCTGTGGGGCGGCTCGGCGGACCTGGCCGAGAGCAACAACACGACCATGGACGGCGAGCCCTCCTTCGTCCCCGCCGACCGGCAGACCAAGGAGTGGAAGGGCGGCCCGTACGGCCGCACACTGCACTTCGGCATCCGCGAGCACGCGATGGGTTCCATCCTCAACGGCATCGCCCTGCAGAGCCTGACCCGCCCCTACGGCGGCACCTTCCTCACGTTCTCGGACTACATGCGCCCCGCCGTACGCCTGGCCGCGCTGATGAAGCTGCCCGCCATCTACGTCTGGACCCACGACTCCATCGGTCTGGGCGAGGACGGCCCCACCCACCAGCCCGTGGAACACCTGGCGGCCCTGCGCGCCATCCCCGGCCTGGACGTGGTGCGCCCCGCCGACGCGAACGAGACCGCAGTCTGCTGGCACACCGTCCTGGAACACACGGACCGGCCCGCCGGTCTGATCCTCACCCGGCAGAACCTGCCCGTCCTCGACCGCGACACCGGAGAGTACGCCCCCGCGCACGGCGCGGCCCGAGGCGCATACGTCCTGGCCGACACGGCGGACGGCGCCGCGCCGGACGTCATCCTGATCGCGACAGGTTCCGAGGTCCAGATCGCCCTGGACGCCCGCGAACTGCTGGCGGCCGACGATCTCGCGGTGCGGGTGGTGTCGATGCCGTGCCGCGAGTGGTTCGCCGCCCAGCCCCTCTCCTACCAGGACGAGGTCCTGCCACCGTCCGTACGCGCACGGGTCAGCGTCGAGGCCGCGGTCGGACAGGGTTGGCGCGAGGTGGTCGGCGACGCAGGACGGATCGTGAGCCTGGAGCACTACGGCGCCTCCGCCGACTACCAGCGCCTGTACGCCGAGTTCGGGATCACGCCGCAGGCGGTCGCCGAAGCCGCCCACGACAGCGTGCGCGACACCCGCCAGGCACCACGTCCCGGCGGCCACCAGCGCACCTCCGCCCCCACCGACGGCGGCACCGGCGACCACCCCTGACGGCCCGCCTCACGGCCGGTTCGGCGGGACACGCCCGCCTGGCGGGCATCCGAGGACCCACACCGACAGAATGAGCGGACGCCCGGCACCCGCGCGCAAAGGGAATTCGACTTTCCGCCTGGCCGGGGTGTGCCACCACCCCGGGGGACTCGGTCGAATACACCAAAAAAGCCGGTGCGCTACCACCTCGGAGGGGAGACCGCCGCCATGCGGGCGGACAGCGTGACCGAGACGACGACCAGGCTCGTCGTCTTGTTTCAGGATGACCGCGCAAAGTGCGGCGAAGCCCCCGGCCTACGAGCGGTCCAGGTGACGGCCGGCGTTCCAAGCAGGCCACCCCGCGATGCCGGCGGGGCTCATGGACCAGTGGGGTACCGCGACCTCTGTGCTGTCGATCTCCTCCTCCCGGCATCCACTTCGGTGACGACGCAGTCGCCCTCGCACTGACCCGGCACGTCAACGAAGCGGGCAACGACCTCAAGCGCGGCCGCCCCGACCGGTTTGGACACTTCGCGTCCCTGCCTGTTGCGGAGGCTGAGGCCGTCACAGCGAACTGCGCCAGGAACTGCAGGCAGCACCGCCGGCTTTGACCGGCAGTCAGCCGCCGGCCGGTTCAAGGTGGCTGGCGGCGCGCCGGTCCGGGTCGTCGACGCCGAATCTCGTGCCAGGGCTCGCCGCGCGTCAGCCGAAGCGGAGTCTCGACCGGGTTGCTCGGCCCGCGGCCGGCCCGGTCAAGGGCGCTTCTAGGATGGTCGGTGGTTCGCTCGGGTTTCGCTTGTGGTTTGTGGCCCAGGTGTTTGTAGTAGGTATCGGCGCCCTTCGAAGGGCAAGACGGGGAGGATGTTGCGCATGGCCCACGCCCCACCGGTTGTCCGTCCACGCCACTGTCTCCCACCAGAGCATCCCCGGTCAGCGAGGCACGTCGGCGCAGGTTCTGTACGAAGCCGGACCCTGGAACCGGCACGAGGCATTCCTGTGCTGCCCGCCCACCACGGTGGCCACAGCCTGGAAGGCCTCCTGTACCAGGGCACACCACGGGCCCACATCCGCCACGAACCGATCGCCACTCCCGTCCTCACCGCCCCCTTCACGCCGGCCAGGCCCAGTCAGGAGAACGACTCGCTGTGACGTACCACGATGCCATCCCCTCACAGGGCGAGCGACGACTGCAGACCCGACTCGGCACCGGCGAACGCGCCGAAACTTTCTACGACCGACAGGTCCACGCACACCTCACCGACGCCATGCGTGACTTCATCCGTCGCCAGTCCATGGTCTTCCTGTCCACCGCCGACGCCCAAGGCCACTGCGACGCCAGCTTCCGCGCCGGCCCCCCGGGTTTCGTCACCGTCCTGGACGACCACACCCTGACCTACCCCGAGTACCGCGGCAACGGTGTCCTGGCCAGTGCCGGAAACGTCACCGAGAACCCGCACATCGGTCTGCTCTTCATGGACTTCACCCACGACCACATCGGGCTGCACGTCAACGGCTCGGCCCGGCTCCTCACCGACGAGGAACTGCGTACCGTCCACCCTGAGATACCCGCAGACACCGCCCCCGGGCGCCAACCCGCGCTATGGACGCTCATCACCCTCCACGAGGCCTATGTGCACTGCTCCAAACACATCCCGCATCTCGAACCCGCCCCCCGCACCCTGAAACTCGCGCGCACACGCCCCAAGGACGCCGACTATTTCACCGAAACCCCCGGGGTGGAGGTCGAGGCACACTCCCCCGCGTCACCTCCGCCAGAACAGGTGGTGCGTCACGCCGCTCGGGCTGGGCACGGTCTCCAGGTGGAACCGGTCGAGTAGCTCATCCGGGGACTGCCAGAGTTGTAGTCCGAACCCGAGCGTCACCGGCGAGACCGCGACATGCATGGTGTCGACGAGGTCAGCATCGAGGAACTGCCGGATGGTGGTGACCCCGCCGCCGAGTCGGACGTCCTTGCCCTGCGACGCTTCGCGCGCCCGTTCGAGGACGGTGGCCGGGTCGCCGTCGACGAAGTGGAACGTGGTGTCGGAGAGCGTGAACGACGGACGCCTGTGGTGGGTCATGACGAACACCGGTGTGTGGAACGGGGGTTCCTCGCCCCACCAACCGCGCCACTCATGGTCCTGCCAGGGCCCGCGCTGGGGCCCGAACTTGTTGCGGCCCATGATCTCGGCCCCGATGTTGCGTGCGAAGTCGCGCGTGAAGTAGTCGTCGAGTCCCCTGCTTCCTCCGGGATCCGTGCGCATGGGCCAGCTCGCCGTGGCTCCGGCCCAGGCGAACAGCCTCCCGGGATCGACGTGGCCGAACGGTTGCTCGAGACTCTGGTCGGCACCGGCACCGATCCCGTCACTCGAGACCCCGAAGTTCATGACTCTCAGTAGTTGATCCATGCGGTTCCTCGTCAGGTCTGTCGCGTCATCGTGTGGCCGGGCGGCCGCATACCCATACGTCGAATGGGACGCGGCCGGATCGACAGCGGCCCGCAGGTTTTCCAGGCGTGTCAGGAAGTGGCCCCTGTTGGCAGTGTGCCCGTGGCGGACACGGACGGCATCAAGGTGGCCGTGGCAGCCATTAACGGGCGTCGCAACGGACGGGCAGCCTCGACCGAAACCCCAGCCGCCTTCTGAGTGCATGACGTCGGAAGACAGCGGCGTCGGCCTCCGCCATGTGCAGGGATCCGGACGACGTCGGCGAAAGGCTCCATCAGGCTGAGCAGGGTCCCTTGCCTCAGTCAGGCGAGCGTCAGGCGCTCAATGCCGCCAGCACCATGGATTTGGCTTCCTCCTGGATCCGGCTCAGGTGGTCCGGGCCGAGGAAGGACTCCGCGTAGATCTTGTAGACGTCCTCGGTGCCCGAAGGGCGGGCCGCGAACCAGGCGTTCTCGGTGGCGACCTTCACTCCGCCGAGGGCGGCGCCGTTGCCCGGGGCTTCGGTGAGGACCGTGGTCACCGGCTCGCCGGCCAGGGTGTCCGCGGTGACCTGGCGCGGGGACAGCTTGGCGAGCAGTGCCTTCTCCTCGCGGGAGGCCGGGGCGTCGATGCGCGCGTAGGCGGGGGCGCCGAAGCGGTCGGTGAGCTGCGCGTAGTGCTGCGAGGGCGTCTTGCCGGTCACGGCTGTGATCTCGGAGGCGAGGAGGGCCAGGATGATGCCGTCCTTGTCGGTGGTCCACACCGAGCCGTCGCGGCGCAGGAAGGACGCACCGGCGGACTCCTCGCCGCCGAAGCCGAGTGTGGCGTCGACCAGTCCGTCCACGAACCATTTGAACCCCACGGGGACCTCGACCAGTTGCCTGCCGACGTCCGCCGCGACCCGGTCGATCATGCTGGACGACACCAGGGTCTTGCCGATCCCGGCGCCCGCCGGCCACTGTTCCCGGTGCGCGAACAGGTACGAGATCGCCACTGCGAGGTAGTGGTTGGGGTTCATCAGTCCCCCGTCCGGTGTGACGATGCCGTGCCGGTCGGCGTCGGCGTCGTTGCCGGTGGCGATGTCGAACCGGTCACGCTGCTCGATGAGCGAGGCCATGGCGTACGGCGAGGAGCAGTCCATGCGGATCTTGCCGTCCCAGTCCAGCGTCATGAAGCGCCAGGTGGGGTCGGTGAGCGGGTTCACCACCGTCAGGTCGAGCCTGTGCTGTTCGGCGATGCGGCCCCAGTAGGCGACCGAGGCGCCGCCCAGGGGATCCGCGCCGATCCGTACGCCGGCGGTCCGGATCGCCTCGAGGTCCAGCACGTTCGGCAGGTCGGTCACATAGGTGCCGAGGAAGTCGTGGCGGCCGGTGCCGGGTGCGGCCAGGGCTCGGGCGTAGGGGATGCGCCGTACGTCCTTCAGTCCCGCGGTGATGATCTCGTTGGCGCGGTCCTGGATCCAGGAGGTCGCCTCGGAGCCGGCAGGGCCGCCGCTGGGAGGGTTGTACTTGAAGCCGCCGTCGGCCGGCGGGTTGTGCGAAGGGGTGATGACGACACCGTCGGCGAGGCCGGACGTACGGTTCCGGTTGTGGGTGAGGATGGCGTGCGAGACCGCCGGAGTGGGCGTGTAGCCGTCGGCCCGGTCGATGAGAACGGTCACGTCGTTGGCCGCGAACACCTCCAGTGCCGTGATCCGCGCGGGCTCGGACAGGGCGTGGGTGTCCGCGCCGAGGAAGAGAGGGCCGGTGGTGGCCTGGGCGGCGCGGTACTCGCAGATGGCCTGGCTGGTGGCTGCGATGTGGTCTTCGTTGAACGCCGTTGCGAGGGAGGAGCCTCGGTGTCCCGAGGTACCGAAAGACACGCGTTGCCCGGGATCGGCCGGGTCGGGGTGCAGCGCGTAGTACGCCGTGACCAGACGCGCCACATCGACAAGGTCCCCGGGGCCGGCAATCTGCCCTGCTCGCGCGTCCTGCATCTGTCCGCTCCTCCGCAAAGTCGACTGCTGGGTACCGCCCCATTCTTCCCTGCCCAGCCCGCCCGGACCCACACCGAACGGCCATCGCGGGTACACATCCTGGACTGATACGGCGCCGACGCGTCGGCAGCGGTCGCCCCATCGACGACGGACTCGACCTGCCGCTCCCCTGCCCGGTGTGTCGTGAGCGGGACAGGGGCCTGTCCCCGGGCGGCCGCCGGCTGGACACGCTCGGCCTGCTGCTCCTCCCCCTCCCCCGGTCTCGCCCTGCTCCTGGCGGCCGCCGGCTGGACACTCCTCGTCAGCGGCGGCGGCAGCGCGGGCCGGTCCATCGAGGCGGGCGGCAGGTCCGCCTACGGGGCGGCAAGCTCGCGCGCGCCGTCCGCGCACCCGTACAGCCCCACCCCCGCGCTCCCGCACCCCCGTACAGTGGAAGGGGCGTTTTCGTCCCTGTTGTGACCGTTCACCTCCCGCACCATCCACCTCTCGGGAGCGCTCATGCCCCACCCGTCCACCTCCCCGGACGAGGACTCCGGCACCCTGTTCGGGCTCGACGCCCTGGCTCCCGCCCCCGCGCCGGGCGGCGGCGCCCCGGGTTTCAGGGACTCCCCCGCCGCGCGGCGTCTGCTGCCCGTACGGGAGATCCACGCCGAGCCCGCGGCGGTCGCATCCGCGCGCGGTCGGCAGATCCTCGCCCGCTTCCCCCAGGCGCAGGTCGTCGAGGTGGACTCCCACTGGCGCATCCCCGGCCTGCACGGCAACGAGGGCAACGTGGCACGCTGGGTGCGGATCAAGGGCGAGACGCTCGTGCTCGGGGAGCGCAGGTCGCCGAGCACGCGCCCGAACGGCCGCTCCGCCGACTGGATCGCCCCGGGCGCCTCCAACGGCTGCGCGATGGCCTGCGCCTACTGCTACGTGCCCCGCCGCAAGGGCTACGCCAACCCGATCACCGTCTTCACCAACATCGAGCAGATCATCGCCCACATCGGTCGGCACATCGCCCGCCAAGGCCCCAAACGCGAGCCCAACCAATGTGATCCCACCGCGTGGGTGTACGACATCGGCGAGAACGGCGACTGCTCGGTGGACGCCCTGATCTGCGACAACACCGCCGACCTCGTCCACGCCTTCCGGCAGTGGCCCACCGCCAAGGCGTCGTTCGCGACCAAATTCGTCAACCCCGACCTGCTGGCCCTCGACCCGCGCGGACGCACCCGCATCCGCATGTCGGTGATGCCTCCGCAGGACTCCCGGCTGCTGGACGTACGCACCTCACCCGTCGCCGAACGCATCGCCGCCGCCGCCGACTTCCTGGACGCCGGCTACGAGGTCCACTTCAACCTCTCCCCCGTCGTGGTACGCCCCGGCTGGGAGGAGGCCTGGACACAGCTCCTGACGCACCTCGACGACGTGCTGCCGGCCCGGGTGAAGCAGCAGGCCGCCGCCGAAGTGATCATGCTGACGCACAACCGGGAGCTGCACGAGGTCAACCTCGGCTGGCACCCCCAGGCCGAGGACGTCCTGTGGCGGCCGGAGCTGCAGGAGACCAAACGGTCCCAGAACGGCGCACTGAACGTGCGCTACGCGGGCCCCGTCAAGGCACAGGCGGTGAATCGGCTGCGTGAACTCATCGCCGCCCGCACCCCATGGCTGCGCATCCGCTACGCCTTCTGAAACCAGCTGCGCCTCAACCGCTACGCATTCCGAGCCTACGGAAGACCTGCACCCTGCGGCCCGGCTGAAGACGAAGCCCACGTTGGTGACGTACTCGTACGTCCGGCGTCACCGGCGGTCGGCCGGTGGCAGACGGACCTCCAGCCGGGTCAGGAGGAGGGCGGTGTGCCGGCCGGCGGGAAAGAGGGCGCGCAGGGGCGGTGGAGCGTCGACGCGGACGTCGACGTGGGCACGGCGCGCCAGGCCCCGCGCGCCCACGCGGGTGAGGAGGAGGGTGCCGCCGGGGCCGAGCTGGGCCAGCGGCAGCAGCCCGGGCACATACACCGGCATGGGGATCCAGCCGGTGCCGCCCACGCGGAGTTCGATGCGCCACCCGTCGCCGACCGCCGCACTCCGGGCGCCGCAGCCGCCCGCGCCCACCTGCCGCGGCTCGTGGGTGAAGCGGGCCAGGGTCTTGGGAAGGGCCCAGTTCTCCCGGCCGGCGGCCAGGCCGGCGGGGGAGCTCACGGCCATGAAAGGCACGGTGGCGAACAGGGCCCCGGCCCGCCGGTAGACCACCACCGCGGTGACCTCGTCGTAGGGGCCCACCGGTGTCGCCTCGTAGCGGATCAGCGCGCCCACCACCATGACCGGGGTGGCGTTCACGCGGACCCGGGCCGCAACCACCTTCTCCAGGGCAGCGCGGGCACCGACGCCGGGACGCACGGCCCAGCACAGGGCCCGGGCACGCACCTCCCACGGGGCCGGTGCCCGGCTGCCCGGCGACGCGGGCCGCTCCCGCGCGCTCAAAGCGATACCCGGGACGCCTGCGAGCCGGGCGAGAACACGGTGCATACGGACGACCTTCCTCCGTGGTTTGCGGTCTCGCAGCAGTTCACCTCCGCCGAGGTGCCGAAGTCGGCCAATGCGGCCAGTGCGGCCACCGAATGCTCCGGCGGCGGGTGCGTTGCCGAACGGTCTCCCGCCCTCCCGGACACGCACCGCGGGCGACCGGGCGCTCAGAGCGAAACACCGGGCTGCGGACTCGGCAGGCAGGCGGACCGGATGCGACCAGACAGGCGAACCGGGCGCAAGCCGAAGGCGGCGGGCACGGGCACGGGTCACGTGCGAGCGGGCGGACGGCTACCGGCGGCACGCGGGCCGGGTACGGACACGAACGGGCCGGCCGACCGGACTGCCGGCCCGGGCCGGGCGGCCTCAAGCTGCGGCCACGGGCGGGCCGGGCACGGGCGGGGCCGGCCCGGCCCGCGGGCATGGCGTGGGGATGGTCGTGCCGGACGGTCAGGCGCCGATCTTGGCGGCCATCGCCTCCAGCGCCGCCGCGACCTCGCGGATCTCGTGTTCCGAGGGGACCGCCGTGCCCAGCCGGTCGGCAAGGTCAGCGCGGGTGAGCAGGACAGCGGCCCCGCGGTAGGCGTCGGAGGCGAGCAAGGCGGACTCGACCACCTCGGCCCGCCCCTCCAGCAGGACGAGCGCGGCATCGTCGTCGTCTGAGCCGAGCAGCTCCCGGACATGACTTTCGCTGATCATCTTCGGATCACCCTTCCGCCCAACGGGGCCACCCGAGTACCCCGCTGGCCGCGATACACGTCGATCGGCCCCGACACAACCCCCCGTCGGATCGAGAGAGGGCCAGGCGGGGGCGGGCCGAGGGAGGGAACCGGCGGCCCGGGGTCGGCCGTGCGGGTGACGGCGGGCGTACACCGGGCGGGGCGGGTACGGAGTGCGGGCGCTCAGCGCCAAGTATGGCCGTCTTCCGCTTATGGAGTGAGATCTTGTCCGCCCTGGGTAACCGGGCGTACCCGCCACCGGCTGAGGAGACACAGGTGACCTTCAACCCCCTCGAACAGCGCGGTATCCCGCTCGACCGGCAGCTCAGGAACTGGCGTGAGCTGAACGTCAAGCCGATCGACCCCGACCACAGCGACCCGTACACCCGATGCCGCATCATCACGATGAACGGCATCGAGGTCGAAGCGATCATGTTCAGCCACCAACTGGCCCGCAACACGGTCGATCCGGAGGTCAAACGGCAGCTGGCGCAGACCCGCTACATCGAAGCACAGCAGCAGAAGGTGGTGAACTGGCTGCTGCCGGGCGTCTCGTCGGTCCTGGAGACGACGATCGCGTACGAGCAGGTCGCCGTCGACCTCACCGCCTGGATCGCCCGGATGGAACCCGACCCCTACCTGCGGCAGGCCTACCAGTTCGGGGTGCTGGAGGACTTCGACCACCTGTACCGGTACGCGAACCTGTACGAGATGATCGAGCACCGCAAGGCGGAGTCGATCGTCGACCAGCTCACCGAAGTCATGCCGGGCCGGCCCACCAGGTTCCACCACCGTCACCCGGTCGACAACGTGCGCGAGGCCTACGCCAAGGACGAGACGGACCCGCTGTCGAAGCTGCACGCGCTGACGGTCATGTCGGCCGAGCAGCAGACGATGAACTTCTACATGAACACAGGCCCCACCTACATGGAGCCGATCGCCCGCCAGCTCTACCAGGAGATCGGCCTCATCGAGGAGGAACACGTCACCCACTACGAGTCGCTCGTCGACCCCGGTGAGACGTGGTGGGAGCAGCTGGTCAACCACGAGTACAACGAGTGCTACCTGTACTACTCCTTCATGGAGCAGGAGAGCGACCCCCGCATCAAGGCGATCTGGGAACTGCACCTGAACATGGAGCTGGAACACCTGCACCAGGCCTGCGACCTGATGCGCCGTCATGACGGGCGGGACCCGGCCTCGGTGCTGGCGCCGGAGCTGCCGAACGTGCTCACCTTCGAGCCGAACAAGGCGTATCTGCGCGAGCTGCTGGACACGCAGATCGATCTGACGACGCTCGGCGCGGGCTACGTCCGGGAGGCGCACGAGCGGTTCGAGAAGATGCAGGAGCAGATCCACGGTGGCGAGGCGCCGCCCAGTGACCGGGTCATGACCGAGCATCAGGAGATGTTCGGCCGCGAGTACCGCGTGCAGACCGAGGGCGAGCACCCCGACCCTGCCCAGCGAGAGAAGTGAGGGATTCTGCCATGACGCAGCTTCACACTCCCCAGGCCGGTGACGACGGCGCGCCGGACGACGACGTGGTGGCCCTGCTGACACGCCAGCACGGCGACATCCGCAACCTCTTCGACGAGGTCGAAGCGGCCGGCGGTGACGCCCGCCAGGAGGCCTTCCACCGGCTGGTCCGCCTGCTGGCCGTGCACGAGACGGCGGAGGAGGAGGTCGTGCACCCCTTCGTGCGCCGCAACGTGACGGGCGGGGACGAGATCGTGGACGCCCGTCTCGGTGAGGAACGTGCCGCCAAGGAAACCCTCAGCACACTGGACGAGACCGACACCCGCGACCCGAAGTTCATGCCTCAGTTCCTGGCTCTGCGCGCCGATGTCCAGGAACACGCTCGGGCCGAGGAACGCTACGAGTTCCCCCACATCCGCCGCAGCACCGACGCGGCCTCGCTCGCCGCGCTGGCCAAGGGCGTCAAGGCTGCCGAAGCCATGGCACCCACCCGTCCGCGCCCGGGCGTGGAGTCCGCGAAGGCCAACATGGCGCTGGGCCCCGTAGCCGCATTGATGGACCGCACCCGCGACGCGGTACGCAAGGCCATGGGCGACGGCTGAGGCCCTCCTGCCGGTCGGCGGCCGCGGTGCAGCCCGGCCGTCGACCGGCAAGTGGCCGAGCGAGCGTGCTTCATGTCCCGTTCCTACCTCGCCCGGCGAGGTCACCGGGGGCAGGCGGAAGAGGACCTCGCGGCCGTCCTTCAAGGCCGGGGGTCCGTGCGGTGCCAGCGGGGGCGTGCGTCGCCGCCGCGGTGTCCCGCGACGGAGGCGCAGCGTGGGCATTGGCGTCGCACCCGGTCCGCAGCGCCCCCGGACTGCGGGAAGGTGTCCTGCCAGGTGACGTGGGGGAAGCGGATTAGCTGGGAGCGGCTGAGGGACAGTCCGCAGACGGTCTGGTTCATGCCCTGCCCCCAGGCGTGGACCTCTCCAGCGGGCAGTCGACGCCGCCCCTCCTCCTCGTCGATCCACTGGCCGGAGGCGGCGACCGCGTATTGCCTGACGCGGCTCATGCCGAGCGCGGCGGAGGACCGACTCCGGTGTGGCGGCCCGGCACCATCGCTGCGTGACGCTGACCAGGTCCCGGGCCTGAGCGGGCGGCCAGGGCATCGGCAACGGCGCCGGTGGCGAACGCGTAGACGGTCTTGTGCAGCACGTCCACGAGCAGCTCTGCCCGCGGCCAGGTCTGCGGCGGAGCGCCGACGCCGGTGGCGTTCTCCAGTATCTGGTCGGCGGTCAGGCGTACGACTGTGAACTTGCCCGAGGACAGGGGCCCACGCAGACCGGCGTGGGCCATGACCGACCGCAGGATGCCCATGGCAGCGGCCTGGCCCACATGCATGGCCCAGTTCGAAGCGACCGGTGCTGCCCCTTCCGGCATGCCCGCCAGCCGCTTCATGGTCCGGCCCGGGACGTACGAGTCGGGCCGCCCGGTGAGGCGCTGCTCCGCCTTCTCCCCGAGTGTCATCGCTGCCGCACCGACGGCCCCTGCGATCAGTCCCTGCCACAAAGCCTGCTTCATCATGCGCGCCGGGTACCCGGGTCCTGCCACTCATCACCCGGACCTGCGAAGAGTCCCAGCGGTCTGGGTTCCCCGGCTTGTCAGGACCCGCGGCTCTCAGAAGGAGATGATGCGGGCGATGAAGTAGGCAGCCACGATCACAGCCCCGGCGACGATGAGGAAGATCCAGATCCTCGGGTGTTCCCATGGACCGCCGTCAGCCCGCTCCTGATGGGCTTCGGCGGTGGAACCTTCTGCCGGTGGTGTCTCTTCGGGAGGGACGAGCGGTTCCGTCATACTTCAACCCTCCTCCACGCACGGGCCACGCGCACCCGCTGCGCCTCCCTGAGAGGGCTGCTCGGCGCTGCTGGGCTGCGCCGATGTCGGCTGGTCACAGATGACAGCGTGCTGCGCACCCCGACGGCGCCCAGGACATCGCAGGCGAGCTGCTCCGTCAGGCAGAGCTACCGCTGTTCGGGAACCGCCATCTCCCCGAGGAGTGACCAGTCGTCCTGCGGAACGGTCGCGTTCACGATGCGCGGTGTCTCCAGCAGATGGGGCGGCAGCGTCTGCTGCGCAGCCTTGAAGTGTGCGGACTGCACATGGGTGACCCCGGCCTCGTCGTCGCGGAAGGCCTCGATGAGGACGTACTCGGTCGGCTCCTCAACGCTGCGCGACCAGTCGAACCACAGGCAGCCGGGCTCGGCGCGCGTGGCCCGGGTGAAGTCGGCGGCGATCTCGGGCCAGCGGTCGGCGTGCTCGGGACGGACTCGGAACTTGGCGGTGATGAAGATCATGGGATTCCTTCACTGAAGTCTGTGTGTCTCGCATCTGACAGGTGTCGCGTACGGCACGGGCAGGGACGACGAGGCGATCTCTATTGCGGGCAGCCGGGCCTCTGCCTTCTTTCCGGCCGCGCCATCAGGACTCATGGCGAGACGATGGTACGAGTCCGGCTTGCCGTCCCCGGCTTACGGACCGCCCCGACACCGGAGCGTCGTGGTATTTCGCCCCACCGGCCCGCGGCCCCCCGACGCGCGCCGGTGGGGCGGCCGGGGGCGCGGGCATGCCCGGAGGTCGTCACGACCGGAGTACCAACTGGCCGTCCGCGTACGGAAGTACCTTGGCGCGCGGCAGGTGCACGAGGACCTCCTCGCCGACCGGAACTCCATCCTCCCGCGGCGTCTTGGCCCTGATGAGCTGCCCGGCGACCTCCACCTCGAGCACGCGCTGCGCGCCGTGGTCGCTGACTCCCCGCAGGCGGCCGGGGAAGGTGTTGGGGCCGGGGTCCGCGACGACCCTGACGTATTCGGGCCGGACGCCGACCTGGACGCCGGTCGTGCTGTAGGGGATGTCCCAGGCAACGGACAGCGTCCGGCCACCCAGCTCGAAGAGCCCGTCGTTGCGGTCGACGGTCAGGAAGTTCATCGCCGGTGAGCCGATGAAGTAGCCGACGTAGGTGGAGGAGGGCGCCTCGAAGAGCTGCTCCGGGGTGCCCTGCTGCACGGCACGGCCGTCCTTCATGACCAGCAACTCCTGCGCGAAACTCATGGCCTCGTACTGGTCGTGGGTCACATAGATCACCGTGGGCTGGAACTGTTCGGTGATCTGACGGATCTTGCGCCGCAGCGAGTGCTTGAGCTGCGGGTCTATAACGGTCAGCGGCTCGTCCATCAGGACGGCCGCCACGTCGTCACGGACCAGGCCGCGGCCGAGCGAGATCAGCTGCTTGTCGTCGGCGGTGAGGCCGCGGGCAGGCTGGCGCAGCCGGTCGTGCAGGTCCAGGGCCTCGGCGACCTGCCGCACCTTGGCGTCTATCCTCGTCCTGTCCCAGCGCCGGCACTGCAGCGGGAAAGCGAGGTTCTCGTAGACCGTCATCGACTTGTAGATGACGGGGAACTGGAACACCTGGGCGATGTTGCGCGCCTTCGTGGGCAGGGTGGTGACGTCGACGCCGTCGAACAGCACCTGTCCCCGGGATGGTCTGACCAGGCCGGACAGGATGTTCAGCAGCGTCGTCTTGCCGCAGCCCGAGGGGCCGACCAGCGCATAGGTCTTGCCGGACTCGAAGGTCAGTTCCAGCGGCTTGAGGGCCCACTGCTCCTCCTCGGCACCCGGCGCATACGCGTGCCCGATGTCGACGATGTCCAACTGGGCCATGTCAACGCCCTTCCACTGAAGCGAGCTCGTATGAGGGTGTCCGCACAAGGGTCCCCTGCTCGTCGAAGGCGAACAGCCGGTCGGGGCGGAGGCGAAGTTTGACCAGGTCGCCGAGGGCGACGTCGTGGATGCCCTGGACCTGTACGACGAAAGGGGTCCCGCCGACGACCACATGGACGAAGGTCTCGGAGCCGGAGATCTCGACGAAGGTGACCTCGGCCTCGACCCCGCTGGCAGCCAGGCTGACGTCGGTGGCGCGCAGGCCGAACTGGTAGGCACCGTCGGGCAGGTCGGTCAGATGCGCGGAGACGTCCGTGGCCTGCAAGCCGGCCCCCGTGACCTGGCCGCCCTCGGTCCGGCCCGCGAAGATGTTCATGGGCGGGTCGTTGATGATGGACGCCACCGTGGTGGTCGCCGGATGTTCGAAGACCTCCTGCGGGGTGCCGGTCTGGATGATCCGCCCCTCGTGCATGACCAGGACCACGTCCCCGAGCATCATCGCCTCGGCGGGTTCGGTGGTCGTGTAGATGACGATCGTGTCGCCCCGGTCCGAGAAGAGAGCCTTGAACTCGTCGCGCAGTTGTTCGCGCAACTTGTAGTCCAGGTTCGCCAACGGCTCGTCGAGCAGGAGGATGCCGGTACCGCGGGCCATGGCGCGAGCCATCGCGACGCGTTGCTGCTGGCCGCCGGAGAGTTGGGAGGGCTTGCGCTTCTCGAAGTCCGCAAGCCCCACGCTCGCCAGGCTCTGCCGGACCCGTTGCTGGATCTCGTGCCGTGACAGGCCGGCCCGCTTCAGCGGAAAGGCCACGTTGTCGAACACGTTGAGATGCGGGTAGTTGATGAACTGCTGGTAGACCATGGCGGTGTCGCGCCGCCACACCGGCGTCTTCAGGAAGTCGGCTCCCGCCAGGGTCAGCGAGCCGGAGTCCACTTTCTGCAGGCCCGCCAGGGCCCGCAGCAGCGTCGTCTTCCCGGCCATCGTCCGGCCGATGACGGTGTGGAGCCGTCCCGGCCGGAAGGTGGCGGACACGTTCTTGAGGTGGTGGACGCCGTCGAGGGTCAGGGACAGATCAGTTGCGCTGAGATTCATCGGACCGCTCCCGACAGGTTCCCCTTGGACAGTAGGCGCTCCACCCAGAGGGCGAGCAGGACCAGCGGTGCCACGCCGAAGAGCGCGGCGGCTGACAGCGTCCACCACGGTGGAATGGAGGAGTTGAGGGCGACGACCGCCTGGGGCAGGGTCTGGACCTCGGTGAAGGTCAGCCGGAAGGCGAAGAAGAAGTCGTTCCAGCCGAACACGGCGCAGAACATCGCGGCCACGGTCAACCCGGGCAGGGAGTTCGGCAGGATCGCCCGTACGAAGGTCTGGAACGGGGGGCAGCCGTCCAGCATCGCCATCTCGTCGATCTCCCGGGGGATGCCGTTGAAGAAGTCCACCATCACCCAGACCGCGATCGGCAGCAGCAGGGCGACCGTCACGATGACCAGGCCGGGGATGCTGTCCAGGAGGCCACCCCACTGCAGGAGGTAGAAGAAGGGGATGACCAGGACGACGGGCGGCATGATCCGTTGGGAGACGAAGAAGAAGACGATGTCGCTGTTCTTGATGAAGCCCAGCTTGAACCGGTACCGGGACAGCGCGTAGGCGGCCAGGGATCCCAGGGCAAGGCTGATGGCGGACGCGGCGATGGTGATGATCGCGCTGTTGATGAAGGGATCGATGACATCGATACCGCCGGCTCCGCCGAAGATGTTGCGCCAGCCGGTGAGGGTGGGCTTGTACTGCACCCAGGGGAGGTAGGTGGGACCGCCCTGGACGGCGTTGGCGTTCTTGAAACTGGTCGTCATCGCCCAGAGGAACGGTCCCGCGACGAAGCACGCCCACAGGGCGATCACGGTGTACTTGAATACGGGATAAAGGCGCGACCTCATGAGGCTCCCTTCAGTTTGAATGCCCTGGTGAGCAGGGCGGCGACGACCGTGAGCGTGACGGTCATCAGCACGAGGTAGGTCAGGGACATCGCCCCGCCGTAGCCGGTCTGCTGATCGCGGAGCCCCAGGATGTAGAGGTAGTAGCCCGGGGTCTCCGTGGAGGACCCCGGGCCGCCCGACGTCAGTACGTAGACGCTGTCGGACAGCTTGGAGGCCTCGATCAGCCGGATGATGACCGCCGCGACCGAGACCGGTGCCATCAGCGGGAAGGTCACCTTCCAGAAGGTGCGCCAGGTGCCGGCGCCGTCGATGGCGGCGGCCATGAACGGTTCCCTGGGAAGGCTGAGAAGGCCGGCCAGGAGCAACAGGAACATGAACGGCGTCCACTGCCAGACCTCGACGGTCATCAGCGCGATCAGCGCCGGACCGGACTCGGTGAGCCAGGGGATTCTCGTCAGGCCCAGCATCCCCAGCAGATCGTTGGCCGGTCCCAGTGACTCATGGAAGATCGTCTGCCAGATGGCGGCCATCACCACGGGCGTGGTCATCATGGGGACGAGGAAGAGCACCCGCCAGAATCTGCGACCGTGTACCCCGCGCCAGACGAGCAGGGCCATACCGAACCCGATGACGTACTGGATCAGGACCGTGCCGCCCGCCAGCAGGAGCAGCCGGGTGATGGAGGCCCAGAAGCGGCTGTCGTGCAGCATCGCCGTGTAGTTGGCGCCTCCGATGAAGTCCATCCGAGGGTTGCTGACGTTCCAGCCGGAGAAGCTGACACGGATGGTGAAAAGAAGCGGGAAGATGATGATCAGAAAGAGCGTGAGCAGTCCCGGCATCAGGAACATGCTCTTGTGCCGGCGCAGGCCGTCCATGGTTCTCCTTGCGGAAAGGGGCGGGCGCCCCCGGGTGACCGGCCATTCCGGTCCGGCCACCCGGGGCGTCCTGCAGTCGGTCAGGAGTTGTCCTCGAGCGCGACCACGTCGCGATAGGCGCTCTGGACCTTGTCCTTGCCGATCTCATCGGTGATCTTGGACCACTCCCTGGCCACGTCGTCCAGTGCCCGCTGGGGGGAGCTCTGTCCCGCCAGAGCCGCGGCGACACCGTTGGCCAGCGCGGACATGTACTGATTGACACCAGGAACGCGCAGGTCGAAGACGCGGTTGGTGCTCTTCTCCATGCCGGAGAGCGTGCGGACGTACGACTTGGCGACGTCCTTGGCCCAGCCCTGCTTCTCCCAGAACGCCGGGTCGAAGTGGGCGTTGCGGTAGGGGTTGACACCGAATCGGCCGATGGTCAGGTCGAGGGCGGTGTTGGCCTCGTTGCTGAAGAAGCAGAGGTAGTCGAAGGCCATCTGCTGGTGACGCGAGGCCTTGGCCACCGCCGAGGTCCATCCCCAGGTGAAGTACGGAGCCTGGTTCGCCTTCCTGTCCCACGACTTCGTCGTGCGGTTGTAGACCTCCGTGGAGCCCGGCAGCGGCGCCGCCTGGACCTTGTTGCGGATCCTGCTGTCAACCTGCTGGGCCTGGATGAAGGCGTCGTCCCAGGAGTAGGACATCAGCGTCTGGCCGCCTCCGAAGGAGAAGATCTCGTCTCCCAGGCCGAAGTTGGCGCCGCCGGGTGCCCAGGTCGACTTGGCCTCCACCATGTCGTCCAGGGCGCGGACGAAGCCCGGCGTGTTGATCAGCGGCTTCATGGTCTTGACGTCGAAGAAGACACCGCCCTCGACGTCCGGGTTCTTCACGTACGGCGCCGCCCGGCTGATGAACGCGGAGAAGGTCAGGTCGTCGCGCTTGGTCACCTCTGCACTGCCGTAGTTGGCCTTGCCGTCGCCGTCGAGGTCCCTGTCGCTGAAGAACTCGGCTGTCTCCTGGTACTCGGCCCACGTCCTGGGGACCTGAAGGTCCTTGCCCGTGGCCTTCCTGTACTCCGCCTGCCGCTCGGGGTCCTCCAGCACATCGGCGCGGACCTTGAGGTAGTGCCGGTCACCGTCCACCGGGTACTGCACGACCTTGCCGTTCCAGGTCGCCACGTCCATGTAGGCCTTGGTGACGTCCTTCATGCCGGGGCTGTTCAGGTACGTCTTCGGCACTGGGGCCAGATACGGGGCGATGTCGCCGATCCACAGGGACGGGTAGAACATGACGTCGTACGCCGGCTGGCCCGCCTGGAGCGGCGTGAGGATCTTCTGATGCAGCTCGCCGAAGGGGACGTTGACCACCTCGACCTTCCCGCCGGTGATGTCCTCGAACTGCTCGGCGTGCAGCTGGGTCGGTTCGCCGATGACGGGAACGGCGTGGCTGATGATCTTCAGCGTCTGTCCGGAGTAGTCCTTGCGGCTGATCGACTCGTAGCTGCACGGTCCGGGGACGTCCTTGGCCTTCGTCGCCGGGTAGTCGTTGCCGTACTTGTCGTAGCTGATCTGCGAGCCGGGCTTGAAGAGCGCGGTCTTGTCCTTGGGCTTTTGCTGTGCCTGGCTCTGGGCGGTGCATGCGGTGGCGGTCAGGGCCGCGACGGCGGTTACGGCGACCAGGGCTCTGTACGGTCTGCTGCGCATGGGGCTTCTCCTGCGGTGTCAGGGAATCAAGATCGCTCGGCCGCGTACGGCCCCGGTGTCCAGGTCGTCGAGGGCCTGCCGGAAGGAGGCGAGCGGGTATCGCCGGGTGTGCAGGGTGACCTTGTCCTGGGCGGCCAGGACCATCAGCTCGGAGAGGTCGTTGTAGGACCCCACGAGGTTGCCGATGAAGTTGATCTCCGTGGAGATGACGTCGATCGTCGGCACGTGGAGGTGGCCGCCGTAGCCGATGACGTAGTAGTTGCCGTTGCGGCGCAGGCAGGCCACGCCCGTCTCGACAGCACCCCCCTCACCGACGAAGTCCAGGACGGCCTCCGCGCCGTGACCGCCGGTGAGGTCCCGTACGCGGCCGACTTCGCTTCCGTCCGCGACGAGGGTGTGGTCCGCGCCCAGTTGTTCGGCCAGAGCCAGGGCTTCCGGACTGCGGTCGATGACGATCATCTCCACAGGCGACAGGGCCCGCAGCACCTGAATGCCGATGTGCCCGAGTCCGCCGGCGCCGATGACCAGGGCCTTGTCGCCCGGCCGCAGCGCTCGGGCCGCCTTGGCGACGGCGTGGTACGCCGTGAGCCCGGCGTCGGCCAGGGCCGCCACCGAGGCCGGCTCCAGGGACGGGGCGAGGGGCACGACGGAGCGGGCGCTGGTCTTGAGGTACTCGGCGTAGCCCCCGTCGGCGTCGATGCCGGGGAAGGCAGAGTTCATGCAGTGCACGTCGTCGCCGGCCCGGCAGGCGCGGCACAGACCGCAGGTCACCAGGGGATGCAGGATGACCGGGTCACCGACCTTGACGTTGGTGACGGCCTGCCCGACCTCCGCGACCCAGCCGGCGTTCTCGTGACCGATCGTGTACGGAAGGGTGACCCCGCTCTTCTCCTTCCACTGTCCTTCGAGGATGTGCAGATCGGTCCGGCAGACTCCGGCTCCCCCGATCTTCACGATCACATCCAGCGGACCGGTGATCTGTGGATCCGGCACGTCCATGAGCACGGGCGGCTCGTCGTACTCGATGACCTGCACGGCTTTCATAGCGGCTCCCTGCGAGTCGGCGGGTGGTGGTGCGCCGATTACACAGGCCGCCGCTCGCAGGTCGATGTCTCAGAATCCGTCCGCGAATGTCTCAATGTGATACACGCCGTAGGCGCCAGGCGGTCGAACTGGTCCAATCACTGCACCGAGGGATTGTGACGCGCGCAGTACGGGAGTGTTAATGCCCCGCCAACAACCCGGAAGCTCACTGAGAGCGGCCAAAGAGCTCTACCTGGAAGTCACCAAGGATCCAAGCGCCCGACCACTCGTGGTGGCCTCCTGGCATCGCTCGATGGAATACGAGGTGAAGCCGGGCAGCCTCGACGCCCCGTACCTGGACAACCCCAATCTGGACAGCCACCTCGCCAGGGCGGCGCTGCCGATCCTGGACCGGCTGCACGAGCAGCTCGCCGACGACCCCGTCTCCACGATGATCACAGACCGCAACGGTGTGGTCCTCTCTCGCAGGGTCTCCCATGAGGGGCTGACGACGAACCTCAACCGCGTGCACCTGGCACCGGGCCATGTGTTCGCCGAGCGCTACGTGGGCACCAACGGCATCGGGACCGCGCTGGCCAGCGGCCGCCCGGTCATGATCGCCGGAATGGACCACTACGTCGAGGCGCTGCGGGACTTCCGCTGCGCGGCCGTACCGATCCTGCATCCCACCCGGCGCACCCTGCTGGGGACCTTCAACCTCACCACCATCCGTCACGGCTCCGACGGCATGCTGATGGCCTTCGCCCGCTCGGTCGCGGCCCAGATCGAGGCCGAGATCGCGGCGATCACCTCGCGGCGCGAGCGGGCTCTTTTCCAGCACTACATGGACGCGTGCTCCTCTGCGCGCCCGGGACCCGTGCTGGCCCTCAACCGTGATGTCGTCATGATGAACGAGCAGCTCAGCGCGGCCGTGACCGGGCCGGATCACTATGCGCTGCTCGACCATGCCCGCGAGATCGCCGACCATCCCCGGCTGGAGGGGACCCGTAGCATCGCCCTGCCCTCGGGACGGGTCGCCGAACTCAGGGTCAGTCGCTGCCGGCGCGAGGACAGCGACGCGGGCGCCGTCCTCCGAGTCCGGCTGATCGGACGGCCCCAGCCCACACCTGCGGTTTCCGCCGCGCCCGCCCGCTCCAACCTGGGACTGGTGGGCTCGTCCCCGCACTGGCTGCGCGCCGTCGCCGACAGCGAAACAGCGTTCGTCACCGGGGCATGGCTTCATCTGCTGGGCGAAGCCGGCGTCGGCAAGAGAACGCTGGTCGAGGCCCTGCACCGAGCCCACGGCGCCGGACGTCTGCTGGAGCTGAGGCAGGCGCCACTGTCCGATGCACCGGCCGTCACCGAGCGCTGGCTGCATGACATCGAAGAGCTGCTCGCCGTGCCGTCCCACGTGCTAGTCCTGAGCGATGTCCACCTGCTGGGCGACCAGCTGCGGCAGCGGCTGACGAACCTGCTGGTGCGGCTGGACGGCAACGCGCCCGGGCAACTGGTCATGACCAGCCAGCCCTCACAGGTCGGCGCCGACGACCAGCTCGACCAGTGCTGTGGCGCCTCGGTGGTGGTGCCTCCCCTGCGTCATCGCTATGGGGACACCGAGCACCTGGCGCGGTTCTTCCTGCGCAAGTACCGGCCGAGCGGCGAGAGCTGGTTCTCCCCGAATGCGCTGACCATGCTGCAGCGATGTCCCTGGCCGGAGAACGTCCGGCAGCTCGAGTCGGTGATCCGGGGCCTGGCGCGGCGGCCTTCGGGCCGGATGATCCACATGGAGGACCTGCCGCCGGAATGCCGGGTGTCGTCGAACAAGGTCCTCACCACCATCGAGGCGCTGGAACGCGACGCCATTCTGCGTGGGTTGGTGGACCGCAACTCCAACGTCCAGCGCACCGCGCAGGACCTCGGGATCTCCCGCGCCACGATGTACCGCAAGATGCGCCGCTACGGGATCGTCCCGTCGAACCTGACGTGACGGGCCGTTCCGGCTGCAGACCGTGGCGTGCGGCGTCTGCTACTTGGTCCGCCGCATGAGGGCGAAACGTGTGTTGTCGCCGTAGACCCCGCTCTCGTCGCCGCGGACCCCGTACCGCTTCTGAAACAGGGTCACTGCCGCTCGGACCCCCGTGTCGTAGCGGCCGTCGATCGGGCCACCGTCGTAGATGTCCGGTACTTGCAGGAGACGTACCTGCAACTCGTAGACGCCGTGGCCGCTGTCGCCTTGGCGTAGGACGCCCGTGCCCGGGATTTCGGGGAGTGGCGGGTCCGGTGTGCCGGGCTGTGAGTGGTTCGTCCGCCCTGGAGCCTGGGGAGAGGGGCCCTTCGGCGCGGGAGTCACAGGCACTGGGGTTTCCATGCGCCCGGGAGGCGAAGAGGACGTCGCAGGCTCGGCGTTGTGGTCGGTCAGCAGCCAGGAGGCGAGGATCAACCCGCTGGCCGCGCCCAGCCCGAAGACTCCGGTGACGTGCAGGTTCCTGCGGCTGTTGGCTCGCCGCCGTCTGCCACCGGTCCTTCTTCCGTGTGCGCGGACAGGCGGAGCAGATCCCTCGGAGGGCGCGGTGGCGAGCTGCTCGGGTGGGAAGGCCGGACAGGAGGGGGAGTCCGACCAGGCGGTGCGCGGCCGGGAACTCCTGCTTTGCCCACTCTCCTGCCAGGGAGCCCGAGTGGGGAGAGCCACAGTCGGTGCGACTGCTTCCGGGCCCGGTCCGCCGGCCGTCGGCGGCCTTCCCACCGACGGCGGTGGGACGGCCTCCAGCCCTCTGGGCAACCCCGGTGTCTCCGCCACGACAGCCTGCGGGGTGTTGGCCCGGGGCGCGCCGCCGGTCGGCGGCAATTCAGCGGCAGTTGGCCGGCGGGGCCCCGGAGGCCCTGGCCGCATGCCCGACGACACACGTCTCACCGGCAGTGCCGGGCGGGATGCGGAGGAAGCGGGGGCCGAGGACGGGCGCAGGGCCGGCTGGGAAGAGCGGGCATCCCCGGTCGGGGAACCGTGCCCGCTTTGGGGTCGGGACGAACCCTCGGTGTGTTCCTGCGGCTCTTCGCGCAGGAGGTCGGCGCGTGCGGCATCCAAAGCGTCCAGCACGGCTTGGAAGGAGTCCCTGATCTCCTGCGCGATGTCAGGGTCTGAGGCGGGAGTCCGCTCAGGGTTGGCGTCGTCGGGACCCACCGCTGCCTCCTCAGCTTGTCCTGTTCCTGAAAGGCCGATGCTTCGTCAGCGGCGGTCAGGTACCAGGGGTCGGATGGTGACGAGGACCTCTGCACAGGGCGCCCAAGTGGCGGGAGCCCCACCTTCTTGTCTCGGAGGCAGATACGTAGGCCACGCGGCTTTGCCTCATCCCCGGCCGGGGTTGTAACCCACGCCTCATCCCATGCCAGGTTCTCGTCCTCTACGGGATCCGTCCGCAGGAGTGTGACGTCGTCCTGGTAGTCCGTCGACATCAGCCTCCGACGGAGTTACCTACCCCACTTTTCTGATCGCGGCTGAGCACTCATTCGATCCGCCCCGTTGACCCCGGTAACCGGTGACCCGCCCGCAGACCGGTAAGGAAGGGAGGTCCGCACATGTGGAAGATCGGTCCGAAACGAACCAAGTGGCGTCTCCCCTGCGCTGACTGCTGCCCGGCTTGGGGACACCTTCTCTCCCGTCGGCTCAAGGACTGAGATCGGTCGCTTCATGGACTACTGCATCCCGTGCAACCGCACGCTCAACGGCGCCGTAACCTGCCCGGAGTGTGGGGCATACGACCCTGACATGGCACAGCCGAGCGACCGGACGGACGGTGCTCCGGCCGTCGACGTCGCGATGTTGGAGGTCCGCTCCAGTGCGGGGCCGAGCTCCTCTCCATCCCCCCTTCCCGGGTCACCGGCGCCCTCACAAGACCTTCCGGAAGACGCCCGTCCGGCGCGGCGGAGAAAGTACGCCGTCCGGTCTCTTGCCGCAGCCGCCTTCACCCTCATCGGAGGCCTGGCCACCGCCTCGGTGCTTTCCCAGCCGACAGCCCCACGGGCAGCCTCGATCCCGGCACCGTCATCCCCCGACGAGCCAGGGGTCCCCGTCACCGATTCACCCGCTTCACCTGCTGCATCGGAGCGTGCGACCACGCACCCGGCCCGAAAAGGCGTCCGGGACCGAAACGGTGACGGAATCCGGCGTCCCGTTCCGACGGCGACTCGCAGCGAGTCACCGGCCTCCCGCCCTCCCGCCACCACCGGTGCGCCCCCGCCAGAGAAGGCCAAACCGACCCCTCGGACCTCCAGTAGCCGCCGTGGCTCGCCCTCGCGGACGGCAACCCCGTCCGCGACGCCCTCCGCCAGTCCTTCGGGCGGCGTCAGCACCTCTCCCTCCGTCAGTGGCTCACCGAGTGGCCGAAGTTGAGCCGGGGGCTGAGTCACCGGCCGGGCTGCCCTCTCCGTCGTCACCCGACGGAAAGGGCAGCCACTGGGGCTTCGTTCTCCTCAGTCGGACTCGCGCTGAGCGCCGTGGTCCTGAATGAACACGGCGAATGCGACCGAACCGGTTTTCTGCGGGGGTATGAATCGCTGCTCCAGGATGCGGGCGAGATCCTCCAGCGCGGTGCGCAGTATGTTCCCGCACAGCCGCACGTCGTCCCGTTCGGTGGTGACCGCCAGTTCGGCGAGTTCCTCCGCATAGCGGATGTTGTTGGCAAGGGACGTGTGCGCGTCGCCGTCGTGGAAGTAGTAGGACTCGGCGTACTGGAGGAAATCGACGGAGACGGTCGCCACGCCAGAGGCGAGGCTCTCGAGGATGGCCGCTCCGGCGGCGGAGTCCATTTGCCGCTTCGTGGGCCGGGTGCGCCGCAGGTGCGACAGGCGCAGGGCCAGCGCTCGGCGGCGGGCGAGGGCGGGGTAGATGCCGAGAACCCAGGTGACGGTGGCGGTCAGCAGGGCGAAGCCGACGATGGCTTCCATGGGGTGGAGAACGCGCACCCATCCGGTTTCCGGGGTGATGTCACCCAGGCCGAGGGTGGCCACGGTGACCATGGAGATGTAGAGCGCGTCCGGGAAACCGGCGTGTTCGGCCGGTTCGAGGCCGGTGCTGAAAGAGAAGGCGTCGGGCAGGTGCGGCCAGTAGATGAGCGCCCAGCCGACCGTGACGGTGGACGCCCACAGCGCCACGACCGTGACCATGGCGAGCGGTCCGGCCAGCCCGGCCGCGCGACGACGGCCCAGCCGTGAGGACAGTCGCCAGAACACCATCATGACGCGTCGGCTCAGTCCGCCGTCGCGTGTGGGATGCCAGAGCGTGTGAAAGACATCCCGCAGGCCGACCATGACGAGCCCGGCTCCTGCCAGCGTGACAAGCCACTTCATCGAGGTGTCTGATCCCTCTCCGGTCGGTGATCGAAGGCAGCTCGCCTGACGTGACGAGCCCTCTGACCCGTGCCCTGCCGTCTTTCGATCATGCTTTGGCCGTAGGCGGCATCTCGTCCGACCCGTCAGCGGCCGAAGACGTCGGCGAACCTGCGCCCGTCGACGACGGGGTAGCCGAAGTCCGTCGCGTTGAAGGCCGTGGCGTTCGTGCTGGTCAAGCCCGTGGTCGCGCCACGCAGGACCCAGGCCGCGCCGTCGTCGTATCCCTCGGGCAGGACGTCCTCGCCGAACGCGCCGACGGCCAGGTCCGCCCTGCCGTTGCCGTTGATGTCACGCAGCCGCAGCGAGGAACCGAAGTGGTCGCCCGCCTCGGCGGCGCCCGGCACACCCGGGGTGGCCTGGTGGAAGGACTGGGCGCCGTTCGTGGTCAGGCCCCCCGAACCGCCCTTCAGCAGGACGACGGCGGTCGCGGCCCGTAGGCTGCCCGGTCGGCCGGGCAGCCTACGGTGATCACGCCGGTCGGGTTCCGGGCATTCGGCGTCCGGTCAGTGCGCGAGTTCGCGGTTGATGACCTCGAATATCTCGGCCAGGGGTGCGGGCAGGTGCATTTCGTGGTGCGTGGCGTGCACGTCGTGCACCTGGATGTCGCCGAGGACGTACGGCCGCCACAGGTGGTCGTACATGTCGTCCTTGAGCGTCGCGTTGAAGAACAGCACGTCGCCGCGGTAGACCGGGGACTCGAACTTCATCATGACGGACATGTTGTTCGCCAGGACCTTCGACATGTCGTCCAGGAACTCGTCCTGGTTGTCGGTGCTGATGTACTGACCGAAGTATTCCTCCAACTCCTCCCGGTACTCCCACAGTTCCTTGCCTGCGTGGATGTCGGAGAACCCCTGCCCGCCGGGGTGCGAGTCGAGGATGGCCATCAGTGCGACCTCGTGCCCGCGCCGGTCGAGCGCTTCCGCCACGGCGTGCCCGACCGTGCCGCCGTAGGACCAGCCGATCAGGTGGTAGGGCCCCTCCGGCTGGACCTCGAGGATCTGGGCGACGTAGTCCTCGACCATCTCCTCCACCGACGCCGCGGGCACGTCCGTGCCGTTGGAGCCGCGGGCCTGCAGAGCATAGGCGGGCCGGTCCCGCAGGAACGTCGCGAAACTGAAGTACGCCCAGCCCAGTCCGCCCCCTCCGTGGAAGAACCACACCGGAGGCCTGCCCGTGCCGGGGTCGTGATTCACCGGCAGCACCACCCCGTACGGGTCGGCGACATCGTCGGGGATGGCACCGGTGAGCAGCAGCGCGGCCAGCTCCGCCACCGTGGGGAACTTGATGATGGTCCGCAGGGGCACGTTGACGGCGAACTGGTTGCGGATGCGGCTGCTGAGCCGGGTGGCGAGGAGCGAGTGCCCGCCGAGCGCGAAGAAGTTGTCCTCGACGCCGACCTTGTCCAGGCCGAGCAGCTCGGCGAAGATCGCGCACAGCTTCTCCTCGTGCGAGTTGCGCGGCTCCCGGCTGACCGTGACCGTGGTGTTCGCGTCCTGCGTCGGCAGAGCGAGCCGGTCCGTCTTGCCGTTCGGGGTCAGCGGGATCTCGGCGAGCGGGATCACAGCGGACGGCACCATGTAGTCCGGCAGACGTTCCCGCAGGTACGCGGACAGTTGGGCGGGCAGTGCCTGGGGGTCGGCCTGCGTGGCATCGGGCGCGGGCACCACGTACCCCACGATGCGCTTGTCGCCCTCGTGGTTCTCCAGCACCGCGGCCGCCGCCTGTGCGACGCCGGGGTGCCCGGCCAGTACGTGCTCGATCTCGCCCAACTCGATCCTGAACCCGCGGATCTTGACCTGGAAGTCGCTGCGCGCGATGTACTCGAGCCGACCGTGCCTGTCCCACCGCACCAGATCTCCGGTGCGGTACATCCGCGCGCCGGCCGGGCCGAAGGGGCAGGCGACGAACCGCTCGGCGGTCAGCTCCGGCCGGCCCTGGTATCCGCGGGCCAGTCCGTCGCCCGCGATGTACAGGTCGCCCTGCACACCGCGGGGAACCGGGCATAGCCGTGCGTCGAGCACGTACACCTGGGTGTTCCCGACCGGTGTCCCGATCGGCGGCACGCCCGCCCCCGCCGTCACGGGCGCCGTCGTCGACCAGATCGTCGTCTCGGTCGGGCCGTACCAGTTGCTCACCTCGGCGGCCTGCTCGGCCAGCGTCTCGGCCAGCCGTACCGGCAGTGCCTCACCGCCGACCATGATCCGCAGTCCCCGCAGGGCGTCCGGCCGGTGCGTCGTGAGCATCTGCCAGAACGCGGGGGTGGCCTGCGCCACGGTGACGTCGTGGCGGCTCATCAGCGCCGTCACGGCCGAAGGATCGGTGACGGTTTCCCTTCCCGCCACCACCACCGCCGCTCCGCGGATCAGCGGAAGGTACAACTCGGTGCCCGCGATGTCGAACGACACCGTGGTGTTGAACAGCATGCGGTCCGCGGACGACAGCGTGATCCGGCGCTGCGTCGTCGCCAGGTAGTTCGCCAGCGCGCGGTGCGGGATCGCCACGCCCTTGGGGGTTCCCGTGGAGCCCGATGTGTAGATCACGTAGGCGGTGTTCTCCGGCCGTACGAGCACCTCGGGCGCCGAATCCGGGTAGCCGTCCCGGTCCGCGTCGGTCAGCGCGTCGGTGTCGAGCACCAGTACCGGCTCGGCATGGTCGAGCACGTGGTCGATCCGCGAGCGCGGGTAGTCGGGGTCGATCGGGACGTAGGCCCCGCCGGCCTTCAGTACCGCCAGCAGCGCCACCACCAGCTCTGCGGACCGGGGCAGGCACACGGCGACCAGTGACTCCGGCCGAACCCCGCGCCCGACCAGCCAGTGCGCGAGCCTGTTCGACCGTGTGTCCAGCTCCTGGTAGGTGAGGGAGGTTTCCTCACCGATGACGGCGAGTGCCCCCGGTGTCGCCCGCGTCTGCTCGCGCACCGCTTCCACGAGGCCGGGTTCGAGCGTCGGTTCGGCGGTGTCGTTCACCTCGACCAGCAGCCGCTGCCGTTCCTGCTCACTCAGCACGTCGACGTCCCCGACGGACCTGTCCGGATCGGCGGCCACCTGCCGCAGCACACGCGCGAAACGCTCCGCCATGGCCTCGACCGTCTCCCGGTCGAACAGCCTCGTCGCGTACTGGATGTCACCGTAGAGCGCACCGGTGTCGTCGGTGTTCATGCTGAAGAACAGGTCGACCATGGTCTTCGTGGTGAGGGCCTGCTGCAGTTCCACGTCGAGCCCGGGGAAGTCCAGGGTGGGCTTCGCGAAGTTCTGCCAGCCGCACATCACCTGGAACAGCGGCCGGTACGCCGCGGAGCGGTCCGGGTTGATCGACTCGACCAGTACGTCGAACGGTGCGTCCTGGTGCTCGTAGGCCGCCAGCGCCTTGACGCGCACCTGGGTGAGCAGGTCGGTGAAGGAGGGGTCGCCGGAGAGGTCCACGCGCAGCACCAGATTGTTGACGAAGCAGCCGACCAGGTCGCCCAGGGCCTCGTCGGTCCGCCCGGCGATGGGGCTGCCGACCGGCACGTCGTCCCCGCCGCCGAGCTTGGACAGCAACACGGCCAGCCCGGTCTGTACGACCATGGACATGGTCATTCCGCGATCGGCGGCGAGCTTCTCCAGGCCGGACGTCACTCCCGGCTCCACGACGAAGCCGACCGTGTCGCCGTCCGTCGAGAACTCCGCGGTCCGCGGCCGGTCCAGTGGCAGCTTCAGCGGCTGCGGCACTCCTGCCAGCTCCTTGCGCCAGTACTCGAGCTGCGCCGCGCCCAGACTGCCCGGGTCCGCGAGGTCGCCGAGGACCTCGCGCTGCCACAGCGTGTACTCCTTGTACTGCACCGGCAGCGGCTCCCAGCCGGGCGCCCGGCCCTTGCGACGGGCGCCGTACGCCTCGGCGAGGTCTCGCACCATCAGCCCCGCGGAGGTGCCGTCCGTGGCGATGTGGTGGACGACCAGGACCAGGAGGTGTTCCTGCGGCGAGATGCGCAACAGGTGGGGGCGGAAGGGGATTTCGGCCGCGAGGTCGAACCCGTGCGCGACCGCCTCGTCGACGGCGCCGGCCACGGCCTCGGGAGCCACCTCGGCCACTTGGAACCGCAGTTGTGTCAGCGCTTCCGGCATCGGGAGGATCCGCTGGAAGGGCTCGCCCCCCTCGTCCACCACGTACGTGGTGCGCAGGCTCTCGTGCCGGTCGACCACGTCGTGGACCGCCGCGACGAGGGCCGCCTCGTCCAGTGTCCCGGTCAGCCGCAGCGCCGTCGGCATGTTCCAGGTCTCCTCACCGTCCAACTGGTGGAGGAACCAGTAGCGGCGTTGTACGTACGACAGCGGAATCATTGCTTCACTCCTTTACGAACATCTGGCGCAGGCTGGGGCGACGGGGAGCGGCCGGTGCCTGTGACCAGGGCGCGAGCTCGGCCACCGTCGGCAGGTCGAAGACCTTTCCGATCGGTATCTCGATCCCCAGCTCGGCCCGGGCGCGGCTGATGAGCCGGGTGGCGAGCAGGGAGTGCCCCCCGAGCTGGAAGAAGTCGTCGTCGAGACCGACCCGCTGCACCTCCAGCACCTCGGCGAACAGCTCGGTCAGGGCTTTTTCGCGCTCGGTGCGCGGGGCACGGTAGGCGGTGCCGGTGAACTCGGGCTCGGGCAGCGCGGCGCGGTCCAGCTTGCCGTTGGGCATCAGCGGCAGCCGGTCCAGCACCATGAAGTGGGACGGCACCATGAACTCGGGCAGCCGCTCGGCGACGAACCGGCGGAGCTTCTCGGATTCGGTCTCTCCGGACGCCACCACGTACGCGACGAGCTGCGTGCCGTTGCCCGCCGCCTGCCGGGCGACGACGACGGCCTGGGCGATCTCGGGGTGCGCGGTGAGTGCGGCCTCGACCTCGCCGGGCTCGACACGGTAGCCGCGCACCTTGACCTGCGCGTCCCCGCGGCCCACGTAGGTCAGTTGGCCCTCGCTCAGGCGGGCCAGGTCGCCGGTGCGGTACATGCGTGCGCCGGCCGGGCCGAACGGGTCGGCGACGAATCGCTCGGCGGTCAGGTCGGCGCGGCCGTGGTAGCCGCGGCCCACGGCCCCGGCGACGTACAGCTCACCGACCTGGCCCGGCGGCACCGGGTTGAGACCGGGACTGAGGACGTAGGCCCGCATGTTGCCGAGCGGGGTGCCGATGGGCGCGCTGCCCGTCCAGTCCCGTGTGTCGCCGTCGACGGTGAAGGCGGTGGCGTAGAACGACTCGCTCTGCCCGTAGGCGTTGACGATCCGTACCCCCGGGAAGGCGTTCTGCACCGCCTTCACGAGCGAGGGGGGCAGGGCCTCGCCCGCGAAGACGACGGTCTCCACGCTGGTGCCGGCGCGGATGCCGTCGACGAGTTCGGCGAAGGCGGACGGGACGGTGGAGATGACGCCGCCGCTCCAGCTCTTCCGTTCGCCCAGGACCAGGACGTCCCGGACCAGTTCGACGATGCCGCCGGTGGCGAGGGTCGTGAAGATCTCGAACACCGAGACGTCGAAGTTCACGGAAGTGCCCGCCAGGAGCCGTTTGCCCGGCTCCATGCCCACGCGGGGGGCGAGTTGCAACACGCCGTTGACCACGTTCGCATGGGTGATGGCGACGCCCTTGGGCGTGCCCGTGGAGCCGGAGGTGTACATCACGTACGCCAACTGCTCTGCGTGCACCGCCGGTTGGGGACCAGTGGCAGTCCCTGACAGGTCGAGCGCGTCGAGGAGGACACGGCGGGCGTCGTGTTCCGGCAGCGCCGCGACGGTCGTGGAGTGGGTCAGGACCAGGTGCGGCTGCGCCCGGTCGAGGATGGCCGCGAGGCGGTGGCTCGGGTAGTTGGGGTCGACCGGCAGATAGGCACCGCCGGCCTTCAGGACGGCGAGCAGGGCGATCACCAGGTCCGCCGACCGCGGCAGCGACACCGCCACCAGCGTCTCCCGGCGCACGCCGAGGCCGGCCAGTTCACGCGCCAGGCGGTCGGCCCGGGCGTTCACCTCGCGGTACGTGAGCGACTCCCCGTCGGCGATGACGGCGACCTCGTCCGGTGTCCGGGCCGCCTGTGCCTCGACGAGGCCGGTGATGGTGACGTCGGGAGTGGTGACGGCCGTGTCGTTGAAGTCGGCGAGGAGGCTGACGGACTCGGCCAACTCCGCGCTTTCGAGCTGAGCGACCGTCAGTTCGGGTGTGGCCGCCAGGCGTTCCAGGATGCGCACGAAGCGGGCCGCGTACGCCTGCACGGTGTCCCGGTCGAAGGCACCGGGTGTGTACTGCAGAAGGAACTGCAGGTGCGACTCGACCGCCGCCATCAGAGCCAGCGGGTAGTGGGTGCCGTTGTTCGGACGCAGGCCGGTGATGGCGATTCCGCCGGCGGCCTCGGTGGCGGCGCCGATGCCCTCCTGGTCGACCGGGTAGGACTCGAAGACGACCAGCGTGTCGAAGAGGGACGGCAGCCCGACGGACTGCTGGATCTCCGTGAGGCCGTAGTGGTGGTGCTCCAGAAGGCCGGCCTGCCTGCTCTGGAGGCGGGTGAGGACCTCGACGAAGGTGTCGCCGGGTGCGTACCGCACGCGCACGGGCAGGGTGTTGATGAACATCCCGACCATCGACTCGACGCCCGCCACCGCGGCCGGACGCCCCGACACGGTGGCCCCGAAGACCACGTCCTGGCGGCCGGTGAGCTGGCCGAGCAGCAGCGCCCAGGCGCCCTGGACCAGGGTGTTGACGGTGATGCCCCACTCGGAGGCCCGCCGGTTGAGTTCACCGGACACCTCCTGCGGGAGGGCGAACTCGATCTGGTCGAGGCCGTCGTCGGCCGCGGCTCCCGGCGCGAGCAGAGTCGCCTCCTCGACGCCGTCGAGTTCGGCCGCCCAGGCGCGTGCGGCCTCGTCCTGGTCCTGCCGTGCGCGCCAGGCCAGGAACTCGCCGAAACCGCGCGTGGCGGGCAGGCCGTCCCCGTCGCCGCGGGATGCGTAGAACAGCAGCAGGTCCTGCAGCAGCAGGGGCGTGGACCAGCCGTCGTACAGGGCATGGTGGACGGTCATCACGAGTTCGGACCGGCCGGGTTCCAGGACCACGAGGGCCAGCCGCATCAGCGGCGGGGTGTCCAGGTCGAAGTGGGCGGCCCGGTCCGCGGTGAGGAACTGCTCGAGCGCCGCGGTCCGTTCCGCCTCACCGTGTCCGCTCAGGTCGAGGTGGCGCCACGGCAGGTCAACTCCGTCCGCGGGTACCACCTGTACGAAACCGCCCCCTGCCTGGTTGACGAACGCCGCACGGAGGTTGGCGTAGCGCCCCAGCAGTGCCTGCCCGGCCCGACGCATCCGCTCGGGGTCCACGTCTCCGGCGAGATGGAACACCAGCTGTACGTGATAGGCGTCGAACGAGGGGCCCGCCAGCATCGAGTGGAAGAGGATCCCGGACTGCGCCGGGGTCACCGGCCACACCTCGGCGAGGTGGCCGAACCGGTCCTCCCAGGCGTCGATCTCCTGTTGGCTCACGTCGACCAGGGGCGCGTCCGTCGGCGTCATGCCGCCGGCGCCCGGTGTCGCGGCGTGCCGGGCCAGGGCGGTCAGCGCCTGGGTCCACAGCCCGGCCAGCTCGGTGACTTCGTCGCGGGAGAGCACACCGGTGGGGAAGCCGAAGTAGGCGGTCAGCTCCTCACCGCCCGGGGTGCTGGTGGCGACCGCGTTGATCTCCAGCGCCGACAGCACCGGCATGTCGGCGTCCGGTGCGGCGATCAGATCCTGCTGTGTGGTGTCGGGGGCCCAGCCCAGGCCGCGCAGTTCCTCTGGGATGTCCGCGCCGGACGTCCGGCCGAGGTAGTTGAACCCGATCTGGGGTTCCCGGTCCGCGGCCAGTGCGGCGGCGGTCCGCGGGTTCAGGTGGCGCAGCAGGCCGAAGCCGATGCCGTGGTCCGGGACCGCTCGCAGCTGCTCCTTGACGGCCTTGACGGCCCGGCCGGCGGCGGGGCCACCGTCGAACGCGTCCGCCACGTCGATGCCGGTCAGGTCCAGGCGCACCGGATACATCGCGGTGAACCATCCGATGGTTCGCGAGAGATCCGCGCCGGGCGCCACCTGCTCCTCCCGGCCGTGTCCCTCCAGCCGGACGAGCGCCGAGGCGGCGGGCACGCCCCGGTCCTGGCGCCAGCGCGCCAGCGCCAGGGCCAGCGCGGCCAGCAGCCCGTCGTCGACACCTCCGCCGAACACGGCGGGCACGGTGTCCAGCACGGCCTTGGTGACGTCGGCGGGCAGCTGGATGCGCACCGTGTCCACGGTGTCGGCGACATCCCGTGCCGGGTCCAGCTCCCGTGCTCCGAGCACCGGTTCGTCCTGGCGCAGTATCCGCTGCCACAGGGGCAGTTCCGCCGTCCGCCGCTCACTGACTGCCTCGTCGGCCAGGGCATGCGCCCACCGGCGCAGGGAGGTGCCCGCCTCTGCTGGTTCCGGGGTGCTGCCGTTGCGGACCTGCTGCCAGGCCGCGACCAGGTCGGGCACGAGGATCCGCCAGGACACCCCGTCCACGGCCAGGTGGTGCAGCACGATCAGCAGCCGGCCGGCGCCGGTGGCGGAGGTGAACCACACGAACTGCGCCATCACGCCGGCGTCCGGGTCCAGCCGGTCCGCGGCGGCATCGAGTTCGGCGTGCACATCGGCGTCTTCGTAGGGGACTTCGCGCAGCAGCGCGCCGGCGCGCACGCTGTCGGCGGGTTCGATCCGCAGGCCGGGCTCCAGCCGCACCAGCCGGGCGCGCAGCACGTCGTGCCGGTCCAGGACGGCCTGCAGGGTGGCGAGCAGCTGGGTACGGTCGATGCCGTGGGGCAGGGTCAGCATGCCGGACATGCAGAACCGGCCGAGGCCGCCGCCGAGCGCGAGCACGTGCTTGGCCGTGGGCATCAGCGGGGCCCATCCCGTGCCGCCGCCCGGCAGCTCCGCCAGGGTGACGCGTTCCGTCTCGCGTCCTGCGACCAGTTCCGCGAGCTGGGCGACCGTGGAGTGCTCGAAGATCTCCCGTGTGCTGATCTCTATGCCGCGTGCCCTGGCCCGCGCGACGATCTGGATGGAGCGGATGCTGTCCCCGCCGCTGGCGAAGAAGTCGTTGTCGACGCCGACGCTGTCCACGCCGAGCACCTCGGCGAACAGTGCGCTGAGGGTCTCCTCGACCTGGTTGCGCGGTGCCCGGCCGGTCGATGTCCGCGCGTCGTCCGGCGCGGGCAGCACCCGGTGGTTCAGTTTCCCGCTCGACGTCAGCGGCAGCTCCGAGAGCGGCACGAGTGCGTGGGGGACCATGTAGTCGGGCAGCCGCCCGCGCAGGTACCCGGGCAGCTCGACGAGCAGCGGGCCGAGCGATCTGGCCAGGGCGGGGGCGTTCGTCCGGATGCGCCCGC
This sequence comes from Streptomyces sp. GLSS-08, assembly GCF_056387915.1. NCBI lineage: Bacteria > Bacillati > Actinomycetota > Actinomycetes > Kitasatosporales > Streptomycetaceae > Streptomyces > Streptomyces sp. GLSS-08. Next base: position 35,623 of record NZ_JBWJAQ010000030.1, read on the forward strand.
CGGCACCGCCGGCGACGAACGAGCCCGACACGCTCCGCCGCCCGGCCTGCTCGGGCAGGAGCACGGCGTCGAAGTAGCGCGGGTCCTGGCCCGACCAGGTGAGAACCGCGTCCCGGCCGTGCTCGCGCGCCCACGTGAGCAGTTCCTGCGGATCGACCGGCCTGCCGGGCAGGGGCGCCGGGTCGAGGAGACCCGTCCCGACGGTCAGGGCGGCCTCCTCGGTCAGGCGTGCGTTGGGTATCCCGGTCACCCGCACCGGGAGGCCCGCGCCGTCCGCGGAGTCGAGGTCGGCCAGGTCGAACACCTCTCGGCCCCACGACACGGACGGCACACCGGCCAGGTCGAGCAGGTCGGCCGGCTGCTTGTGCAGGATCACCTCGTAGCGGTGCCGGGTCAGTTCGTTCTGTGCCTGTCCGGGCTTCAGCCGGATGTCGACGGAGTCGGCTGTGGCCCGCTCGGTGAACCACTCCGGGGCGATCACCAGTTCCTGCTCGGCGAGCAGTGCCTTTTCCACCAGAGTCCGCAGTTCCTCGTGCGAGGCGTGGGGGTGCGCGGCATGCTGCACCGCGGTCTGGAAGAGACGGCAGGTCGCGGCGTTGCGGACGTCACCGACGATGATCCGGCCGCCCGGTGCGAGGAGGTCCATGGCCTGGCGCAGTACCTGGTCCAGGTACTCGGCGCTCGGGAAGTACTGGACCACAGAGTTGAGGAAGACGGTGTCGAAACCGCCCTGGGGCAGCCCGGACATGTCGTGGGCGGGCTGGGCGCTCAGACGGACCCGGTCGCCGTAGCCGGCCTGTTCGGCCTGTGCCCGGACCCGGTCGACCACGGGGGCCGAGATGTCGGTGCCCCAGTACTCCTCGACCTCACCGATGATCTTCCCGAGGAGCAGGCCGGAGCCTATGCCGATCTCCAGCACCCGCCCCGGCGCGAACTGCAGTACCTGGGCCACGGCCGCGTCCTGCCACTCCAGCATCTGCGCGCGCTCGATGGGCTCGCCGGTGTAGCTGGAGTTCCAGCCGCGGAAGTCGTCGCCCAGCCCGTCGTCGAACTCGGCGTAGTTGTCGTCGTAGATCTCGCGCCATTCGTCCACCTGGGCGTCGGCGTCGGCTGCCGCGGCATGGGGTTTGGGCACCACGTACCCCACGAGCTGGTTGCCGCCCTGCTGGTTCTCACGCACCACCACTGCCGCCTGCGCCACACCGGGGTGCGTCGTCAGCGCGTGCTCGATCTCACCCAGCTCGATGCGGAAGCCACGGATCTTGACCTGGAAGTCGGTCCGGCCGAGGTATTCGACCTGGCCGTCCCTGTTCCACCGCACCAGGTCTCCGGTGCGGTACATCCGGCTTCCCGGCTCCCCGAAGGGGCAGGCGACGAACCGGTTCGCGGTCAGCCCCCGCCGGCCGAGGTAGCCGCGGGCCAGGCCGGTGCCCGCGAGGTACAGCTCGCCCGCGACGCCGGGAGCGACCGGACGCAGCGCGGCATCCAGCACGTAGAGCCGGGTGTTCCACACCGGCGTGCCGATCGGCAGCCGGTCGGCGCCCGGCTCGTGCTGCTGGGCGGTGACCTCCACCGACGCCTCGGTGGGCCCGTAGAGGTTGTGCGCGGAACAGTTCGGCAGCAGGCCGGTGACCTTGTTGGCCAACTCGGCCGGGAACGCCTCGCCTCCAGCCTCCACCCAGCGCAGGCTGGAGCACCGTGCCGCCGCGGGTTCGGCCACGAACACCTCCAGCAGGGAGGGGACGAAGAAGGCTCCGGTCACTTCCTCCCGCCGGATCAGTTCGGCCAGGTACGCCGGGTCCCGCTGCCCGTCCGGGCGGGCGATCACCACGGCCGCGCCGGCCTGCAGCGGCGTGAAGGACTCCGGCACCGATGCGTCGAAGCTCGCCGAGGAGCTCACCAGGACCCGGTCCGCTGTACCGATGTCGAAGTACGCCCGCCGCCACGCCAGCATGTTCATGACCGACCGGTGGGCCACCTGCACACCCTTGGGGGCACCGGTGGAGCCGGAGGTGTAGATGACGTAGGCGGCGTTGTCCGGGGACAGTGACCGTTGCGGGTCGCTCTCCGGGTGTCCGGACACGTCCGGGAGCGCCTCGTCGAGCACCAGCAGCGGCTTCGCGTCGTCCAGCAGGTGGCGCACCCGGTCCTCGGGCAGCTCGGTGCCCACCGGCAGATAGGCCGCGCCCGTTTTGAGCACCGCGTAGACCGCCACAAGAAGATCCACCGAGCGAGGGATCCGCACCGCGATCAACTGCTCGGGGCCCGCCCCCCGTTCGATGAGGTGGTGCGCCAGCTGGTTGGCACGCCGGTTGAACTCCCCGTACGTCAGCCTCTCCTGCTCCCCGATCAGCGCGAGCCGGTCGGGGTCACGCTTCACCTGCGCCTCGAAGGCGTCCGGCAGCGTCTGCGCGGCCACCGGGTGCGCGGTGTCGTTGAGCTGCCGCACCAGCCGGTCCCGCTCGTCCGGCGCCAGCACCTCGACGGCGCCGACCGGCACCGACGGGTCCTCGACGACCTGCTCCAGGATGCGCACGAACCGGTCGACGAAGGTGACGGCGGTGGTGTGGTCGAACAGGTCCGCCGCGTACTCGAGCAAGCCGTGCGCGCCTCCGGACGCCTGCGGGACGATGTTGAAGAACAGGTCGAACTTGGCGGTGCCGGTCACCGCCGGGACGGGAGTGACCCGCAGACCCGGCATCTTTATCTCCGGCCACACGAACTGCCAGCCCAACACCGTCTGGAACAACGGCTGGTACGCGGTGGAGCGCTCCGGGTTGAGCTGCTCCACCAGCCGCTCGAACGGTATGTCCTGGTTGTCGTACGCGGCGAGGGCCTTGTCCCGCACCTGCGTCAGCAGGTCACCGAACGTGGGGTTCTTCGTCAGATCGGCGCGCAGCACCCAGGTGTTGACGAAGAAGCCGATCAGGTCGTCGAGTTGCTCATCGGCGCGCCCCTCGATCGGATTGCCGATCGGCACGTCCTCCCCCGCGCCCAGCTTGTTCAGCAGCACCGCCAGCGCGGCCTGGGCCACCATCGGTGCCGTGGCGCCGTGGTTGCCGGCCAGCTTCTGCATCCGGGACAGCAGCCCGGGGGCCAGCACGAAGGGGACCTCACCGCCGCGGTAGCTGGCCGAGGTCGGCCGCGGGCGGTCCAGCGGCAGGTGCAACGGCTGCGGTATCTCGGCCAGTTCCTTCTTCCAGTAGGCGAGTTGCGCCGCGGTGACGCTCTCCGGATCGTCGTCGTCCCCCAGGTACTGCTGCTGCCACAGCGTGTAGTCCTTGTACTGCACCGCGAGCGGCTCCCACTGCGGCGCATCGCCCCGGTGGCGGGCCGCGTACGCCGACATCAGGTCCCGCAGGAACGGCCCCATCGACGCCCCGTCCGCGGCGATGTGGTGGAAGACGAACACCAGGACGTACTCGTGCGCGGCGACCTGGAAGACGGTCGTGCGCAGGGGAAGCTCGGTCACCACGTCGAACGTCTCGCGCGCGGTCTCGCGCACCGCGGCGTCCACCGCGTCCGCGGCCACCCGGACCACCCGGAAGGGCAGGACCGCCTCCCGCACGGGCACGATGCGCTGCTCCCCCGTGCCGTCGGAGTTCTCGACGACCAGGGTGCGCAGGCTCTCGTGCCTCGTCGCGACATCCGTGACCGCCGCGGCCAGGGCCGTCGTGTCCAGCGTCCCCTCCAGGCGCAGCACGAACGGGACGTTGTAGGTCGCGGACGGGCCTTCCAGCTTGTGAAGGAACCACATCCGGCTCTGGGCGAAGGACAACGGGATCATCGACGGTTCTCCTGTACGGTCATCTGTCGCGGCTGCGGATGTTTCGACGGGGCCGGCTCAGTGATCTGCTCGCGCCGGCCGGGCGAGCGGTCGGATTGCGGAACACCGCTGTGACCTGCACGCCGGCGTCGACGGACTTCTTCCTTGGGTTGCGCGGTTCCCGTCCGTTCGCGGCCCCGGTGTGGCCGGGGCGGGGAGCGCGTTGCGGTCGAGCCTGCCGGTCGGGGGCGTGGGGAACTCGACCAGCGGCGTGCCCGCCAGGCGTAGGTGTACGAGCCCGTCGGCCGACTGTCGCGCGGGCCCGCCCCGGGGACGGCCGCGGGCGCCGGCCGTACGCCGCCGAGCGTGGGCGGTGTCGATCACGGGCGTGCGCGCCCCTTCGGTGTAGCGGTGCGGCTGTGCTCAGTCGACCGCCATGGCTTCCCGCAGACTCCGCGGACGCAGGTCGGTCCAGTTCTGCTCGACGTACGCTAGGCACTCGGTCCTGGTCGCCTCGCCGAAGACCACGCGCCAGCCCGCGGGTACCTCGGCGAACGCCGGCCACAGGGAGTGCTGTTCCTCGTCGTTGACCACGACGAGGAAGCGGCCGTTCTCGTCATCGAAGGGGTTCGCGCTCAACTGGCACCGTCCTGACCGTCACGAGATGACTCGGGATTGGGGAGATTCGCCGGGCCGGGTGCGAGACAGCACCTCGGCCGCGGGTCTGCCGTGCGGCGTTGTCCGGTCGACAGGACACTCGGCGTCGGTGGCGACCCCGGCGATGCACGTCACCGTAAGGACCCGGCCTTCGGCGCGACAAGGGCGGCGGGCTCGTCGGGGCCCTGGCCGTACCCCTGCATCGGCACCCGCTGGGATCCGCTGTACCCCACGCGGTTCCTGTGCCAGGATGCCGCCCCGGGTCGTGTGGTCGTGAGGAGGCCTGCCTGCGGGCTGCTCACGCCTCCCCTGGGCGGCGATGCACCTGCCTGCGCGACGGTGGGGCTGTCGTACGGTCGACTGCCCGCGGGGCCGGGCGCCGCCGCTGTCGACGCCCGGTGGGCATGGCGCACGGACGGCACGGTGTCACGTGCGCGGCACCTGATCGGCGACGGCTGCCGGACGACGGGCTCTGCCGGCCGCCAACTCGGGGCCCGTCGTCCCGTCTTGCGTGCGGGGAGGATCAGTATCCGACCGAGAACGTGGCGTCGGCTCGGTCGGTCACTGTGGAGACCGGGTCGATGCGCAGGACGTAGTCGGAGTGGCGGATGTAGCGGGTGGGCTGGTTGTGGGAGCGGAAGGAGGCCCAGGAAGCGTCGGCCAGACCGGCGGTCCGGTGGAAGGTGGCGTCCTGCGCGAAGCCACTGCTGCCGTCGTTGGTGTCGAGGCGCAGTTGGTAGTCGAAGTGCCGCAGGTAGCGGGTGGGGTAGTTGACCGACTGGAAGGAGATGCCGGTGGAATCGGCCAGCCCGGGGACGAGCTTCCACATGGAATCGGTGTACGGGTCGAAGGGGTAGGTGTCGATCCGTGCGGTGAGGTCGGCGTGGCGGACGTACCGGGCCGGGTAGTTGTACGACTTCAGCCGGTTCCAGGTGGGGGCACCCCACCGGGCGACCAGGTTCGCGTGCTCGGTACCGGTGATCGCGGCGATGGTGCAGTGCTTGGCGTTGACCGGGTGGGTGTAGAGCTTCTGGTCGACGGGGGTCCAGGTGCCGGCGGCGAGGTCGGTGGTCTGCCAGGCGTAGTAGACGCCGTTGGGGGTGTATGTGTCACCCCATAGGTACCACCTGACCGAGGTCAGGGACTTCACGAGCGTGGGGGCCTCGGTGCCGCCGTGGGCGACCGGTGTGCTGAAGGGCACGAAGCTTCCCGGGTCGAGCGAGGCGGACCGCGCACCCACGAGACTGCCATTCCTCTTGAAGTACAGGTAGTTGACGCCGTTCACACCCACTGCCATGTCACCGTCGATGACGTCGTAACCGGGGTCGAAGAAGACCTGGGGAGCGGAAACGGTGGTGAAGTCGCTGGTGTAGTTGACCATCAGCACGTTGTGGCCACTTGAATTCACGGCCGAATAGAGGATGGCGTACTGGGCGCGCGAGGCGTCCCAGAAGGCTTCCGGGGCCCAGCTGTGGGTGGCCAGGTCGTGCAGGTGGGGGCGGCGGTAGTTGGTGAAGGTGCGCAGGTCGGCGGAGTCCCAGACGTGGATGTACTGGCTGTTGTAGCTCCAGTCGGTGCCCTTGAGGTCGGTGGCCAGTACCACGAAGCCGCCGTCCCGCTTGCGCAGGATGAACGGGTCCCGCAGACCGCCGGCGCCTTGCGTCGGGGTGACGACGGGGTTGTTCTGGTTCAGCGGCATCCAGTTCAGGGAGTCCGTGCTGACGGCCAGGTGCAGACCGTAGTCGGCGCCGGTTCCCGCCGGTGATTCGGTGAAGTAGCCCATGACGTGGGCCGAGTCGGCCGCGTGGGCCGGCCGGGCACCCAGAGACAGGTCGGTGGCCAGGGCCAGGGAGGTGGCTGCCGCGGCGCCGAGGAACAGTCTGCGTGACGGCATGACCTGAGTGTGAGGATGTGCACTCATCAGCTCTCCAGGGGAGTGGGCGGGACAGGAATGGGAGCGGGCCGGGTGCGATTCGACGTGCCTTCCATTCGATATCTCGAACGCAGTTCGGATGGTCGGTCAGAAAGTAGGACCTCATCCGCGGGCCGTCAATGCCTTCAACGCGACCGGGCCCGAACTCGCCACGGCGAACAATTCCCCGCCTACGTGGCTCGGCGCGCCACCCTGCGGCGCGAGCAGCCGTTTGGATGGCACTGACGTATCGTCAGAACATTTACATTCAGCCCCCTTTGTCAGCGCGGAGCATGCCTGGCACCGTCTACGTTCACCAGCGCTCGCTTCCGCCGGTCAGGCACCGACCGACGCGGCGCGCGTCCCCCCAAGGAGTACGCCAGGAGACTCGGATGCAGCCAACGCCCAACAACGCGCGCCCATGGCGGGACCGGCAACGCTTCCTGTGGCTGCTAGCGCTGGCGGTGCCGACCCTGCCGTTCCAGGCCGGTTTCCTGACTGCGCAGACCAACGTCGGTGCGTTCTGGTGGTGGGGTCCCTGCTTCGCCTTTGTTCTGGTCCCGCTCATCGATCTTGCAATCGGTCGCGACAGCGCCAATCCGCCGGAGGAGGTCATGGCCGAGCTGGAGGCACAACGCTTCTACCGCTGGTGTACCTACCTGTATCTGCCTCTGCAGTTCGGTGCTCTGGTGTGGGCATGCGAGCAGTGGTCTGCAGGTCACCTGTCCGCCACTGAGAGTCTTGGCCTGGCGGTCACCACCGGAGTGGTTGCCGGGGTGGCCATCAACACCGCACATGAGCTCGGGCACAAGCGTGAGCAGTTGGAGCGACGATTGAGCCGGATGGCCCTGGCTCCCAGTTGGTACGGGCACTTCTATGTCGAGCACAATCACGGCCATCACATCCGGGTGGCCACTCCGGAGGATCCCGCGAGCAGCCGCATGGGTGAAAGCTTCTACCAGTTCCTGCCCAGAGCAGTGTGGGGCAGCCTTCGTTCCGCCTGGCAGCTGGAAGAGCGCCGGCTCAGTCGGCGAGGACGGCCGGTCTTCAGCAGGCACAACGAGATTCTCAGCGCCTGGACGATATCGGTGGTGCTGTTCGCCATGCTGACGCTGGTCTTCGGCTGGCGGGTATTGCCGTACCTGGTCCTGCAAGCCGTGCTCGGCTTCTGCCTCCTGGAGACGGTGAACTACCTCGAACACTACGGGCTTCTCCGGCAACGGCGGCCCGATGGCCGGTACGAGCGGGTAGCTCCTCAGCACAGTTGGAACAGCAACAACACGGTCAGCAACCTGTTCCTCTTCCAGCTCCAGCGGCACTCGGATCACCATGCCAACCCGCTGCGCCGGTACCAGACCCTGCGCCACTTCGACGAGGCGCCGCAGCTTCCCTCCGGCTACGCCTCGATGATGGTGCTTGCCTGGTTCCCTCCGCTGTGGCGCAGGGTGATGGATCCGCGGCTCAGGGCTCACTACAGGGGTGATGTGTCTCTGGCCAATGTCCGCCCACAGCAGCGTAGCCGCACGGTTCGGGCGTAAGACTGCAACAGTGGCGCGGGGCACTGAGCCCGCTTTCGGAACGGGGTCGAGCTGTTCCCGCAGAGCAGCTGCGGGCTCGTGACCTGAATCCCGCAGCGATCGTGTCCTGCACCACCGGACATGTCACAGTCCCGCGAGAGGTTGTCGGCATGTCCCTCCTGGCGTCGCATAACTCCAGAAGGACGCGAGGATCGGCGCAGGCCGGGCAGGACCCGGGGCGGCACCCGGCTCGCCCGGCGAGTCGATGCCGTCCAGCGTCGAACAGCCCCCAGCACGGAGTTGGTTTCCTGCAGTACTTGTCTGAGTTCCGGCGCGAGGCTCGAAGCGCGCGACGCCGAGGTCACCGCCGACGGTCGCTCCGAGCGCCTCCTCCTCGGCGGCGGGCGCAGGGGCTGCATGGCGGCCGCCGGCGGCGGCTCCCCGGTGCCCCGTCATGACCACCAGGGCACCGACATCCTTGTTCGACATGCCGTCCGCGCAGGCCAGGACAATCCGGCACCGCACCGCCCATGACTGAGGAGTCGAGCGACGCCTGACCCACCCCTCAAGCGCCGCCCGCTCATCCACCGACAGCACCAACTCGGCCTTCGGCCGGCCCGTACGAGCCATACCGCAAGCCTGCATATACAGAAGGAACTCCTGACTCAGAAGACTGGTACGTCTCTTGCATGACCTCGGCGACGATGTGCCCGTCCATGCAGCGGCGACGCATTCGCACCGCCACCCACGGCGACGTACGCCGGTACAGCACTTCGAACGATGCACGGGCGACGGGTTTTCTCCCTGACATGATCCGCGTCGCATGCAGATCTCCCTACCCCGGAAGCGCCGCCCCACGGAAGCGTATGGCCGTGCCTCGCCCAGGAGATCGCACTTTGTCCCTTGAGCGGAAAAAGAACGAAGATCTTGGACGAAAGGGGTTACAGGCTTGGACCAATCCCGCTAACTTCCCTGAAATGAACCGGTCATGAAACTCATGGGCCGGAGCTCGACGGCTCGACGGCGCGCGCCCGCACTCCCTCACGGCAGGACCTGTGGCCTGCCGCCACCCCCACCCCCGGGAGAACTCTGTGCGCACGAGACCGCGCGGACCCAGACGTGTCCGTCTCCTCCTGCCGGCCGTGGCCTGTGCCATCGGCCTGGCCCTGCCGATGAATTCGGCAGCCGCCGACACGGCGGACCCCGGTGGCCGGGCCGTGTCCGCAGCGGCCGACGAGTTCCAACAGGTCACCCTCGCCAAGGGCGTTGCCGAAACGGGTGAACCCATGACCCTTGCGGTGCTGCCGGACCGTTCGGTGCTTCACACGTCCCGGGACGGCACGCTCCGGTTAACCGACAGCGGGGGCACCACCAAGGTGGCGGGCACGCTCGACGTGTACAGCCACGACGAGGAGGGCCTGCAGGGCGTCGCCGTAGACCCGGGATTCAGCACCAACCGCTTCATCTACCTCTACTACGCACCCAAGTTGGGCACTCCGAGCGGCGACGCGCCGACGGACGGGGCGTCCGCCGACTTCGCGCGGTACGACGGAGTCAACCGGCTCTCCCGGTTCGTCCTGCGGAGCGACGCCACGCTGGACGTGGCCGGCGAGAAGAAGATCCTCGACGTGCCCGCCTCCCGCGGCCTGTGCTGCCACGTCGGCGGTGACATCGACTTCGACGCGGCGGGCAACCTGTACCTTTCCACCGGCGACGACACCAACCCTTTCGCTTCAGACGGCTACACGCCCATCGACGAGCGCTCCTCACGCAACCCGGCCTACGACGCCCAGCGTTCTGCGGGCAATACCAACGATCTGCGCGGAAAGGTTTTGCGCATCAAAGTCAGTTCGGACGGTACGTACACGATCCCGTCGGGCAACCTCTTCCCGCCCGGCACCGCCAAAACCCGGCCCGAGATCTACGCGATGGGCTTCCGCAACCCCTTCCGGATGAGCGTCGACAAGGTTACGGGCACCGTATACGTCGGCGACTACGGCCCCGACGCGGGCGCCGCCAGCGCCTCGCGAGGCCCGGCCGGGCAAGTCGAGTTCAACCGGATCACCAAAGCCGGCAACTTCGGCTGGCCGTACTGCACCGGCAAGAACGACGCATACGTCGACCATGACTTCGCCACCGGCACGGCAGGGGAGCGCTTCAACTGCGCCTCCCCGAGGAACACCTCACCCCGTAACACCGGCCTTACCGACCTGCCGCCCGGCCAGCCCGCCTGGATCCCCTACGACGGAGGGTCCGTACCGGAGTTCGGCAGCGGATCCGAATCACCCATGGGCGGCCCGGTCTACCGCTACGACGGGGGCTCGGCCTCCGAGGTGAAGTTCCCGCAGGAGTACGACGGCGACTTCTTCGCCGGTGAGTTCGGCCGCCGCTGGATCAAGCGCATCGAAGCGGCCGGCGACGGGACCGTACAGTCCATCAACCCCGTTTCCTGGCGCGGCACCCAGGTGATGGACATGGCCTTCGGCCCGGACGGCGCCCTCTACGTCCTTGACTACGGCACCGGCTACTTCAACGGCGACGAGAACTCCGCCCTGTACCGCATCGAGCACGTCACCGGCGGCCACGCCCCGGTGGCCCAGGCCGAGGCGAACGTCACCTCCGGAAAGGCACCCCTTTCCGTCACCTTCTCCTCCGCAGGCAGTTCCGACGCGGACGGTGACGCCCTCACTCACGCCTGGAACTTCGGCGACGGCACCACGTCCAACGCGGGCGACCCGTCGCACACCTACACGGCCAACGGCCAGTACACGGCCACGCTCAAGGTCACCGACACCACGGGCAAGACCGCCACGGCATCCGTTCAGATCACGGTCGGGAACACCGCACCCTCGGTACGCATCGACCTGCCCGGCGACGGCGCCATTTACGACGCCGGCGCCGCGATCCCGTTCAAGGTCACGGTGACCGACCCCGAGGACGGCACCATCGACTGCGCCAAGGTCAAGGTCACCTTCATCATCGGCCACGACAGTCACGGCCACCCGCAGACCTCGACGACCGGCTGCACCGGCACCCTACAGACGTCGGCCGACGGCGAGCACGACCCGAATGCCAACATCTTCGGTGTCATCGACGCCGAGTACACCGACATGGGTGCGAACGGCCAGCCGGCCCTCACCGCGCACGACCAGCACATCACCCAGCCCAGCCACCGGCAGGCCGAGCACTATGGGGACTCCTCAGGCGTCGAACCCGTCAGTCACGGTTCGGCCAACGGCGGCAGGACGGTCGGCTACATCGACGACGGAGACTGGATCTCCTTCAAGCCGTACACCCTCGGCAACAGCAAGACCTTCACCGCCCGCGTCTCCTCCGCCGGCGCCGGAGGCACCATCGAGGTCCGTGCCGGGTCCAGGACCGGCACCCTGCTCGGCACGGCGACCGTACCGGTGACTGGCGGCTGGGAGACCTTCCGGGACGTGACGGCAGACCTGAACGGCCAGCCGAGCGGCTCCACCACCCTGTACCTCCTCTTCAAGGGCGGCAGCGGCGCGCTCTTCGACGTGGACGAGTTCTCCTTCACCGTCACGGGCGGTCCGCGTTCGGGTCCGGTGAAGGGGGTCGGCGGGAAGTGCCTGCAGGTGAAGGACGCCGGCACGACAGACGGTACGCAGGTGCAGCTGTGGTCGTGCGACGGCTCGGCGGCACAGAAGTGGTCGGTCCCGGGTGACGGAACGCTGAAAGCACTGGGCAAGTGCCTGGACGTGTCCGGCGGCGCGAACGCGGACGGCACACGCATCCAGCTGTGGACCTGCAACGGAACCGGAGCACAGAAATGGTCCCCCCAGACGGACGGCACCGTCCGCAACCCCCAGTCCGCCAAATGCCTGGACGCCTCCGGCGACACCTGGAACGACGGCACACCCGTCCACCTGTGGACCTGCCACACCGGACCCAACCAGAAATGGACCCTGCCCTAGAAGGGAGGTGACGCAGATGCGCACCCATCTCAAAGCGGTCCTGGGCCTGTTCGCCGGCGCCGCGCTCTGTTCCGCTCCGCAGGCCACGGCCCTGCCTGCGACGTCCGCCGACACCGTCCCCGCCGTCAGCACGAGCGCGCACACGGAGGCCGCCGCCCAGGTGGCCGCCGACCCGGCGTACAAGATCCTCGTGTTCTCCCGGACCGCCGGTTTCCGCCACTCCTCGATCGACGAGGGTGTCGCGGCGCTGCGGGAACTCGGCGCGGCGCACAACTTCACCGTGGACGCCACCGAGGACCCGCAGGCTTTCACCACGGCCAACCTCGAACAGTACAAAGCGGTCGTCTTCCTGTCGACGACGGGCGACGTCCTGGGCACTGCCCAGCAGACGGCCTTCGAGAGTTACGTCCAGGGTGGCGGCGGGTACGTCGGCGTCCATGCCGCGGCCGACACGGAGTACGACTGGCCCTTCTACGAGGGGCTGGCCGGCGCCCTCTTCCGATCCCACCCGGCCGTGCAGTCCGCCACCGTCGACGTCGAGGACCGGGCGCACGACGCCACCGCCCACCTGGGCGGCGCCTGGCAGCGCACCGACGAGTGGTACGACTACCGCACCAACCCCCGCACCACGGCCCACGTACTGGCCTCGCTCGACGAGTCCAGCTACTCGGGGGGTTCCATGAGCGGGGACCACCCGATCGCCTGGTGCAAGGACTACCGGGGCGGCCGGGCCTTCTACACCGGGGGCGGCCACACCGAGGCGTCCTACGCCGAGGCCGCGTTCCGCCGGCACCTGCTCGGCGGCATCCGCTGGGCTGCGGGGATGACGCACGCGGACTGCCGCCCGGAGACCGGTTACACGTCCCTGTTCGACGACTCCGGCACAACTGGCTGGCAGCAGGCGGGACCGGGCGGGTTCGCCCTGGCCGACGGCACCCTCACCTCCCACGGTGGACTCGGCATGCTCTGGTACTCCGCCGAGGAGTTCACCGGTGACTACTCACTCAAGCTGGACTGGAAGGCGAGCGGCGACGACAATTCCGGTGTCTTCCTGGGGTTCCCGGCCTCCTCGGACCCGTGGTCGGCGGTGAACAACGGTTACGAGATCCAGATCGACGCGACCGACACCGCCGACCGCACCACGGGGTCCGTCTACGGGTTCCGGTCCGCCGACATCGCCGCGCGAGACGCCGCGCTGAATCCGCTGGGGCAGTGGAACACGTATGACCTCCGCGTCACCGGGGAGCGGCTGGAGGTCTTCCTCAACGGCAGGAAGATCAACGATTTCACCAGCACCGACCCGGCACGGAGCCTGAAGCAGGGCCACATCGGTATCCAGAACCACGGGGACGGCGACGAGGTGGCCTTCCGCAACATCCGCATCCAGCGAGCGACCCAGCCCCCGGGTCCGCGTTCGGGTCCGGTGAAGGGGGTCGGCGGGAAGTGCCTGCAGGTGAAGGACGCCGGCACGACAGACGGTACGCAGGTGCAGCTGTGGTCGTGCGACGGCTCGGCGGCACAGAAGTGGTCGGTCCCGGGTGACGGAACGCTGAAAGCACTGGGCAAGTGCCTGGACGTGTCCGGCGGCGCGAACGCGGACGGCACACGCATCCAGCTGTGGACCTGCAACGGAACCGGAGCACAGAAATGGTCCCCCCAGACGGACGGCACCGTCCGCAACCCCCAGTCCGCCAAATGCCTGGACGCCTCCGGCGACACCTGGAACGACGGCACACCCGTCCACCTGTGGACCTGCCACACCGGACCCAACCAGAAATGGACCCTGCCCTGATCTCCTGATCCGAGAAATGAGATGAGTTCCATCCGGGGACGTCCGAACGCCGACCGGACCTGGGAGGACGGGCGCGGTCAACCCCCGGACCGGCGAGAGACATCATCGACCGAATCGCAGTGTCGCGTGCACCGCGCCTCCGAGAGATGAGTGGATGTCAGAACGTTGACAATATGTTTCACATTGCCAACAAGGCCAGTTGATCGAGACAATGAAGGAGTCGCCGGGCAGTACATCCACGGCAGCAGGGGTCCCCCCGTTTACCCCTGTCTGCGTACGCCCGGCGGCCCCTCAAGGCAGAGACCCCTACTGTTCAGCAGAAGTCGCCCCGAAGATCGTCTGCAAGGGTCGGAATCAGAGCAGGCTTGAGGCGAGGCTGCTCCTTGCCCGTCAATCGGTCGATGGATGAACACCGGTGGTTGTGGGGGCGGTCCACGCAAGCAGCATGTTGAGGCTCTCGTGGGATGAGGTGTCCGGCTGGGCTGCATACGTGATCAGTGCCTGGTCGGGGTCGTCGGCAGCGCGCAGGGTCTCGTAGGTCAGTTCCAGGTCGCCGACCAACGGGTGGTGAAACCTCTTGATGCCCGACGTCTTGTCCTGGACCGGGTGTTCGGCCCACCAGCGGCGGAAGTCCTCGCTCTTCAACGACAGCTCCCCGATCAAATGTGCCAATCGCGGGTCGCTGGGGTGGTTCCGTCCAGCCTCCAGGTGGAGGTAGGCCACGTTCTCGCGGGCGCAGGAGGCCCAGTCCGCGTACAGCTCGCGGGACGCCGGGTCGAGGAAGGTGATCCGGGCGATGTTGCGCTCGGCCGGGTCCACGGCGGCGTAGTCGCCGAAGAGAGCGACCGCTGCCGGGTTCCAGGCCAGGATGTCCATGCGCTGGCCCATCACCATTGCCGGCACGTCCTTCAGCTCGTCCAGCAGCCGCTGGAGCATCGGTCGCACGCGCTGTCGGCTGACCTGGTGTCTGCGCGCCGGACGGGCGGTGCGCCGCGGTCGGGCCAGCTCGTGCAGGTGCCGGCTCTCGTCGTCGTTCAGCCGCAGTGCGCGGGCGAGGGCGTCGAGCACGGCGTCCGAGGGGTTGGACACGCGGCCCTGTTCCATCCGGGTGTAGTAGTCGACGCTGACCCCGGCGAGCTGGGCGATCTCCTCGCGGCGCAGGCCGGCGACCCGGCGCGTGCCGCCGAAATCCGGCAGGGCCACATCCTTCGGATGCAGGCGGGCGCGGCGGGTCCGGAGGAAGTCGCTCAGGCTGGTCGCGGTGTTCATACGACGATTGTGGCTGATCGCGGCGGTGTGCTGCCTGGCCCTGCTGGGGCCAGGGAGCACATCCACTGGTCCGGAGGCAGGGACGGCGGTCACCGGGCCGCCGTCGACGGTTCCGCTGTCCTGTGGCTCGGTGGCGATGACCACGCGGGGGCTGTCAGAGTGCCATCCGACGAGGCGCCGCATCCCCCATGGCAGCCCCGGCGGGTGATCGGGAAATGTCAGGCCTGGCGGGTCGGCAGGACGATCGACTGGCGCAGGTTGACGTGCTGGCGACGGCTGACGGTGTACGCGATGAGGTCGGCGATGTCCTCGGCGGTGAGGGCCGGGATCGCGGTGAACATCCCGCCGAGCTGCTCGCGCAGTTCAGGGTTGTCGATGTGCCCAGCGAGTTCGGTGTCGGTCAGGCCCGGCTCGATGGTGCTGACCCGGACGTCGCGCGGACCCAGCTCGGTGCGCAGTGCGGCGGACAGCTGGGTGAGGGCGGCCTTTGTTGCCCCGTACACGGCGTAGTCGGGGAAGAGGACGTGGGAGGCGATGGAGGAGACGTTGACCAGGTCGGCGGTGTGGCCGTCTGCGGCGGCCGCGGTGAGGTCGGGGGTGAACGCGCGGATGACGCGCAGGGCGCCGGTGAGGTTGGTGTCGATCATGCGGGACCACTCGTCGAGCCGGCCCTCGGCGAGGGGATTGGGCAGCATCACGCCGGCGTTGTTGACCACCAGGTCGACCCGGCCGTAGGCATCGTGGACGGCCTTGGCGGCGGCGTCGACGGAGGCCTGGTCGGTGACGTCGGCGGTGACGGCGAGGGCCTGGCCTCCAGCGGAGGTGAGCTCGGCGGCCAGCGCGTCCAGCCGGTCGGTGCGCCGGGCGAGCAGGGCGACGCGGGCGCCACCCGCTGCGAGCAGGCGGGCGGTGGCCGCGCCCATGCCGCTGGCCGCTCCAGTGACGACGGCGGTTCGGGCGGCGAGGGTGGGGTAGCTCATGGGGTGCTCCTGGGTCTGCTGCGCGGGCCGGTGCGGTGCGCGGATGCGGACCACTCTGCGCCCGGTCGGGGCGGCCGACCAGAGCCTGCCGCTCCCTGGGAAGGCCAGTACCACCCTGGGCCGGGCGGCCGGTCTACGCAGCGGATGGAAAGCGCCGGCATGGAGATGGCAGGCAGCCGCTCGGTGACGGGTAGCGAATAGTGGACCAGTCGTCTAGTGTGGAACGTGTCGATGCGCTTTCACGCATCACAGAGCGAAGGGACCCCCTCATGTCCGTGCCACTTTCCGTCGCTATTGCTCACCACAGCGGCTACGGCCACACAAGGCGTCAGGCCGATGCCGTCGCGGCCGGCGTCGATTCAGTCCCCGGCGTGCGCGCCGACCTGCGGGACGTAGCCACTCTGGACGACAGCCTCTGGGCAGCTCTTGAGGACGCTGACGCGATCATCTTCGGCTCGCCCACCTACATGGGGTCCACTTCCGCCGTCTTCCAGCAGTTCGCGGAGGCCAGCGGCAAAGTGTGGGCCGAGCAGGGCTGGCAGGGCAAGCTCGCGGCCGGCTTCACGAACTCCGCCGGCATCAACGGCAACAAGGACAACGCCCTGCTCTCCTTGGCCGTCCTTGCCGCACAGCATGGCATGATCTGGGTTTCGCTCGGGCTGCTTCCCGGCTGGGCCTACACCTCCACCGGCAGCCCGGACGACCTCAACCGTCTCGGCGGCTTCGTCGGTGCCATGGCCCAGTCCTCCTCCGATCTCGGCCCCGGCCAAGCCCCCACCGACTCGGACCTGCGCACCGCCCACCACCTCGGCGCCCGCGTCGCCCGCACCGCGCTCCAGTTCTCCCACGGCCGCGAGGCCGCCGCCCTGGCGGTGACCGCATGAGCGGCCCGAACAGACTCGGCGACCTGCTGGGCATCGATCACCCCATCGTCCAGGGCCCCTTCGGCGGCGGACTCTCCTCCGTCGCCCTGGCTGCCGCCGTCAGTGAGGGCGGCGGCCTCGGCTCCTACGGCGCGCACATACTCACCCCCGAAGCGATCACAGGACTGGTCAGCGAACTGAAGGCCGCCACGAGCCGTCCGTTCGCCGTGAACCTCTGGGTACCGCTGGAGGGCGAGCGCTCCACACTGCCGGACAACGACGTCTTCACCGCCCACACCGAGCGGCTCCGGCCCTACTACGACGAACTCGGCGCGGTCGCCCCCGCCTACGAGGACGTCACAGCCCTGCCCGACTTCGACGACCAGATCGACGCGCTCCTCGCAGCCGCCCCGCCCGTCATCAGCTTCGTCATGGGCATCCCGCCTCGGCGAGTCATCAAGGAGGCGCGCCGCCGGGGCATCGTCCTGATAGGTACGGCGACGACAGTGGACGAGGCCATTGCTGTGCAGGACGCGGGCCTCGATGCGATCGTGGCCTCTGGCAGTGACGCGGGCGGGCACCGCGGGGCGTTCCTCGCACCCGTACGGGAGTCGCTTGTCGGCACCTTCTCGCTGGTACCGCAGATCGCCGACGCCGTGACCGTGCCCGTCATCGCCGCCGGGGGCATCGCCGACGGCCGCGGCATCCGGGCCGCCCTTGCCCTCGGCGCCGACGCCGTGCAGATCGGCACCGCCTTCCTCGCCACCCGGGAATCCGGCGCGAGCGAACCGCACAAGCGTCAGCTCGGGACCCCAGCGGCCCGCACAACCGTCCTCACCCGGCTCTTCTCCGGCCGCACCGCCCGCGGCATACCCAACCAGTTCGTCCGCGACATGGCCGCCTACGAGGACACCGTGCCCCCGTACCCCGTCCAGAACACCCTGATGCAGCCCATCCGTCAGGCCGCCACCATCCAGAGCAGGCCGGAGTACATGAATCTGTGGGCCGGACAGACGGCGGCACTGGCCGGCGACGACTTGAGTGCAAGCGAGTACCTGGCCCACCTGGTCCAGGAACTCCGCAGTTACTGAGGTTTTCAGGGGGGGTCGGTGGTGCGAGGGTCAGGCCGGTGGCGGTGTGGATCCGCGTGGTTCCGTTCCCAACTGACGCAGCTACGGTAAAGATCAGGGAACAAGGGTGGCTCCCGCTGCGACAACGCGAGCCACCCTTCGCGTTGCCGGTTCGGCGGGACAGTGCCAGTGGGCCATCAGCCGACTTGGAAGGTGGGGCTTCGGCGAGCACGGGTAGGCGCCGTCGCTTGGCGAGACCCGAATTCGTGCGGGCACGTCCGCATCCCGGGCGGCCGGGTCAGATGAGCCCGTTGTCCCTGGCGTAGAGGGCGGCCTGGGTGCGGTCGCGCAGACCCAGTCGGCTCAGGACACGGGAGATGTGGTTCTTCACGGTGCCCTCGCTGAGGTAGAGGCGGGATGCGATCTCCTTGTTCGTGGCACCTGCCGAGATGAGGCGGAGCACTTCGGTCTCCCGGGGCGTGAGCAGCTCGGGGGCGGTGCGCCCCGCCGCCAGGTTGGCGATGACCGTCTGGTCGAACTGGGCCACCCCCGCGTGGGCCAGACGCACGGCCTGTGCCAGCTCGGCGGCGGGCAGGTTCTTGAGGAGGTAACCCACCGCGCCGGCCTTCAGCGCCCGGGCGACGTACGCGTCGTCGTTGAATGTCGTCAGCATCACGATCTTGCACGCGGGCAGGCTGCGGCGGAGCAGCCCTGTGGCGGCCACGCCGTCGATCCCGGGCATCCGGAGGTCCATCAGCACCACGTCGGGTCGGCAGGCCGGGGCCGTTTCGACCGCCTCGGCGCCGTCACGTGCGCTGCCCGCCACCTCGATGCCCGGCTGGATGCCGAGGAGTGCGGTGATGCCTTCCCTTACGAGATCTTGGTCGTCGACGACGAAGACCCGTACGTCCGCGTCCGCGTTCCCGTTCTCGATCACCACGGGACTCCGACCGTGAGGACCGTGCCGCCGGACGAGCTGTTGATGGCCATGCTTCCCTCGGCGAGGCGGACCCGTTCGCGCAGTCCCGTCAGTCCGAACCCCTCGTCAGCCGTATTGAACCCGGTGCCGTTGTCGACCACTTGGAGGCGGGCTCCGCGCTCGTCGTAGGCGATGCTCACCCCGATCTCTGTGGCTCCGGAATGCCGGCAGGCGTTGGTCAGCCCCTCCTGCGCGGCCCGGTACAGCACCAGCAGCGGCCTGCGCTCGGCGCCCGACATCTCGAGGGAGATGCGGCGGCTCCCCCCGTCCAGGTGGTGGACGAGGTCGGCGAGCGCCCGGGAGAGGCCGGCCGGTTCGGACTCCAAATCGGGCCCCAAGGTGCGCACGGATGCCCGTACCTCGTCCAGAGCGCGGTTTGCCGACCAGCGGGCATGCGACACCGCCTGCGCCGAATTCTGCGGATCGAGGGAAGCGAAGGCCTCGGCCTTCTCCAACTGGATCCCGATCGCGGTGAGATGGTGGCCGAGGCTGTCGTGGATCTCGCGGGCCAGCCGGTTGCGTTCGCGTGCTGCGGACAGCTCGGCGATCTGGGCGAGGGTGCCCTCCAACCGGGCGCGGGCCTGCTGCTCGCGGACGGCCACCGCGGCCATTGCGAGAGCCAGGACGACCCCTAGGGCGAACATCAGCAGGTCCGAGATGTACTCGGCCCGCACCTGCCAGTGCGGAACCCACAGGGTGAACGCGCCCGCCAGCGCCGCCACGCAGCCGACGCCGAGGCTGATGGCGACGGTGGGTCCGTACGCGAAGAAGGCCAGGAACGGCACGAGGACGAACAGCACGCGCGACAGTCCGGACTCGTCGACGACCGCGACCGCGCAGAGCAGCAGCACCCTGAGGGCGAACACCACGCCTGGCGCGATCCGCCGGCCCATCCACTCCCGCCGGTCACGCACGTCCAGGGCCACCAAGGCGCCGAGGAGAGCCGCGTATACAGCGGTCCGGGCTCCCGGGCCCGGACCGATCACAGCGTAGTAGACACCCCCGAACAGTACGGCGCCGTACAAGACGGCGGGTATCCAGGGAACGGGCCGCGACATCGGACCTCCTCAAAGGCTCACGAAGGCTCGAAGGCTCTCTTTCCCTCGGAGAGTACGCGCCCCGTGCCGCGATCCGGCATCCGCTCGAGAACCCGGCGCACATTGTGGCCGGAGGTCATGTGACCTCTGGCCACAGCCGATGAGGCCATCTCGCACTTACCCACAATGACCTGCTGTTTCTAGATTTCGAGGCGTCCCATTCCCTATCGAGAAGAGGGCCTCGTGCTTCGCCATCTCGCCATCGCACCGTTGCTGCTCGCGACCTCCCTGACCGTTCCGGCGGGCATCACCCAGGAGGACCGCTGCTCCGGCATTCGGGTCCCGGGAGCCGCGTACTCCATCCCCAGCTGCCTGACCGATCTGACGACCACGGGAACCACCCCGACCGGGCACACCGACAAGGACGACTGGAAGGGACTGGTGGCGGAGAACACCGTCACACCCTCCGGGATTCCCGGGATCCAGATCGACGGCTACTTCCCCGACACCTCCACCGCCAACACCAACCACGGCTGGAACCACGACAGCCAGTTCGTCATCCGGCTGCCCAAGCACTGGAACGGAGGGCTCGTCGTGGCCGGCCCGCCCGGGACCCGCGAGCAGTACGCCAACGACCCGATCATCAGCGATCAGGTGCTCGCCAGGGGCTACGCCTACGCCGCGACCGACAAGGGCAACACCAGCGACGAGCTCTACAAGGACGGCGACCGCCCCGGCGACGCGATCACGGAATGGCACCGTCGGATGGCGCAGCTCACCGTGGCAGCGAAGAAGGTCGCCAGACAGCACTACGGGCGCATGCCCCGCGTCACGTACGCCGCCGGGCTCTCCGCGGGCGGATACCTCGTCCGCTGGCAGCTCGAGCACCACCCCAAGCTCTACACGGGCGGCATCGACTGGAACGCCCTCACCTTCACCAAGGAAGGCAGCCTGCTCACCACACTCCCGCCGGCGCTGCGCGCCTTCCCCCGCCTCGCCAAGGGCGACCAGGCGGCGCGCGACGAGATCATCGCAGCAGGCTATCCGAAGGATTCCGAAAAGCAGTGGGGCTACCAGTACCACAACCAATGGGACCTCCTGCAGCGCGTCGTCCGCGAGGAGGTCGACCCCGGCTACGACGGCGCCCAGCAGGCAGGCACCCCATTCTGCCCATCAGGAACCGGCCCCGGCTGCGACACGGACTACGACTTCGCCTCGCGTCCGGAGTCGGTGCACCGGACGGTCGAGCGGATCTCGCTGACCGGGAAGATCCAGCGCCCGCTGATCAGCATCCAGGGCACGCTCGACGCGCTGACCCCTCCGGCCACCTTCGGTGACGTGTACGACCGGATGGTCACCGACGCAGGCCGCGCCAGCCTGCACCGCTACGTACACATCCACGGAGGCACCCACACCGACGGGCTCGTCGCGATCGACAAGAAGGCGTACAAGCCGATGCTGCCCTCCTTCGTCGCGGCGTTCGCCGAACTGGAGACCTGGACGCAGCCCAATATCCGCTCGTAGCCCCGCCCGGCCTGACTTCTTTTCGGCGTCATCCACGACATCTGGAGGAAGCATGTCATCGAAGTCCCTTTACAGGCTCGGCGGTTGGGCGGGCGTCGGGTGCGCGGCCGTCCTCCTGCTCAACGCCGCTCGGCGCGGCTCCCTGATCCCCGACGACCTGGCCGTCACCCACGCCCTCGCACCCCTGGCGGAGGCCTTCGGACTCTTCCTGGTCACCGGGCTCTTCCTCGCCGACCGGCGCCTCACGGGCAGCCTTGGGGCAGTCGGATACGCCCTGAACGAGCTCGGGATGGCCGGCCTGTTGGGCGTGGAGTTCATTCTCAACCTGGTTTTCCCCGAGTTGGAGAAGCCGCAGATCACCACTCTTCTCAACGGCCTGACCGGTACCGTCTTCACCTTCTCGTCGATACTTTTCCTAGTCGGCGCCGCCACCCTCGGGGCGGCACTCTGGAAGTCCGGCGGGGCCTCCCGCCCGGCGCTCGCGGCCTACGTCCTCGGCGCCGTTCCAGTGGCCCTGCGCGGTGTCCTGCCCATCGCCGTGTTCCCTCTCGGTCTGCTGCTGATGGCCGTCGGCGTCGGCATGCTAGGTCTCACCCTGGTCCGACGTGCCCCCGCGTTCGAAGCCTAGGAACCGCAGGCGCCGGCCCGTCTCCCCACGCGTATCGCGCGCGGGAGGCAGGCCGGCGCCTGCGATACGGTCCGGAGGCAGAGGCTGGCGACGGCTGCGCTCCGGACGGCCACGGGCAGTCCCACGCCACCAGCGCCGAGGCGATGGTCTACTCGTCGATGACCCTGCTCAGGTGGGCCGCCTTGCTGGGCCCTGGACGAGACTGAACTGCCCGGCTGCCGCTCGGCCAGTGAGCCCCGCGCGACCAGGTGTTTCGCTCTCGACCGCATTCCACCTGGGCCGGCACCGCGTCCAGGCCGAACATCACATCCAACGTCTGTCAGGCCGACGGGCCTTGATGGACCCGGGGCCGGTCCGCAAGAACATCGAGAATGCGTTGATAGTCCACCGACAGCCCCAACCAGGCCTGCCCCTCAGGCCACACCGGCACCCTGCGACTTCAGTTTCGCCGCCGGCCCTGGCGCCGAGCGTTCTACGGCCTCGGGGAATATGGGTACAGCCACTGGTCCGGGCAGCACGAGTGTGTTGACCCGGTTCTCGTACTCGCGGCGACCATTGCGCTGGGCTGGGACACCAGTTTTGGAGCTGCGGGACGAGCAACAAGGGATACTGACCGCCGAGCATTGGGGGTGGTCTTCGTGCTGCAAGACGCGCCGCCGATCCGTGCGGGGCACCTTTGCCGCAACCGGCCCCACACCCGCGGCGAGGGCCCGGTAGGCCAGTGCGGACTGCAGATGAGTAGATGGTGCAGGCGCCGAATGCCCGGATCGCCAACTGCCTCCAGTCGTCGCGCGGTTCGGACAGCGACCGCATTTCCTTGCGCTTCGGCGAGCGCGTCTGGTCGGCGGCCTGCTGGCCAAACGCGTAAAAGGCCTGCTCGCCCGGCGGGTGCCCCTGCGTCGCTTCGTAATCAGCCATGAGGACGAACATCGCGTCGGCGATCTGCTGGCGGCGGGTGGACTGCCAGCAGACCAGTCGCCAGTCGATGGGCGATTGTAAAGCGCCTCGCCAGTAGCTGCTGACGCCGCCCTCCAGAACCCAGCTGAAAGTCAGATACACGTCACCTCGTGCGCTGGCGTGGTATCTGCGCGGACGCCGAATGCCAGGATCGCAGATCTGGCGTATGACACATGAGTGTCATGTGCGACAGATCGACCTTGGCCCCCCGACGGTGGCGGACAGCCGACGGACTGCCTGCGTCTTCTCGAGCTCGACTGCGGGCTTCGCACGGCGTGGTGTCTACGTAGGTGAAGATGTGCACACCTGCCGCGCCGCCGTCAGGAAACGGAACGCTGACTTCCCACCAATGCATATGTGCCTCCAGGAGACGTCCGCTCCGCGAGTGGCTCCAGTCCGGTCACGTGCCGGAGTATGGGCTGCCGTGTGTCAGCAGCGCCCAGAGCGCATCACGGGCGATGATCATTTCTTCGCGAGAAGGTGAATAACCCGCCGCGCGCCCCTTGCTCAGACCTACATAGGAGCCAAAAACCAAGAGCCGCAGGAGCTGTGGGTCCACAGGCGGAAAAAGCCCAAGCCGCTGGCCTGCACGAATGAGGCCGTGGGCAAAGTCTTCGACTTCCCGCGTGATGTCCAGAGCCTCCTGGTCGAGGAAGGGGGCGTGCTGCTGATGCTCAAGGAAGATCAGCATCAGGGTCTGCTCTTCAGCGAAATCCGTCAGGTTTCGCCACAGAATGTCGAACAAGGAGCGCATCTCGGCCTCGTCGGCCGGGAGGGTCGCCGGCATGGACCGACGCAGGTACGCGAGAAACACCCGCTTGGCATGACAGAACACGTCATTGGCCAAGGCCTGCTTGCTCGACCAATACCGATAGAGGGTGCCCTGCGCTACCCCTGCGTGCTTGGCGATGCCAGGGACGCGTGCGCCTGCGAACGTCTGAGCCGCGAAGACTTCGAGTGCGGCGCTCAAGATTTCTTCTCGCGTCGATCTGCCGTCCTCGCGGGTGATGTCGTTCGCAGCCATGAATGAATGGTCATTCACACTGACCGAATTGTCAAGACGTGAGCGAGTTGCCGGGTTCATGACGTCGAAGCCCTAGGTGGTGCCCGAGGCGCTGCGGCTCGCCGGAGAGCGTGCGGCCCGCGTCGTAGGTAGGGCAATGCGGTACTTCGCAAAGGAGGGTCACCACGGTGACGGCCCTCAACTCGAGCACGTGCTGCGGCAGATTTCTGTGCCCCGTCGCGGAGTCGGACGGCCTCGCTCCCGGCCCGACCATGTCCTGGCGGACAAGGCCTACACGTCCCGCAGCAACCGCCTTTACCTGCGACGACGCGGAGTACGGCACACCATCCCTGAACGTCTGGGCCAGAAAAGACACCGGCAGGGGCGAGGCTCCCGAGGCGGCCGGCCCACCGGATTCGACAGCGAGCGCTACGAGAAACGCAACACCGTCGAGCGGGCCATCAACCGACTGAAGGGCTTCCGCGGCGTCGCCACACGCTACGAGAAACGCGCCTACATCTACCTCGGAACCGTCACCCTCGCGACCCTCATGACCTGGCTCCGCACATGATCCAAGAAACAGCACCTAGGCCGACCGCCTGACAGCGGCGCCGTTCCTACCGGCACCGATAGTCGTTGTTCGTGTGTGCCGTTGACTGACGCGCAGTGGGCGCGAATCGAACCGTTACTCCCAGATCGGACACCCCGGCGGGGTGGCCGGTGGCGGGAGCATCGAAAAGTGATCGACGCGATCGCCTGGAAGTTCCAGACGGGATCGCAGTGGATCCACCTCCCCGAGAAGTACGGCAACTGGCGAGGCGTCTACAACCGGCTGCGAATGTGGGCCATCGACGGCACATGGGAGCGGGTGTTCACCGCGCTGATCGCACAGGCCGACGCCGACGACAACCTCAACTGGACTGTCTCGGTGGACTCCACCATCGTGCGCGCACACCAGCACGCGGCTGGGGCCCGCAAGAAGGGGCCCCAGCAGACGAACCGGCAGACCACGGCATCGGCCGGTCCCGGGGCGGACTGACCACAAAAATCCACCTGGCCTCCGATGTCCAATGCCGGCCACCGCCCTTCGTGCTCACCGCCGGACAAGCCGGCGACGCACCCGCCTTCGCTCACGCTATGGCCCGCCTCGCGTTCCTCGACGGCGAGGACGGCCCCGCACAAGGCCGGACGTGGTGCTGGCCGATAAGGCGTACTCCTGCCGCGCGATCCGCGAGCACCTGCGCAAGCGCGGTATCCGGGTGGTCATCCCCGTTCCGGCCGATCAACGCGGCCACCGGCTGCGACGCGGCAGCCGGGGCGGCAGGCCACCCGCCTTCGACCGCGAGGCATACAAGCAGCGCAACACCGTCGAACGCTGCATCAACCGCTTGAAACAGTGGCGGGGTATCGCCACCTGCTACGAGAAGACCGCGACCATCTACCTGGCCGGACTCCACATCGCAGGCATCTTCCTCTGGTCAGCCCGATGATCCAAACGAAACGGCCTAGGCGTACGGCCCTGTGTGCACGTTTCGTCGGGTCGACGAGGGCGCTCATGACGTTATCGCGGCAGCCGCGGGGCGCCCCGGTATCCGAGCATCGGGTCATAAAGGTCCGTGCGGCGGTCCCGGTGCAGGTCGTTGAGCTGGTTCCAGATCGGAGCGGTGCGGGCCGCGGTGAGGTCGACGTCGGCGTAGATGATCGTGTCCTCGTCCGGGCCGGCGATGCGATCGATCGGCCATCCGTTGGTGCTCGCGATGAGCGAGTTGCCCATGAAGCCGGCACCGCGCTCCTGTCCGGTGCGGTCGGCCGTCGCGATGAAGACGTTGTTGACGTGCGCCGCCGTGATCGTGAGGTGGGCGGCCATGCAGACGCCGCTCGCGTCGTAAAGCGGCGGAGGGGTCCAGACCCAGCCGGTCGGGATGCAGATGATGTCCGCGCCCATCTGGGACACGATCCGGGCAGTCTCGGGGAACCAGATGTCCCAGCACACCAGCAAGCCGATGCGGCCGATCCGGGTGTCGAAGACCGCGAACCCTTCGTCACCGGGAGTGAACCAGAGCTTCTCGGTGTTCCACAGGTGCGTCTTGCGGTAGCGGCCTATGTAGCCTCCGGGTCCCACCAGCACTGCCGTGTCGAACAGCCGCTCGCCGTCCCGCTCGACGATACAGCCGACGATGTACATGTCGTGCTTGGCGGCGATCCGTTCGAACATCTGCAGCGACGGTCCGTCCGGGATCGTCTCGGAGTGGGCGAACGCCTCCTCCCGCGTCTCGAAGACGTAGCCGGTCGTCGCCAGTTCAGGCAGAACGACCAGCGTGGCCCCCGCTGCGCCTGCGGCGTTCAGGCGCTGTTCGACAGCGGCCGCATTCGTCTTGAGGTTTTCCACACCGACCTGCGGCTCGAACTGCACCACAGCCACCCGAACCGGACTCACCCGAGTCTCGCCCGCCGCAGCAGTTGCCTCAGTCACATCAGTCATTGAACCCTCGCAAAACTAGTTTCAAAACGAGACCAGATAAGTAGCAGCGTAGAATCGGTGGTCTGGTTTTGCAACCACTTCGTCAGGGCAGATTTGCCCCAGCGGGCCCACGCGGGAGGAACAGATGGGGACATCGAAGGAGACTCTGGCGACGGCGGCATGCCCCGTCGCCCGCGCGGTGGACGTGGTCGGGGACCGGTGGTCCCTGCTGATCATCCGTGACGTCTTCGACGGGACCCGCCGCTTCGGAGCGCTGCAGCGCAGCCTCGGTGTCTCCCGGAACATCCTCACCGACCGGTTGCGCGCCCTCGTGGCTCAGGGGGTCCTCGAAACGCGCCCAGCCTCGGACGGCACCGCCTACAGCGAATACATCCTCACTGACAAGGGCGACGACCTCTTCGCGATCCTCGTAGCCCTTAGGCAGTGGGGCGAGGGACACCTCTTCGCCGAAGGCGAGCAGCACTCATTGCTGCTCGACACCGCCAGCAGGCGGCCCATCCGTCCCCTCACACCCCTCGACGCCGACGGCCGGCCCATCAACCACCACAACTCCTACGTACACAAGGTGTCGGACGAAGGCAGCGACGCCGCCTGACACGGGAACGCCCCGTGGAGCGGCAGGCCGAGCGAAGCAGTGATCCGCGTGCGGCGAGCCCCTCCCTACGGGGCTTCCTTCGCATCGGGTGCACCGCTTGGCGGACCAGAGTGCCGCCTCGGTGGCTCTGCACGGGACGCACAGTGGTCCTACGATCTGATTCATGCACAAGCGTGCCCTTCAGCGCGCCGCCTAGGTGCTGCGCAGGAGACGGCGCTGAACGTGTGGAGCGCCGCGTACAACACTATGTCGGGCACGCTGCATGGCCGGTTCGCGGTGGAGGGGCGCGTCCTCGTCCTGTACGGCTAAAAGAGTGTTTTGTCCCGCAGAGGTTGTTTGGTTCGAGGTTCAGGTGTCGCGCCAGTTCAGGGTGGATTCGCGAGTGAGTCTGCGGATTATGAGGTCGATCATCGCCACGTGGATTATCGCTTCGGA
>NZ_JBWJAQ010000031.1:0-60365 GCF_056387915.1 Streptomyces sp. GLSS-08
TTTCCGGCTCCGATTTCCTCGGTGCTTTCCAGGTTTCCGCTTTCGCGTTTCCCTTTCCGGCGGTTCCGACTCTACCAGATCCTCTCGGGCCTGATTCCCAGTCAGGGGGCTTGTCTTCCCGGCTTTTGGGCCGTTCCGACGTCCCAAACTTTAGCGGATCTTCCCGGCGGTTCCTAATCGGAGCTGCCGGAGCCAAATCGAATTGAATTCGGGCACGCCGAAATTCAACCCGGTTGGGAGATCGTGCTGGTGGTTTGGGTGCCGCTTCAGCGGCGGAGGCGCTGTCGCAGAACCGTGACGGCTCCGCGGCAACTCGAAGAACCTTACGGATCCAGGAGGTCACTGTCAACCACCTCTGTCAAGAACTTTTGGGACCGGCTCGCGCCCGTCGCCGGCCGGGGTCCGTGGTCTCAGTCGAGGTCGGTGAGACGGCCGCTCGCGTCCGGCTGGGCGTCCTCCACCCTGCGGAGCAGCCGGGTCAGCACCTCGCCGAGGACACCGCGCTCATCGGCGGACAGGTCCTGGAGCAGGTCCTCCTCGAAGACCGTGGCGAGGCGCATCGCCTCCAGCCACTTCTCGCGGCCCTCCGCGGTCAGCTCGACGATCACGCGCACGCGGTTCGACTCGTCCCGCTCCCTGGTGACCAGGCCCTCCGTGACCATGCGGTCGATCCGGTGGGTCATCGCCGCCGGGGTGAGTCCCAGCCGCTTGGCGAGGTCGCTCGGGCCCAGGCGGTACGGGGCGCCCGAGAGGACGAGCGCCTTCAGGACCTCCCAGTCGGCATTGCTGATGCCGAGGGTGGCGGTCTGCCGGCCGTAGGCGACGTTCATCCGGCGGTTCAGCCGGCCGAGCGCCGAGACGATCTTCTCGACCTGGGGATCGAGGTCACGGAACTCGCGCTGATAGGCCGCGATCTGCTCTTCGAGGGTCGGCTCGCTGGCGCCGACACCGGGGATGTCACCCATGGGCGGAGTATGGCACGCCCCCGCTTGGCCTTGAAGTCCTTCGAGGTGTACAGTTTAGCTTCGAACTTTAGCTCTGAAGTCTTCAGGGTTGACTTCTCGTACCTCTTCTCGGACCGGCTCCCCCGTGTGGGGAGCCGGTCCCCGTTCAAAGGCAGGTGAAAGTGACCAGGGCGATGGGCGCAGCGATGCGCCGGATCCATGTGGGCAACGCACTCAGCGCGTTCGGCCTCGGCTTCACGGTTCCGTATCTGTACGTCTATGTGGCGCAGGTGCGGGAGCTGGGCGCCATGACGGCGGGTCTCGTGCTCGCCGTCTTCGCCGTGGCCGCGCTCGTGGTGCTTCCGTTCGCCGGGCGGGCCATCGTCCGGCGCGGCCCGCGGCCGGTCCTCGTCGCCGCCCTGGTCACGGCCGCCGTCGGGGCGCTGAGCCTCGGGCTCGCGGGCAGTGCGACGACCGTCCTGCTGTCGGCGGCGGCGCTGGGTGCCGGACAGGCGGTCATGCAGCCGGCGCTGGCCACGATGATCGTGGACTGTTCGACGGCGGACACCCGGTCACGCGCCTTCGCGACGCAGTTCTTCCTGCAGAACCTCGGGCTCGGCGTCGGCGGTCTGATCGGCGGGCATCTCGTCGACACCACGCGCGTGGACTCGTTCACCCTGTTGTTCTCGATCGAGGCGGCGATGTTCCTGCTGCTTGCCCTGATCATGACGACGGTGCGGATGCCGCACGCGCCGGCGGTGGAGGACGCGCCGCAGGGCAGGGGCGGCAGCTGGAAGCAACTGCTCGGCAACCGGGCCATGGTGCAGCTGTGCGTCCTTGGTTTCGTGCTCTTCTTCGCCTGCTACGGGCAGTTCGAGTCGGGGCTGAGCGCGTACGGCGTCGAGGCGGCCGGCATCTCGACGTCCGCGCTCGGTACGGCGCTCGCGGCGAACACGGCGATGATCGTCGTCGCGCAGTTCGCGGTGCTGCGGTTCGTGGAGCGCCGGAAGCGGTCCCGGGTGATCGCCGCGGTCGGGCTGATCTGGGCCCTGGCGTGGGTCGTCGCCGGGTACGCGGGACTCGGGCACGGCAGCGGGACCATGGCGACCGCCGCGTTCGTCTCGACGTACGCGCTGTTCGGGCTCGGTGAGGCGATGCTGTCGCCGACGGTGGCGCCGCTCGTTGCCGATCTGGCCCCGACGGGCATGGCGGGCCAGTACAACTCCGCGTTCGCCCTGGTGAAGCAGCTCGCGCTGGCCGTCGGACCGGCGGTGGGCGGCCCGATGGGCGCGTCGCTGCACGCGCCGTACATCGTGACGTTCCTGCTGTTCTCGCTCGGCATCACCTACCTGGCGATCCGGCTCGGACGGCAGCTCACCCCCCTGCAGAACCAGCCGTCGCTCGCCCGGAGCCGGGTGGTGGCGCAGGGCGGCGCTCCCGCGGAGTCCGCGCGCGCCGACGCCTGACGGCGGGGTCTGTCGGACACCCCCGTCAGGCACTCCCGCCGGGCAGGGCGAACTCGCACCACACCGCCTTGCCACCGCCCGGTGTGCGCCGGGACCCCCAGCCGGAGGCGATCGTGGCGACGATGGCGATGCCCCGTCCCGCCTCGTCGCCGGGCTCGGCACGGCGGCGGCGCGGCAGGTGGTCGTCGCCGTCGGTGACCTCGATGATCAGCCGGCGGTCGGTGCGGCGCAGCCGCAGCCGCATCGGCGGGGTGCCGTGCTGGAGCGAGTTGGCGACGAGTTCGCTGGCCGCCAGCACGCCGAGGTCGTGCAGCTCGCGCGGGAAGCGCCAGCTGGTCAGCACGCCGGAGGCGAAGGCACGCGCGCGTGGGGTGGCCTCCACACCGCCCAGCAGTTCCAGTGCCGCGTTCCGGAAGAGCTCGCTGTCGGGGCCGGTGCGGGCGGGGTGCTGGAGGACGAGGACGGCGACGTCGTCGTCGTGGTCGGCGGTCACCCCCGCCGAGCGCACCAGCCGGTCGCAGACGACCTGGGGGGTGCCGGTGGCGCCGGCCAGGGCGCGCTCCAGGGCGGCGATTCCCTCGTCGAGGTCCTCGTTGCGCCGCTCCACCAGACCGTCCGTGTAGAGGACGGCCGTGGAGCCGGGGCCGAGCGGGACCGAACCCGAGGCGTGCATCCAGCCGCCCGTGCCGAGCGGG
This sequence comes from Streptomyces sp. GLSS-08, assembly GCF_056387915.1. Classification (NCBI taxonomy): domain Bacteria; kingdom Bacillati; phylum Actinomycetota; class Actinomycetes; order Kitasatosporales; family Streptomycetaceae; genus Streptomyces; species Streptomyces sp. GLSS-08. Next base: position 3,106 of record NZ_JBWJAQ010000031.1, read on the forward strand.
GGCCCGGTGGGCTCGTCCGCGCGCAGCACGGTGCCGCTCTCGTCCCGGACGAGGATCGGCAGGTGGCCCGCGGACGCGTACACCAGCCGGCCCTCGTTGGGGTCGTGGATGGCGTACACACAGGTGGCGATCTGGTTGGCGTCGATCTCCATGGCGAGGCCGTCGAGGAGCTGGAGCACCTCGTGCGGGGGCAGGTCGAGCCGGGCGTACGCGCGGACCGCCGTACGGAGCTGGCCCATGACGGCGGCGGCGCGCACCCCGCGGCCCATGACGTCGCCGATGACCAGGGCGGTGCGGCCGCCGCCGAGGGTGATCACGTCGTACCAGTCGCCGCCGACCGCGGCCTCCGTGCCGCCGGGGTGGTAGGTGGCCGCGACGCGCAGGTCGTCCGGTTCCTCCAGCTCCTGGGGGAGCAGGGAGCGCTGGAGGGTGACCGCGGTCTCGCGCTGCCGGCGCTCGCTGGCGCGCAGCCGCTCGGCGGCCTCGGCATGGTCGGTGACGTCCGTGGCGAAGATCAGGACCCCGCCACCCCGGCCGTCGGGCGTGTCGACGGGCGTGCAGGTGAAGGTGTACGAACGGCCGTCGGGCGTCCTGCGGGACTTGACGGTGCGGGACTTGGAGCTGCGCAGCACCTGGTCGAGGAGCGGCAGGAGGCCGAGCCCTTCCAGCTCCGGCAGGGCGGCGCGCGCGGGCTCGCCGAGGGGGCGTACGCCGAAGGCCGACACGTACGCGTCGTTCACGTACGCGATGCGGTGGCCGGGGCCGTGCAGCAGGGCGACGAGGGCCGGGACGCGGTCGAGGACCTCGCGGACCGGCAGCGCGTCGACGGCGGGCACGGGCGGCGCGTCGTCGGTCAGCCGCTCGGCGCGGGCCGCGGGCACGGAGCCGTCCCCCCGCCGGTCCTGGATGACCGGATGGTCGCTGCGCGCGGCGCGGCGCTGCGTTCCGGGGAGTCGGGCGCTCCAGCGCGTGAAGTTCACGAGTCCTTGCCTCGGGTTCATGACCCCCGGACGGCACGGTCGCCGGGGGTCCGGGGGTCTCCCCCGAAGGAATACAGCACGTGGAAAAAGCATCGTGGGAAAGCATCGTGGGTCCGAAGAGCGGGCGGTGGGGACCGCCCGGCCGTGGACCAGTCTGGCCGACCGGACCGACATCCGTCAGACGCGGGTCCCTCCGGCGGAGTTCCTGGCTCCGGTCAGGACGACCCCTTCGGGTCCTGGGCGGGTTTCCCCCCGGCCGCCAGTTCGAACTCGGCGCGGGGGTGTTCGAGCGAACCCAGCGAGACGATCTCCCGCTTGAACAGCCCGGACAGGGTCCATTCGGCCAGGACACGGGCCTTGCGGTTGAAGGTCGGGACCCGGCTCAGGTGGTAGGCGCGGTGCATGAACCAGGCAGGGTAGCCCTTCAGCCTGCGCCCGTAGACGTGGGCCACGCCCTTGTGCAGCCCGAGCGAGGCGACCGAGCCGACGTACTTGTGGGAGTACGTCTCCAGCTCCTCGCCGCGCAGGGAGTGGGCGATGTTGTCGCCGAGGAGCTTGGCCTGGCGCACCGCGTGCTGGGCGTTGGGCGCGGTCTGCGCGCCGGGCTCCGCGGCGGTGACGTCGGGGACGGCGGCGGCGTCTCCCGCGGCCCACGCGTGCGTGACGCCGTCCACGGTGAGGCGGGGTGTGCACTTCAGGCGCCCGCGCTCGTCGCGCGGCAGGTCGGTGGCGGCGAGCAGCGGGTGCGGCTTCACCCCGGCGGTCCACACGACCGTACGGGTCGGGAAGCGTGCCCCGTCGCTCAGGACGGCGACCCGGTCGGCGCACGTCTCCAGCCGCGTCTCCAGGCGCACGTCGATGTTGCGCCTGCGCAGCTCGGTGACCGTGTACCTGCCCAGCTCCTCGCCGACCTCGGGCAGGATGCGCGGCGAGGCCTCCACGAGGATCCACTTCAGGTCCTCGGGCTTGATGTTGTGGTAGTACCGCGTGGCGTAGCGGGCCATGTCCTCGAGTTCGGCGAGTGCCTCCACGCCCGCGTAGCCGCCGCCCACGAAGACGAAGGTCAGGGCCGCGTCGCGGATCGCGTGGTCGCGGGTGGAGGAGGCGATGTCCATCTGCTCGATGACGTGGTTGCGCAGTCCGATGGCCTCCTCGACGGTCTTGAAGCCGATGCCGTGCTCGGCGAGGCCGGGGACCGGGAGGGTGCGTGAGACGGAGCCGGGCGCGAGGACCAGTTCGTCGTAAGCCAGCTCCTCCGCGCTCGCGCCCCGTTCCTCGGTGGCGGGCGTGGTGAGGACCGCGGTGCGCCCGGCGTGGTCGATCGACCGGACCTCGCCGACGACGATCCTGCACCCGTGGAGGACCCGCCGCAGGGGTACGACGACGTGCCGCGGCGAGAGGGAGCCGGCGGCCGCCTCCGGCAGGAACGGCTGATACGTCATGTACGGGTCGGGGGAGACCACGACGATCTCCGCCTCGCCCCGTCGGAGTTCCGGTTTCAGCCTTCGCTGCAGGCGCAGCGCGGTGTACAGCCCCACATAGCCGCCACCGACGATGAGAATGCGTGCACTCTTCCGTGGTTCGGGGGTCGTCCCCTGATTGATCTCAGCCGTCACCACCCCATGACGCACCCGGCGCTCGCGTTTGTCCACAGGCCCGGCAATTTGTGTGACCGACCGCCGCCGTCGCGCGGGGTTGGCCGATTTGCCGGAGTACGCGGAAGACGCCCAGCTCAACGGGTGTGCAGGGAGAGAGAGGAAGGGGCGTAATCGGGAGATAACCGACCCGTGGTCCGATCGGGGGGCGCTCCGTGCGGAACCTGCCCCTTCTGAATTGACCCCCTCTCAACTATGTTCGTGTGTCGACGGGGTGTAGGGGGATGTGCGCGACGAGTCCGCAGGGGCGGGCTCGTGCAACACGCTCGTTCCGCACGCTCCGCCTTCCAATGGCGGGGAGAGTCTCCGGGGGGAGACGTCATTACCGGGGGAACGCTTATGCACATTCAGGATTCTCATTGGTCTACCGCGTCGGCCGTCGCACCAGGCGGTGCGCTCGGCGCGGTGAGCGGCAACGGACGTGGGCCGGGCGACAGTTCCCGCACCACCCCGCTCCGCGTGGACGCACAGCGCAATCTGGAACACGTACTGCGCGCGGCGCGCGAGGTCTTCGGCGAGCTGGGGTACGGCGCGCCGATGGAGGACGTGGCGCGGCGCGCCCGGGTCGGTGTCGGCACGGTGTACCGGCGCTTCCCGAGCAAGGACGTCCTGGTGCGCCGGATCGCCGAGGAGGAGACCGCCCGGCTGACCGACCAGGCCCGCTCCGCGCTCGGCCAGGAGGACGAGCCGTGGTCGGCGCTGTCGCGCTTCCTGCGGACGTCGGTCGCCTCGGGCGCGGGGCGACTGCTACCGCCCCAGGTGCTGCGGGTGGGCGTCGCCGACGAGGAGCCCGACGGCGTCCTCGTGGACGAGGTCCGGGTGCCGCAGCAGCGGTCCCAGCCGGCCACCGAACTGCGGCTGGTCGCGGACGCCACGGCCGAACTCGCCGACGACACCGGCGTGGCGGCGCTGCTCGAGGTCGTCGGCCGGCTGGTGGACCGGGCCCGGGCGGCGGGCGAGCTGCGGGCGGACGTGACGGTCGCGGACGTCCTGCTGGTCATCGCCACGGCGGCGCCCTCGCTGCCGGACGCCACCCAGCAGGCCGCGGCCTCGGCCCGGCTGCTGGACATCCTGCTGGAAGGGCTGCGGTCCCGCCCGCTGTAGGCCGACGCTCGCGGTGAGGGACCACCGGTGACAGCCGGTGGCCCCTCACCGCAGCCGTCCACGGCGGCCCCGTACGCGGCCGTCGCCCCGCGGGGCGTTACGAGCGGGCCACCAACTCCCGCACGTTCGGGACGGGGTTGCTGCCGGGTAGGCCGTGGATCTTTTCCCGGACGGGTGACGGTCAGTACCGCCGTACGGCAAATCCCCACGGACGAGTGATCGTTCGCTGCTGCCGGGCTCGCCAGGGCCCCCGTATGACACGCTTCCCGGAATTTCAGGGACCGAGTGTGCAGGCGGGGGCAGTTTCGCGATGAGCGTTGACGGGCTGGGCGAGTCACCCCGCGACGGGGGCACGGACCCCGTGGCGCCGGCCGCACGGCGGGTCCCCGGCCAGGGCCGCCCTCCCCGCGGCGACGACCACGGCGCGAGCGCCGACCCGGGTGAGGACGGGGGCACTCACCCCAGCGTGCCGTCACAGCGCGAGCGGCACGAGAACAGCGTGCTCGCACCGCCGTCCGACAAGGCGCCCCTCAAGCCACCGCCGTCCGGCCCGCCGCCGTCCGACGCCGACCTGATCGTGCGCATGCGCGCCGGCGACGACACGGCGTACGAGGCGCTGTACCGCCGTCACGCCGACGCCGTACGCCGTTACGCGCGCACCTGCTGCCGGGACGTGCACACCGCCGACGACCTCGCCGCCGAGGTGTTCGCCCGCGTGCTCCAGGCGGTGCGCGGCGGCAGCGGCCCGGAGCACGCCGTACGCGCGTATCTGCTCACCACCGTCCGCCGCGTCGCCGCGCACTGGACGAAGACCGCGAAGCGGGAGCAACTGGTCGACGACTTCGCGGTGTTCGCCGCACAGGCCGAGCGCAATCCCGAGGTCTCGGGCGACGACACGCTCGACCTCGGCGCGGACGTGCTGGCGATGCGGGAGGCCGAGCAGTCCATGGCCGTGCGGGCCTTCCGGTCCCTGCCGGAGCGGTGGCAGGCGGTGCTCTGGCACACCGAGGTCGAGGACGAGTCGCCGAGCGAGGTCGCCACGCTCTTCGGGCTCGACGCGAACGGCACCCGCGTCCTCGCCAGCCGGGCCCGGGAGGGACTCAGGCAGGCCTATCTCCAGGCGCATGTCAGCACCGCGCTCATCGCCGACGAGGAGTGCGCGCGCTACGCCGACCGGCTCGGCGCCCATGCCCGCGGCGGCCTGCGTACGCGCGCCGAGCGCGGGCTGCGCAAGCACCTGGAGGAGTGCCCCAAGTGCCGCCTCGCGGCGTGCCAGATCAAGGAGGTCGCCGGCGGCATCCCGGCGGTCGTGCCGGTCGCGGTCATCGGCTGGTTCGGCGCCGCCGGGTACGCGAAGGCGGTCGCGCTCGTCGCCGGCGGCACGGGGGCCGGGGCCGCCGGCGCCGCCGGTGCGGCCGTCACCGCGGGCGGCGGGTCCGGCGGGGCCGCGGCCTCCGAGGGGCTCGGCGCACCGGCGAAGGCGGCTGTCGCGGCGGGAGCCGTGGCGGTGGCCGCGGCGGCGGTCGCGCTCGCGCTGGTGGGCGACGACAGCCCCGTCGGGAAGCCCGAGGCGAGGCCGGCCGCGTCGCACGCCGTCGAGTCGCCGACAGCGGTGCCGGCTTCGAAGCCGCCGAAGCGGGCGTCGGCCCGGCCGCCCCTGGTCCCGGCCGCCGCCCCAGCCCCCACGCCCGCCCCGGCCCCGCCTCCGTCGTCCGCTCCACCGAAGGCCGAGCCGTCCCCGGAGCCCACCGGTCCGAAGCCGGAGCCGAGGCCCACGCCGCCGCCCCGCCCCGACCCGGAACCCACGCCCCCGCCTCCATCCGCGCCCGTCCCGGCCGTCTACCGGTGGAACGAGCTGCGGTACGGCCTCACCGGCGACGGCACCGAGCCCGAGATGCGGCTCGGCGAGAGCAGCTGGGTGTGGCAGCGGTGGGGCGTCTCGGTCGGCGGCCGGGCGTACGCGCGCGGCGTGACCGTGCACGGCCGGTCCTCGGTGACGATCGACCTCAACCGCGACTGCTCGGCGTACGACGCGGTGGTCGGTGTCGACGACATGACGAGGGGGCTCGGGAAGGTGCGGTTCTCCGTGTACGCCGACGGGGTTCGTCTCTGGCGGTCCCCGCTGCTCGCGGGCGGCGACCGCGCGGTTCCCGTCCACGTGGACCTCACCGGCCGCCGCACGATCCGCCTCGCCGTCGAGGCCGACACCCCCTTCGACGCGGTGGCGCCGGCGGACTGGGCCGATGCCGACTTCGGCTGCCGGTGAGGCCCGGGGCCCGCCCCCTATCGACCGGGCGTGCCTAGGGGGTCTTGTCCAGGGCTTCCTTCAGGTCCCGCAGGACGTCGTCCGGGGTGAAGTCCGCGCCCCTGCCCCGTTCGGACTCGCAGCGGCGGGGGCCCAGCGACGCGAGGGCGTCGGCCTCGATGCGCTCGGCGTGGCAGCGCTCCGGCATCGGACGCGGATGGACGCCCCGCCAGTGTCCGGCGGCGGCGAGCAGGCGGACCGCTCGCGGAAGGTCGTCCATGTCCGCGAAGAGCCGGGCCGCGCTCTCCACGAGGGAGGCCGTCACCCACTCCGCGCACCGCGTGTCCACGGCCTGCCGCAAGGTCTCGGCCAGCTTCGCCAGCCCCCGCTCCGGGCCCGCCTCGGTCGCCGTGACCAGGGCGTCGATCTGGCCGAGTACGGCGAGGAACTGCGGCGGCGGAGTCCCCCGGCCGCTCTCCGCCCGCGCCGCCTCGTACAGTTCACGGGCCCGGCCCGGCTCCCCGTCCTCCAGCGTCATGTAGGCGCGCAGCACCAGGATGAAGGCCCTGGAGTCGGTCACCCCGTGCCGGTCGGCCGCCGCGCTCGCCTCGTCGAGGGCGGCCAGCGCCCCGGTACGGTCGCCCGAGCGGAACGCGATCTCGGCGAGCCTGGCCATGAGGAACGGCGTCTCCACGTGCGCGCTCACCTCGCGGGCGAGCCGCAGCGCCTCCGCGTACTCGCTCCTCGCCTCCTCGAACCGGCCGCGGGCCGTCGCCGCCTCACCGGCCGCGCTGCACACCTGGGCGCGCATCCAGCGGTCGCCGACGCGGCGGCTGAGCGTGCGGAGTTCGGCGAGGTCGCCGTCGATGCCGTGCAGACCGCCGGGCGAATCGACGATCATGTGCGTACGGAACATCAGGGTCACGCCCGTCTCCCAGTCGCCGCCGTACCTGCGGCAGTTGGCGACCGAGGCGTCCAGGGCGAGCCGCAGGTCCTCCGAGAGGCCCAGGAAGTGGACGGCGAGCGGCCAGACGAGGCCGGGCATGACCGCCGCGTCCGGGCCGCCCTGCTCGAAGACACCGATCACCCGCCGGATGTACTCGGGGGAGAGCCGGTCCCGCAGCGCCTCCAGCGGCTGCGCCTCCGCGAGCAGGAACAGCTCCTGCATCCGCAGCTTCATCCGCATCCGGTGCAGAGGATGGGTCTCCTCGGAGTCGGCGCCGGCGAGGTACGCCCGGGCGGGATCGACGGCGTCCGACGCGGACAGGTCGCCGCCGGCGTCCAGGACGACGCCCAGCCGCAGGATGCGGCCGGTCCACTCCGCGCCCTCCTGGCGGTAGTTGCGCAGCCACCAGAACCAGCACATGGCGAGGGCGAGGGAGGCCGCCTCTTCCTCGGCACCGGCGAGGACCGCCCGCCGCAGGGCCGCCCTGATGTTGTCGAGCTCGGTCTCCAGGCGCCGGATCCAGGGCAGTTGCCCGGCGGACCGCAGCTGGGGCTCGGCCTCCTCCACGAGGGCGCGCGCCCACGCACGGTGGCGGCGCTCGGCCGCGGCGCGCAGCCCGGGCACCTCGTCGGCGCGTTCGGCGGCGTACTCGTGGATCGTCTCCAGCATCCGGTACCGCATGCCGGCGCCGGCGCCGTCCTCGTACGGCGTGGCGACGATCAGGGACTTGTCGACGAGCGCCCCGACCAGGTCGGCCGCGGGACCGGTGCACACCGCCTCGGCGGCGGCGAGGTCCCAGCCGCCCGCGAACACGGACGCCTCGCACAGCACGGTGCGCTCCCGCTCGTCGAGCAGGTCCCAGGACCAGTCGACGACGGCACGCAGGGTCTGCTGGCGGGGCAGCACCGTACGGCTGCCGGAGGTGAGCAGCCGGAACCGGTCGTCGAGGCGGTCGGCGATCTGCCGGGGCGTGAGCAGGCGCAGCCGGGCGGCGGCCAGTTCGATGGCGAGGGGCAGTCCGTCGAGCCTGCGGCAGATCTCGTCCACCGCGCGGGGATCGTGCACGGCGTCGTCGTCGGGGCGGGCCGCTGCGGCGCGCTCCATGAACAGGCGGTGTGCGGGGTCGAGCGGCAGCGGCTCCACCGGTCGCACCAACTCGCCGGGTACGCCGAGGGGTTCGCGGCTGGTGGCGAGGATCGTGAGGTCCGGGCAGTGCGTCAGCAGGGTCTCCGCGAGGCCGGCGGCGGCGCCGATGACGTGTTCGCAGTTGTCGAGGATCAGCAGCAGGCCGCGCGGGGCGCAGTACTCGACGAGCAGGGCGACCGGGTCGGCCTGTGCCGCCGCGGCGGACAGCTCGTTCGTGATCAGGACGGTCTCGCGCAGCCCGAGGGCACTGACCACCGCGCTGGGCACGGCCTCCGGACGCTCCAGCGGGGCCAGCTCGGCCAGCCACGCCTGCGGCAGCCCGGCGGCGGCCTCCTCGGCGAGGCGGGTCTTGCCCGAGCCGCCGGGTCCGGTCAGGGTGAGCAGGCGTGCCCCGCGCATCTCGGCGCGGATGGCCTCCAGTTCGGGTTCCCGCCCGACGAAGGAGTTCAGCCGCCGCCGGATGTTCCCGCTCGGCGGAGCCGGCCGGCCGGGCTCCGGCACGGATACGGAGTCCGCGTCGAAGGCGCCCGCGAGCAGCTCCCGGTGCAGTGCCCGAAGCTCGGGCCCCGGGTCGGTTCCCAGCCCCTCCAGCAGGGCTTGGCGCACGCCCTCGTACGCGGCGAGGGCGTCCGCGTGACGTCCCGAGTCGCGCAGGGCGCGCAGGAGGAGGGCGTGCAGGGGTTCGTCGTAGGGGTGGGCGGCGGTCAGTTCCCGCAGCTCCGGCACGGCGTCGGGAGCGCGGCCGAGGCGCAGGTCGGCGGCGATGCGGGTGCGCGTCGCCTCCAGGCGCAGGGCCTCGGGCCGGGTCGCGGCGGCGCGGTCCGGGAGGTCCGCGAGGGCGGGGCCGCGCCACAGGGCGAGGGCCTCGCGCAGCTCGCGGGCGGCGGTCGCCGCGTCGCCCCGGTCGAGGGCGGCCTTGCCGGTCCGTACGAGACGCTCGAAGACGTACAGGTCGACGTCGTCCTGCGCCGCGGCGAGCCGGTAGCCGCCGGGCTCGGAGGTGACGGTGTGCCTGCCTGCGGTACGGCGGAGGCGGGCGACGAGGGCCTGGAGGGCGGCCGGGGCGTCCTGCGGCGGGTCGTCCGCCCACACCTCGTCGATCAGGGTCTCGGGGGTGGCCGTGCGGCCGGGGTGCAGGGCCAGGGCGGTGAGGAGTGCGCGTACGCGGGGGCCGCCCAGGGGTATGGGGGTTCCCTGGTCGTCCTCCGCCTGGGTGACGCCCAGGATTCTGTACCGCACCCACCCATTGTCTCCGGGGCCCCACGCCCCGCCACCAGCTTTTCCCCGGCGAGCCGGAACCCGGCGTGGGGCGCTCCCTTGCCCGGGGGTCTGGGGAGCCGCCCAGGACCCCGTGTACTTCCGGCACCCGGCGCCGCAGCCGGGGTCGGGTGGTGCGGTGCACCCGACGCCCACGTGGGGCGCCGCCCCCCTTTGCCACTCTCGGCCCCGTTCCAGCGGAACCCGCCCGTACCGCAATGGGTACGGCCTGCACCCGCCCTCCGTCAGAAGGGGCCGTGCCGGTACATCAGATGCCCGTTGCAGGTCGGGCAGGAAGCGCCGGTCCACCCCCGTCACCAAGGTGCACGCCCGACATGCAACGGGCGGATGTACCGGCGCGGCCCCGACCCACCCACCGGAGCCGAGGCGCCCGCGCGCCCACACCAGGGGATGTCCGGCACCGCCCCGACCCACCCCCGGCGCCCGGCGCCCGCACCAACACCCCCGTCAGGGCGCCCCCGCCAGCCCCCGACGCCCCGCCGACCCCAGCACCCGCCCCTGCGGAGCGATCCCCGCCGGTACCGCCCGCTGCCGCGCCGGCGTCCCCGTCCAGCACGTCCCCCGGCGCGCCAGCAACCGGCGCAGCCACAGCTCCAGCGAGACCAGGTCGGCGAGCCCGTCCAGCGGCAGCGGCTCACCGTCCGCCGCCGCCCGCAGCGCCTTGCGGACCACCCGCGCCTCCACCAGCCCCGCCTCCGCCAGCAACGGCGTGTCGAACAACGCGATCAGCGAGTCGACGGACACCCGCAGCCCCGTACGCGTGGCCGCCGCGGCCGAGGCGTGGGACGGCGCACCCCAGCCCGGTGGAAGGTCCCCGACGCCGGCCCCCTCCAGCACCGTACGGAGGATCGCGGCCCGCGCCCCGGGCTGCACCCGCAGCGCCTCGGGCAGCGCCCGGCACGCCCGTACCACCTGGTTGTCGAGGAACGGCGCGTGCAGCCGCTGGAAGCGGATCTCGGCGGCCTGCTCCAGGATGCGCAGATCCGCCGCGTGCCGCGCCAGCGCGGCGCGCGCGCGGAAGTCGCCGGGCCGCTGCCCCGGACTCACCCCCGGCCGCCCGGACGCCCCTTGCAGGCGAACCGATACTTCAGCCAGTGCCTCCCCGGTCAGCCACCGCGCGGCCGGCCCGGGCCTGGCCCAGGTGAGCGCGGCGAGGGAGGCGCCCACGGCCCCGCCGGGTTCCTCGAACCGCCGGTGCAGCAGCCGGTCGGCGAGGACGTCGACCCCGGCCCGGTAGGGCGTACGGGCGAGCCTGCGCGCCGCGCCGTACACGCGCGCGGGGACCATGACGGAACCGTCGGCCCGGGCGAGCGCCGCGACGGGGCGCACCAGATGGCGCCGCTTGCGGTCCATCAGGAGGTCCGCGAGGCGGGCGGGATGCGCGTCGAGCGCCTGCCGTGCCCCGTACCCGGTGAAGTGGTCCGCGCTGCCCGCGGCGAGCCGCGCCCGGTGCCGGGCGGCGGTGACCAGCGACGGCCCGGGCTCGTCGGTGAGCGGCCCGTCCAGGTCGGCGTAGGGCAGGACCTCCTCGCCGCCGGTGACGACCACGTGGTGCAGCCGGGGGTTGGCGGCCAGCGTCCCGGCCCGTTCGAGCTCGGCCTCGCGCCCGCTGACGGCGAGGTCGTTGAAGGTGACGGCGAGGAGCCGCTCCCCGGCGCCGGTGCCGTGCCCCAGCACGGTTCCCGGCATCCCGGGGAGCCCGGCCGCGAGGAGCGCCAGGGTGCCCGAGGCGGGCCCGCCGGAGAGGTCGGCGCCGATGCCGGGCACCGGCATGCCGCGCGCGGCGCGCCGCTCGGCGGGCCCCATGCCGGGCACGGGCCCGGGGTCCACGTCGGCTCCGGGCACGTGCCGGGGCGCGGCGAGCCGGGTGCGGACGGCGTCGACTAGGGCGTCGCGGACGGCGTCCACGGAGGCGGTCGGATCGGCCGTGGGCGCGGCGACGGCGAGCGAGGCGACCGCCTCGTACCCGGCGATCTCCCGGGCGCCCGCGCGCAGGATGAGCGCGTGTCCGGGAGGGATGCGGCGCACGCCGTCGTACGGCGTCGAGTCGTGCACGGCGGCGGGTACGTCGGGGGCGGCGAGGAGCGCGGCGAGGTGCCCGAAGTCGAGGTTGGCCTCGATGAGGTCGGCGAGGGGCAGGGCGGCGGTCGCGTAGGCCGTGCCGCCCGCCCAGGGGGTGTGGAACACCGGCCGGGCGCCCGCGAGATCGCCGCAGACGGTGACCCGCCGCCCGGCCTGGACGATGACGGTGTAGCTGCCCGGCCAGGCGGTGAGATGCCGAAGTGCCCCTCCGCGGGCGGCGAAGAGCCCGACGCGCAGTTCCTCGTCGGAGGCGCCGCAGGTGCCGAGGACGGCGATGCGGTTCTGCGCGTCGGCGTTCAGGACGCGCACCTCGTCGGGGCGCCAGTCGCCGACCGCCCAGAGCGGATCGGGGTCGCCCCACAGGAGTTGGGAGCCCACCGGGTGCACGGTCTCGCCGTCGCCTCCGGTGGATCCTGCCGAGCCGATCTCAGAGGCTCTGGCGGCGGTACTGCTCCACCCCACCAACCACCGCATCGCCGCCTCCACGGGCTGTGGACAACCAGTGCACCGCACGAACTGGGCACCATGCTGCCACGAAGCGGGCATGCGGGAAGGCCTGTGCGACTGCTTGCGCCCCCCGGAATGCGCCCCCGTGGGCCCCGGCGCCCTCGCGGCGAGGCACGGGACGAGGCACCCGATGAGGCGCTGAGGACGTCGAGGCGGACGTGACGAACCGTCAGGGGTACGGTGGGCACGGCACGTTGACGGCCGGACGGCGGACCGCCCGGACCACCGCGACGGGCCGCGCCCGCGCCCGCCACCCGGGCGGCCACGAAGGATTCCCCACGGCGGTCGCGGAGGACTCCTACGACCGCCGCCGAGGACTCCGCACCAACGGCGACGCGAATGCACCCCCGATACGCTCCCCAAAGGCACCCCGCGCGCCCTCAAGTCACGTGGTGAGAGCGCGAATCCACCTCCAGAGGCACCGTCGAAAATAAGCCAAATCGACGCGGGATGGCCAGGCGTGCACACGCTCCGTACAGGCCCTGCGCAGGGACCGCCGACCCGCAGTCCGGGAGGCGAGGCTCGCCTCCCGGACCGGTCCGCCGCCCGCGGGGATGTAGGCGGCGGTGTCCCCCAGCCCACCGGATCCAGTACAGCGGGCCGACCCACGCGTCCCCATGGAAGCGGCTCCCCGGATGGCCGGAGAAGAGCGCACGGACAGGCGCACGGCCACACAACGGGAGCACGCCGCAACACTCCGTACTGCCGTGCGGACCACATTCCCGCCATCCGGAAGTACGCCCCTTAACGCTTGGGATTGGGCGAACTACGCTGGGTTTACGAATGCCGCGTGGTTATGCCAGCACGGCAGCCGTCTGTGTCGAGGGGTGGCGCATGTCCAGGGAGCAACGCGGGCCGAACGAAAAACTCGGCACCGTTCTCGCCCTCGCGGGAATCAGCAACGCAGGCCTCGCGCGACGCGTCAACGACCTTGGCGCTCAGCGCGGCCTGACTCTTCGCTACGACAAGACGTCGGTGGCGCGCTGGGTGTCGAAGGGAATGGTGCCCCAGGGCGCCGCCCCGCACCTCATCGCCGCCGCCATCGGGCAGAAGCTCGGCCGCCCCGTACCGCTCCACGAGATCGGTCTGGCGGACGCGGATCCCGCGCCGGAAGTGGGCCTCGCCTTCCCCCGCGACGTGGGGCAGGCGGTGCGGTCGGCGACGGAGCTGTACCGCCTCGACCTCGCCGGGCGCCGCGCGGGCGGCGGCATCTGGCAGTCGCTCGCCGGTTCGTTCGCGGTGAGCGCCTACGCGACGCCCGCCTCACGATGGCTGATAACCCCGGCCGACAGCTCGGTGGCACGCGACGAGAACCCCGGCGAGGGCTCCGGAGCACCGCTGAAAGTCGGCCACAGCGATGTGCTGAAACTCCGCGAGGCCGCCGAGGACGCCCGGCGCTGGGACTCCAAGTACGGCGGGGGCGACTGGCGTTCGTCCATGGTGCCCGAGTGCTTACGCGTGGAGGCGGCACCGCTGCTGCTCGGCGCGTACTCCGACGAGGTGGGCCGGGCCCTCTTCGGGGCGAGCGCCGAACTGACCCGTCTGGCCGGCTGGATGGCCTTCGACACCGGCCAGCAGGAAGCCGCCCAGCGCTACTACATCCAGGCACTGCGCCTGGCCCGCGCCGCCGCGGACGTGCCCCTCGGCGGATACGTCCTGGCGTCGATGTCCCTCCAGGCCACCTACCGGGGCTTCGGCGACGAGGGCGTCGACCTCGCCCAGGCCGCCCTGGAGCGCAACCGCGGACTGGCCACCGCCCGCACCATGAGCTTCTTCCGCCTGGTCGAGGCACGGGCCCACGCGCGCGCCGGCGACGCACAGGCCGCCGGCGCAGCCCTGAAGGCCGCCGAGGGCTGGCTGGAGCGGGCCCGGGACGGCGACCACGACCCGTCCTGGCTCGGGTTCTACTCGTACGACCGGTTCGCCGCCGACGCGGCCGAGTGCTACCGCGACCTGAAGGCACCCCGCCAGGTCCGCCGCTTCACCGAGCAGGCGCTGTCGAAGCCGACGGAGGAGTTCGTCCGCTCCCACGGACTGCGCCTGGTGGTGTCGGCGGTCGCCGAGCTCGAGTCGGGCAATCTGGACGCGGCCTGCGAGCAGGGCGTCCGGGCCGTCGAGGTCGCCGGGCGCATCTCCTCGGCGCGCACCACCGAGTACGTGAAGGACCTCCTGCACCGGCTGGAGCCGTACGGCGACGAGCCGCGGGTGGTGGAGCTGCGGGAGCGGGCACGGCCCCTGCTGATGGCTCCCGCGTAGCGGCGGGCTCCCGGCACCCCTCGCCGCCCGCGGGCGCCGGGGAGCCTTCCCGGGTTTGAGGGCATTGTCAGTGGCGCAGTGCACTATCGAAGCCGGGAGGTGAAGCGGGTGCGGCAAGGGGCTGCCTACGACTGCGACGTGCTGGTGACCGGCGGCGGGATCGTCGGCCTGTCGGCGGCGTACGCGATCACGCGCGCCGCGCCGGGCACGCGGGTCACGGTGCTGGAGAAGGAGCGGGGCCCCGCCCGCCACCAGACCGGCCGCAACAGCGGAGTCATCCACAGCGGGGTCTACTACCGCCCCGGCTCGCTGAAGGCGCGGTACGCGGTGCGGGGCGCCGCCGAGATGACCAAGTTCTGCGCCGAGTACGGCATCGCGCACCGCGTCACCGGCAAGCTGATCGTCGCCACCGAGAAGTCCGAGCTGCCCCGCCTGCACGCCCTCGTCCAGCGCGGCCGGGAGAACGGCATCCCGGTCCGCGAGCTGGGCGCCGCCCAGATCGGGGAGTACGAGCCGCAGGTCCGCGGTCTCGCCGCCATCCACGTCGGGACGACCGGCATCTGCGACTTCGCCGCCGTGGCCCGCCATCTCGCGGAGTCCTCCGGCGCCCGGATCCACTACGGGGCGCGGGTCGTCCGCATCGACCGGCGCCCCGAGCTCGGCGTCGCCGTCCGCACGGCCGACGGCCGGGTCGTCCGCGCCCGCGTCCTGGTCAACTGCGCGGGGCTGCACTGCGACGAGATCGCCCGCCTCGCCGGGGACGACCCGGGCATGCGGATCGTGCCCTTCCGCGGTGAGTACTTCACCCTGGCGCGGCCGGAGCTGGTGAACGGCCTGGTCTATCCGGTGCCGGACCCGGCTTTCCCGTTCCTCGGCGTGCATCTGACCCGCGGCATCGACAACAGCGTGCACATCGGCCCGAACGCGGTACCCGCGCTGGCCCGCGAGGGGTACGGCTGGGGCACGGTCAGCCCGCGCGAGCTGGCGGCGACGCTGGCCTGGCCCGGCTCCTGGCGGATCGGCCGCCGCCACTGGCGGTACGGGGCGGGCGAGCTGCGCCGCTCGGTCTCCAAGACGGCGTTCACGGAGGCCGTCCGGCGGCTGCTGCCCGCGATCACGCCGGACGACCTGATACCGGCCGCGGCGGGGGTCCGCGCGCAGGCCGTCCTGCGGGACGGGACGCTCGTGGACGACTTCCTGATCCAGGAGCGCCCCCGGACGGTCCACGTCCTGAACGCGCCGTCCCCCGCCGCCACGGCGTCCCTCCCGATCGGCAGGGAGATCGCCCGCCGGGCCCTGAAGTCCCTCGCCGGGACCTGACCGCCCCGCTGCGCCCCTCACCGGGCCTGACCCGCCGGGCATCCGCGGAAACCGGCGCGGGACCCGGCACGGAGCCACCCGGGACCCGGCGCGTGACCCGCCGGACCCGGCAGCCGGCCCGGGACCCGGTGCGAAACCCACCCTGGGAGGGACCCGGTGCGAAACCCGCCGTGGGAGGGACCCGGTGCGAAACCCGCCCGGGGAGGGAGTCGGCGTGAAACCCGCCCGGGACCGGTATGGACCCGGCTGGCAGCCCGCGCGGCAGGTGTCCAGTCGTGACCGCCGTAAAATCGACTCACTGTGTCTGATTCCCTCAACTCCTCCGAAGAGCCCCGGCCCGCCCTCACCGACGAGCCCCGGCCCTCCGTCGCCGACGGCTCGCCGGGTCCCGCCCGTGCCAAGAGCGAGCCCCGCTTCCCCGACGGACCGAAGCCGGACCCGGCCGGGTCGCACTTCGAGCGCCGGATCCGGAGTTTCCAGCCCCGGCGCAGCCGGGTGACCGCAGGCCAGGCGGACGCACTGCGGCGGCTGTGGCCCAAGTGGGGACTGGACATCGACGGACGCCCCCTGGACCTCGCGGAGCTGTTCGGCCCCGGCCGTCCCGTCGTCCTGGAGATCGGCTTCGGAATGGGTGAGGCCACCGCGCAGATGGCGGCCGCGGACCCGGACACCGGCATCCTCGCCGTCGACGTGCACACCCCGGGCCAGGGCAATCTGCTCAACCTGGCCGACCGCGACGGCCTGACCAACATCCGCGTGGGCAACGGCGACGCGATCATCCTGCTCCGCGAGATGCTGTCGCCGGACACGCTGGACGGGCTGCGCGTGTACTTCCCGGACCCGTGGCCGAAGAAGCGGCACCACAAGCGCCGCATCATCCAGCCGGAGTTCCTGACCCTCGCCGCGTCCCGCCTGCGGCCCGGCGCCCTCGTCCACTGCGCCACCGACTGGGAACCGTACGCCGAGCAGATGCTGGACGTGCTGACCTCGCACCCGGACTTCGAGAACACCCGGCCCGACGGCGGTTACGCGCCCCGTCCCGGCTTCCGGCCGCTGACCCGTTTCGAGGGCCAGGGGCTGGACAAGGGCCATAAGGTGCACGACCTGCTGTTCCGCCGCGTGGAGCACCCGCCGGGGCACCGATCCTGACCGGCCGCGCATCGGACCTGACCGGCCGCGCACCGAACCGGACAGACCGCGCACCGAACCCGACGGGCCGGGCACCGGAGCCGACCGCCGGAGGAGCACGCCGACCGACCGCCCGCCGACGGCTGACCACCGCACGGCATCCGCCGGGCGCCCTCGCGGGCGGCGCCCCTCCCTCGTTAGGGTCGATGCCGTGGCCACCTTTCCTCCGTACCCGACGTACCCCAGCGGCTCCGCCGACGGCGGGCTGCGGCACGCGCACTGGTGGCAGCACAGATGGGTGCGTTACGGCGCCCTGATCACCCTGCTCGCGCTGTCGGGGCTCGTCATCCTGGCCCTCGTCCGCCGGCAGACCGGCACCCAGGGTTTCCTGGTAGGCCTGGGCCTCGCCGTCCTGCCCGTCCCGCTCCTCGTCGCCGCGTTCCGGTGGCTGGACCGGGTCGAGCCGGGCCCCCGGCGGAACCTGGTCTTCGCCTTCGCCTGGGGCGCGTGCGCCGCCGCGCTGATCGCGATCGTCGCCAACAGCTTCGCGACCCGCTGGATAGCGACCGCGACCGCCGACCCGTCCAGCGCCGACACGCTCGGCGCCACGGTCATAGCGCCCGTGGTGGAGGAGTCCGCGAAGGGCGCGGCCGTGCTGCTGGTCTTCCTGTTCCGCAGACGGGACTTCACGGGGATCGTCGACGGAGTCGTCATCGCCGGGATCACCGCCACCGGCTTCGCGTTCACCGAGAACATCCTCTACCTCGGCACCGCCTTCGGCACCGACCAGCTGAACGGCGACCAAGGACTCGCGTCCGTGACGGCGGCGACCTTCTTCGTGCGGGTGGTGATGTCGCCCTTCGCGCACCCGCTGTTCACCGTCCTCACCGGCATCGGGTTCGGCGTCGCCGCGCTCCCCGCGGACCGCCGGCGGCTGCGGCGCGTACTGCTGCCGCTGTCCGGCCTGCTGGCGGCCATGGGCATGCACGCCATGTGGAACGGCTCGTCGTCCTTCGGCGAGTACGGCTTCTTCGCGGTGTACGCGGCGTTCATGGTCCCCGCGTTCGGGCTGCTCACCTGGCTGGTCGTCTGGACCCGTCA
This sequence comes from Streptomyces sp. GLSS-08, assembly GCF_056387915.1. Lineage (NCBI taxonomy): Bacteria > Bacillati > Actinomycetota > Actinomycetes > Kitasatosporales > Streptomycetaceae > Streptomyces > Streptomyces sp. GLSS-08. Next base: position 20,854 of record NZ_JBWJAQ010000031.1, read on the forward strand.
GCGGGAGCTGCGCACGGTGCGCGCGGAACTGCCCGCGTATGCCGTCACCGGGTGGCTGACCGCGCCCGAGCCGTTCGTGCTCGGCTCCATGCGCGCGCGGCGGCTCGCCCGCGACTACGCCAAGCACCACTTCGGCCGGGCCGCCGCGCGCTCCGTCGCCCAGTACGAGGCCTACGCGACCTCGCTCGCGTTCCTGCGGCACCGGGGGCGCCGTGGCCACGCCGGCCCCGACTTCGTCGTACGGGAGAGGGAGCTGCTGCACGAGCTGTGGCGGCGCAGGGACATCGCCCGCCCCTCCCTCGCGTACGCGGCCCGCGCCGCCGCGCCCCCGGTCGCACCCCCGTGGCCGCCGGTGTACGCGCCGCCGCACGCCCGGCCGTACGCCGACCCCGCGGCGGCGTACCGCCCGCCCCACCCCGCGTACGACGCGTATCCGGGCTACAACCCCTACCGCTCGTGACCGCCGACCTTCCCTACGCCGACGCCCGCGTCAGCTTGGCCGACTCCGCGTCCGTGAGAGTCAGGCCGGCCACGCCCAGGAGCGCCGGGAGCTGCTCGACCGTCCGCGCGGAGGCGAGCGGCGCGGCCACCGTAGGCCGGTCGGCGAGCCACGCCAGGGCGACCGTGGCGTGCGGGACGCCCCGGGACTCGGCGATCTCGTCCAGCGCGGCCAGCACCCGACGCCCGCGCTCGGTCTCCAGGTGCTTGCCGGCGCCCGCGGCTCGCGCGGAGTCGACCGTCGTACCGGGGCGGTACTTGCCGGTCAGGAAGCCGGAGGCCAGGGCGTAGTAGGGGACGGTGGCGAGGCCGGAGCGGGAGGCGATCTCCTGGAGCGGGCCCTCGTAGGTGTCGCGCGAGACGAGGTTGTAGTGCGGCTGGAGGGCGACGTAGCGGGCCAGGCCCTCGCGGTCGGAGAACTCCAGGGACTCCTGGAGCCGCTCGGGCGAGATGTTGGAGGCGGCGACGGCGCGCACCTTGCCGGCCCGCACCAGTTCGTCGAGGGTGCCGATGATCTCCTCGACCGGGACCGAGGGGTCGTCGTAGTGCGTGTAGTAGAGGTCGATGTAGTCCGTCCCCAGGCGGCGCAGCGACGCGTCGGCCGCGGCCCTGAGGGTGTCCGGGGACAGTCCCTTGTACGCGGGATGGGCGCCGGCCTTGGTGGCGAGGACGATCTCGGAGCGGTTGCCGCGCGCGGCGAACCACCTGCCGATGACCGTCTCGGACTCGCCGCCCTCGTTGCCGGGTGCCCACGAGGAGTAGGTGTCGGCGGTGTCCACGAAGTTGCCGCCGGCTGCCGCGTACGCGTCCAGTACGGCGAAGGACGCGTCCTCGTCGGCGGTCCAGCCGAAGACGTTGCCGCCGAGGGCGAGCGGGAAGACCTCGAGGTCGGACGGGCCGAGCTTGCGGAGTGCAGTCATGGTGCATCTCAACACCGTTGACGAAGGCACGTATTCCGCAGGCCCGGCCGGGAGGGCCGCCGTGGTTACGGGTTGAGGCCCTTGCTCTGCAGCCAGGCCAGCGGGTCGATACCGCTGGCGCTGCCGCCCGGGTGGACCTCCATGTGCAGGTGCGGGCCGGTCACGTTGCCGGTCGCGCCCACCCGCCCGATGACCTCACCTGTGGAGACCTTCTGGCCCACGCCGGCGCTGATGGACGACTGGTGGCAGAACCATATCTCGGTGCCGTCGTCGAGGGTGAGGACGGTGCGGTAGCCGTACGCACCGGCCCAGCCGGCCTCGGTGACGGTGCCGCTGTGCACGGCCTTGATCAGCGTGCCGGTGGGCGCCGCGAAGTCGAGGCCGGTGTGGTGGCCGGAGGACCACATGGCACCGGCGTCACCGAAGTGCGAGGTCAGCGTGTACGAGGAGGTCGGCAGCGTGTAGCTCTTGGCGAGCTTGGCGAGGCGCTCGGCCTCCGCCTTCTCCTTGGCCTCCTGCTCCGCCTTCTTCTTGGCGGCGGCGGCCTTGGCCTCGGCCTCGTCCTGCGACTTGGCGGCTTCCTCTGCGGCCTTCTTCACGGCGGCGGCCTGCGCGGCCTCGGCGGCCTTGAGGTCGACCTGGTCCTGCTGCGACTCGGCCTGCTGCATGATGCGGGCACGCAGGGCCTCGCCCGCGCCGGTGGTGCCCTGGGCCGTGTCCGTGCCGGCGAGTCCGGCGGTGGTGAGCGGGGTGGCGGAGGCCGTGGCCGGTTCGGCGCCGGAGCCGTCCGATATCAGGTTCCTGGCCGAGTCGGCGACCGACGACAGGTCGGGCATCGAGATGGAGACCGGGGGCTTGCCGCTCTGCGCGGTGGCCATGCCGCCCGCGCCGACGGCGGCGATGACGCCGACGCCGAGGACGGTGGAACTCCGGGCGAGTCCTCCGCCGCGCTGCTTGGAGACGCGATGCCGGCCACGGACGGGACGGACGGAATCCGCGGTGGGATTCCACTCCTCCCAGGGGCCCTCGTCGTTGCCGCGGCCGTAGCCGAAGGTGTCGCTCTGCTTCTCACTCGGCGCGAACGAGGTGCTCTGGGCAGGCCGGTTGGACGCCACGTGGGCGCGCTCCTTTCCTTCCTTCTCGCCTACCGGGTTAGCTGACGGGTTCGGAGCAGGAAGGTCTCCTACGCGCGTCAACCAGGGTGCGGTGCACCGCGATAGACGCTCGATTCACCCCAAATAGGTGGTTCCCCGGTTCCCTTGCGGGATTCGGCGCGTGCGCACGGAGCCGTCTCTTGTGACGGCTGGGACAACCGCGCTGCGTTATCGAACGTTAATAGACGCGGGTCCCCTATTCCAAGCTGTTCCGACTGATCATTAACGCCTTCGTCACGGACTTACGGGTCACGGGCGGTGAAAACCGGGCGAGTTGACCGTGAGTCGTAAACCTCAAAAGAGTTGACGGTACGTCAGATATTATGCGCAGTGATCCCGCCCGGTCACCTCGGGTGACGACGGGCTCCGAACGTGCGCCGGAAACTCACAACCGCCGGACGGCGAGCAGCGCCAGGTCGTCCGTCGTCCCGTCCCCGGTGTGCCGGTGCACGTCCTTGATGAGGGTCGCGAGCAGCGCGTCCGGGTCGCGGAAGGCCCGTCCGGCGAGCCGTTCCGCCGGGTCGTAGAACCGCCCCAGAGGGTCGCGCGCCTCCGACAGCCCGTCCGTGTAGAGGAGCAGGGTGGCCCCGCCCGGGAACGCGACCACCGTGGCGCGGTCGGGCCATGTGCCGAGCTCGCCCATCCCGAGCGGCAGCGCGTACTCCGGTGCCTCCAGCGTGCGCAGGGTGCCGTCCGCGTGCAGGAGCAGCGGCGGGGGATGGCCTCGGTTCAGGAGGCGCACGACGCCGTCCCCGTGCGGGACCTCCGCGAGGACGGCCGTGGTGAACCCCTCGAAGGCGTCGAGCCCGTCGCGCCGTGTCCCCTCCCGCGCCAGGGCCCGCTCCAGCCGCTGGGCGACCGCCTCCAGCGTCGACTCGTGCTCGGCCGCCTCCCGGAAGGCCCCGATGACGACGGCGACCGCCGTCACCGCTCCCATGCCCTTGCCCCGCACATCCCCGACGACCAGCCGCACGCCGTACGGGGAGTCCTGCACCGCGTACAGGTCACCGCCGATGAACGCGTCGGCCTGCGCGGCCTCGTACCGCGCGGCCACCTGGAGCCCGCCGATCCTCTCCTCCGGGCGCGGCAGTACGGCGCGCTGTGCGGCCTCGGCGATCTCGCGCGCGGAGGCGAGCCGTTCGTCGGAGCGGCGGACGAGGGTGTTGATGAGGACGGCCAGGACGGTGACGGTGGCGACGGTGACCAGTTCGGTGATCGCGTCGACGCGCAGCAGGACGCCTAGTTCGACGTGGACGGAGAGGACGGCGGCGAGCGCGGCGAGACCGGTGAGGACCGTGCCGCGCAGCGAGAGGAGCGGAGCGGCGAGCAGGGGAGCGGCCGTGAAGAAGGGGGCCGCGGTGAACTGTGACGGCGTGAGGAGGTCGTAGACGATCCCGGCCGCGATGAGCAGCGCGGGCAGGGCCCGGAGGAAGCGGCGCGCGGACGAGATCCGCCGGGCGGCGGGCTCGGCGGACGTGGGCGGCGCGGCGTTCCCGAGGCCGGGGTCCGGCACCGGATCCCCCGGCAGCCGCCCTCCGGCCCGCTCGCGCCCCTCGGGAACCGGGCCGCTCGCCCGGTCGCCGCCGGAGTACCCGGCCCTGGTCCCGCCGGACTCCGGCTCCCCCGGCCGCTGCACATCACCTCGCTGCCCCACCCGTCCAGGCTTCCCGCGGCGGGGGCGGGCGGCGACCGGTGTGGACCGACCGGATGACACCGGCCGCGCTTGTGTCCCGGCCCGCGGAAACGACTCAGGGCCGGAACTCGATGATCCGAGTTCCGGCCCTGGGTCTTCAGTAGCGGGGACAGGATTTGAACCTGCGACCTCTGGGTTATGAGCCCAGCGAGCTACCGAGCTGCTCCACCCCGCGTCGTTGAAACCAGTGTACGCCATCCGCGGGGCCCCCGGCACACACTGGCTCCTGGCACCGCCCCTCACCAGGGACGACCGGCTCGGGCGGGGCCTCGGCGGCCGGGTTCCCGACCGCCTGGGCGGCCGGGTTCCCGACCGCCTGGGCGGCCGGGTTCCCGACGTGCGTCCGGGTCTGCCGGGACGGGCACGGACCGTCCCGGCCGGCCCGTCCGGTCAGGTCCGGTCGGGCCCGGCGGGCGGCGGGAGGTGCCGGTTGGGTGCCTTGGCCGCCTCCTCGTACTCCGCGAGGACGACGACGTCGGCGCCCCCGGCCCGCAGGACCCCGCTTCCGTCGGCACCGGCGACGAAGGTGTCGGGCTCCCGCCAGGCGGTGACCACGCGCCGCACCCCGGCGTCGAGGATCAGCCGCGCGCACGGCGACGGCCGGGAGGCGCGGCGGGCGCAGGGCTCCAGGCTGCTGTAGACGGTGGCGCCGGCGAGCCGCGGGTCCGCGGGACCGGCCTTGGCGAGTGCGGCCTCCTCGGCATGCTCCACCGGGTCGCCCTCGCGGGAGTGGCCACGGGCGATCTCGGTGCCGTCCGCCGCCACCACGACCGCGCCCACACTGAACGCGGTCCGCGACGGCGGGCACTGCCCGGCCAGTTCGCAGGCCAGCGCCAGCCACCGCCGGTCGGCGGCGGAGGCCAGTGGTCCGGTGCCGGGCGCGGTCGGCACGTACCGGGCGAGGACGACGTCGCCGACGGGCCGGCTCTCCACCAGCCGCATCCGCCCGCCGGGGTAGGGCCCGGGCCCGAACATGCGCGGCGCGTCCGGGTCGCCCACGAGGAGCGGAGCCAGCACCAACTGAAGTTCGTCGGCGAGGCCCTGGCGCAGCAGTTGGGTGTGCACCCGGCCGCCGCCCTCGACCATGAGCCGCCGGACGCCCCGCACGTCGTGCAGGTGCTCCAGGACGGCGCGCCAGTGAAGTTCGGGTCCGGTGGCGACGATGCCGACGCCGAGACCGCGCAGGGCGGCGGCGGCCCGGGCGGCGCCCCCGTCGGTGGTGTAGACGGCCTTCTCGCCGCCGGTGTGCCAGAACTGCGCGGCCGGGTCGAGGTCGCCCGACCCGCTGACCGTGACCTTGAGCGGGTACTCGGGACGCCCCGCCGCGAGCCGGGCCGCCCGCCGCTCCGCCGAGTTCACCAGCAGCCGGGGGTTGTCGGCACGGATGGTCCCGGCGCCGATCAGGATCGCGTCGCTGGACGCCCGCACCTCGTCGACCCGGTCGAAGTCGGCCGGCCCCGAGAGCAGCAGCCGGTCGGGCCCGGTGTCGTCCAGGAAGCCGTCCAGGGAGACGGCGGCGGACAGCAGGACGTGGGGATGGGGCATGCGACGCACCCTCCGGCTCCGAGCGCTCGGCTCTTGGTGGTTCGGATCAACGACAACAGCGCCCCACCCGGCGGGAACCGGGTGGGGCGCTGTGGGTGGTAGACCCTGTGGGACTCGAACCCACAACCAATGGATTAAAAGTCCACTGCTCTGCCAATTGAGCTAAGGGTCCACGCAGCGGCTCGCGCCGATGCATCCCCGAGCATAGCCGGACCGGGCCGGGACTCCGATCGGGTATCGGTGACCCGGCCGCGCCGCGCGGTCCGAAGTGGGCGGGACCGTCAGGGATCGACCGGTTCGGGCGCGCCCGCACGGGCGGCCTCCCGGGCGATCGTGCGTTCGTGGTCGGGGTTGAGGAACCAGTGCCGGGCCGAGGTCAGCCACCAGGTCGCGGCGAAGCCGAGGACGACGAGGACCGCGACCGGGGCGTAGTTGAAGGTCTCCCAGGTGACGGGGGAGACCTGCGGCAGCATGAAGAGGACGGTGATGAGGGCCACCCAGGCGACGGAGACGGTCCCGATCGCCCGGGACCAGCGGCCCAGGTGCCAGGGTCCCCGCTCGAAAGCCTCGCCCTTGCGCAGCCGCAGCAGCGTGGGGATGACGTAGGCGATGTAGAGGCCGATGACGGCGATCGACGTCACGGCCGCGTACGCCGTCACGTTGATCAGGTACGGGAGACCGAGCGCCAGGGCGCCGAGTGCCGCGAGCCAGACCGCCGCCACGGGCGTCCTGGTCCGCGGGTCCACCGTGTGCCACACCCGCGAGAACGGCAGTGCCCCGTCCCGCGAAAAGGCGTAGATCATGCGGCTGTTGGCGGTCACGGACGCCATCCCGCAGAACAGCTGGGCCGCGATGACGACCAGCAGCAGGAGCTTGCCCGACGTCGCTCCCAGCGCGTCGAGCAGGATCTGCGCCGGCGGGGCCCCCGTCGGCGAGTCCAGCGCCTTGTCGTACGACTGGATGGCGAAGGTGAAGCCGAGGAGCAGGACGAAACCCGCTATCCAGGACGTCCAGATGGAGCGGACGATGCCCCGTGGTCCCGCAGTCGACGCGTCGCGGGTCTCCTCGGTCATGTGGGCCGAGGCGTCGTACCCGGTGAAGGTGTACTGCGCCATCAGCAGGCCGATGAGGACGACGTACACCCCGCTGCCCCAGCCGGTGTTGTTCACGAACTCGGTGAACACGAAGGACGCCGGCCGGTGGTGGTCCGGCACGAGGGCGAGCGCACCGACGATCACCGCGACCCCCAGCACGTGCCACCACACGCTGATGCTGTTGAGCAGGCCGACGATGCGGACGCCGAAGGTGTTGAGGAGCCCGTGCAGGACGAGGATCCCGGCGAAGAGCAGGACCGTCCGGCCGGGTGTGACCTCGAAGTCGAACTGGAGGTTCAGGTAGGCCCCGAGGAAGGAGGCGGCGCCGAAGTCGACGCCGGCGGTCACCGCGAGCTGCCCGAGCACGTTGAACCAGCCGGTGAACCACGCCCAGGCCGCGGCCGTACGCGGCGGCGCCAGGCGGTGGGCCCAGAAGTACAGGCCCGCGGACGTGGGATACGCCGAACAGATCTCCGCCATCGCCAGCCCGACGACCAGCGTCATCAGTCCGACCAGGACCCATCCCCAGGTGATCACGGCGGGACCGCCGGTGTTCATCCCGAACAGGTACAGCGTCAGACAGCCCGACAGGACCGAGATGATCGTGAAGGACACCGCGTAGTTCGAGAACGCGGACATGCGGCGGGCGAGGACCTGCGTGTAGCCGAGCTGGGCGAGCCGTTCCTCGTCGGAGAGGGCGGCGGCCGGGGACGGGTCGCGCGCACCCGAGGCGTCAGGAATTGTCATGCCCCCAGCGATTCCCTCGCCGGGTGCCCGACATGCGCCGCACGAAGGCCGAAACTCGACCGTGACCGGTCGGAAAAATGATCACCCGCACACGCCGAAGGGCCCGCACGACGCATGTCGTGCGGGCCCTTCGAAGTCAGTGCCTCAGGCGGGCGAGGTCACCGGCTCAGCCGTTGCGCTTCCAGCGCGGCTTCTCGTCCCGGCGGCCGAAGGCACCGGCGCCGGTGCCGCGGTGCTCGTCACGACGGCCGTACGGGCGGTCGTGACTGCCGGCGCGGAAACCGCTGGAGGGGCGGTTGTCCTGACGGTCACGGTTGAAGGGACGGTCGCTGCCGCGGTGACCGCCACGGTCGTCACGGCGCTCGAACGTGCGGCCACCGGCACCGCGGTCGTCACGACGCTCGTCACGGCGGAACCCACCACGGTCAGCGCCGTCGCGGCGCTCGAAGGTACGGCCACCGGCACCACGGTCGTCGCGGCGCTCGAAGGTACGGCCACCGGCACCACGGTCATCACGACGCTCGTCACGGCGGAACCCACCACGGTCACCACCATCACGACGCTCGAACGTACGGCCACCGGCACCACGCTCGTCACGACGGTCATCGCGGCGGAACCCACCACGGTCACCACCATCACGACGCTCGAACGTACGGCCACCGGCACCACGGTCATCACGACGGTCATCGCGGCGGAACCCACCACGGTCACCACCATCACGACGCTCGAACGTACGGCCACCGGCACCACGCTCGTCACGACGGTCATCGCGGCGGAACCCACCACGGTCGTTGTCACGACGCTCGAAGTTGCCGCGGTCGTCACGACGCTGACGCGGCGCCTCGTACGAGGAACGCTCGCGCTCGGCGGGCTGCTCGGCGACCTCGGCGGGAGCCTCGGTCACGGCCTGCTCGGCGGCGGCCGCGACGGCCGCCTCCGGGTCGTCGCCCCGCTCACGCGCGGCACGGGCGACCAGCCGGTCGGCCTCCGCGCGCAGCTCGGCGGCACGGCGCTGCGCACGCTCCAGCTCCTTGGTGAGCTGCGAGACCTCGCGCTCGGCCTGCTGCGCGGCGTTGCCGGCGGACTCGGCCTGGACCTCGGTCATCGACCGGGCGCCGGTGATCTCGGCTACCTCGGGCTCGAAGGCCGCACCGGAGTTGATGATGTGACGCGCGGCGTCGACGCCCGCGTCCTCCATCAGCCGGAAGATCTGGCGGCGCTGGTGCGGCAGGGACAGCGAGACGACGGTGCCGGAGCGGCCCGCACGCGCGGTACGACCGGAACGGTGCAGGTAGTCCTTGTGGTCGCCGGCCGGGTCCACGTTCAGCACCAGGTCGATGCCGTCGACGTGGATGCCGCGGGCGGCGACGTCGGTGGCGACGAGGGCGTTGACGTAGCCCTTCTTGAAGTCCTCGAGCACGCGGGTGCGCGCACCCTGCGTCATACCGCCGTGCAGCGCGTCGGCCTTCACACCGGACTCGCAGAGCTGCTCGGCGATGCGGTCGGCGCCCAGCTGGGTGCGGACGAAGATGATCGTGCGGCCCTTGCGGGAGGCGATCGCGGCGGTGACCGGCGCCTTGTCCTTGGGCTTCACGATGAGGATGTGGTGCGACATCGTCGTGACGTTGCCCTGGGCGCTGTCGACCTCGTGCGTGACGGGGTTCGTCAGGTAGCGCTTGACGAGCGTGGAGATCTCGTTCTCCATCGTGGCGGAGAACAGCATGCGCTGGCCGCCGCCGGGGATCTGGTCGAGCAGCTCGGTGACCTCGGGCAGGAAGCCCAGGTCGGACATCTGGTCGGCCTCGTCGAGGACGGCGACCCGGACGTTCTCCAGCGAGCAGGCGCCGCGGCTGATGATGTCGCGCAGGCGGCCCGGGGTGGCGACGAGGACGTCGACGCCGCGCTCCAGGGCGTACATCTGGTTGCTCATCGACGTACCGCCGCAGACGACCTTCATCTTCAGGCCGAGCACGTCGCCGTACGGCTGGAGCGCGTCCGCGACCTGCATCGCGAGCTCACGGGTCGGCGTGAGGATGATGCCGCGGGGCTTCTTCTTCTCGGTGTGGCCGCCGGACAGCGTCGCCAGCAGCGGCAGACCGAACGAGAGGGTCTTGCCGGAGCCGGTACGGCCACGGCCGAGGATGTCCTTGCCGGCCAGGGCGTCCGGGATGGTCGCGACCTGGATCGGGAAGGGGGCGGTCACGCCGTTCTGCGCGAGCTTGCGCACGACGCCCTCGGGGAGACCGAGCGTGCCGAAGGTGACCTCGGGAGCGGCCTCCGCGGCCGGGGCGAGCTCGATGTCGGCGTTCTCGTTGTTCTCGGGCACGACGACGTGATCAGTACTGGAAACAGACATGCGAAATGCGAACCTTCCGGAGTTCTTCGGCACGCGCCCAAACTCCGTGAAGTCGCAATCGACCGCCTCTATGCGGTCCGGCCACGGCAAGGGAGAGTACGCGCCACGGGGCGCTCTCTTTACGGCGCCGGGCGATGGGATCAAACGATCTACCACCATACGCACCCTTCACCACCCCTGGCAAACCGCTCCGGCCCACACACCCCCCGGCCCCCGGAAGCAACCCCGGCCAACCTACAAAACCCCAGCTCAGAGCCCCCGCAAACCGCCTACGTGAGCAACGTCACCCGGCCTGCGGGCCCCCACGACCGCGGCGGACTACGACCAAGCGGCACGCCCGCCCCTCAGCAGGAGCGACTCGCACCTGCCCGTACCGAATAGGTACGGCCTGCACCCGCCCTCCCACAAAGGGGCCGTGCCGGTACATCCGCCCGTTGCAGGTCGGGCAGGCAACCCCGGGACCCCATGCAACGCGGCCTGCCGCCCGACATGCAACGGGCGGATGTACCGGCGCGGCCCCGACCCACCCCTGGAGCCAAGGCGCCCGGCGCCCGCACCAAGGCGCCCGGCGCCCACCTCAAGCCACCCGGCCAGAGAAGGGAACCCCCGCCCGAGGCGCCGGCTCCCGCTCCACCAGCTGCGTGCTCTGCTCGTGCGCCGACGACGAAGGCTCCGCGCTCGGATCGGCGGACGGTTGCGCCGACTCCGTAGGGGTCGGTTCCCCCGTACGGGTAGGACTCGGCTCCCCCTTGGTCGGCCCCGGCTCCCCCGGCTCCCCCGGCTGCCCCCCGCCGCCGCCCCCGCTCCCGCCCCTGCCGCCCCCCTCCTTGCCGTCCTTCGACGTGACCTCACCCGAGGGCTTCGCGGACCGGCCCCCCGAGGCGGACGCGGACGCCGACCCCGACGCGGAGTCCCCGCCCCCCGCCGACCCGGCCCGCCCGCCCGGTCCCCGGCGGAACCCCGCCGCACCCCCGGACCCGGCCGACCCCCCGTCGGACGCTCCGTCCCGCTGCCCCGAGGAGTGCGAGGGCCCGGGCCCGGCCCCGTCGTCGCCCACGCTCATGCAACCGGCAGCCGCGGCGACGGCGACGACCGTGGCGGCCAGACGGACAGGTACGTACAAGGCGCGCACGGGCAGCCACCTCCGAGGGCGGGTCGGGAGTCCGCCTGCCCAACTCCCGTCGCACGCACAAGGACACGCGCCCCACGGCCGACCCGGACCATCCGGCCACCCACCCGCACCCCGACCGCGCCCACCGCCCCGCTCAGGACAGGACACGTCAGGGCGCATCGGATCTCAGGTCCGGTCAGGAGAGGTCAGGCCAGACGCAACGAGACCAGGCCAGGTCGGACCGCGTCACCCCAGGTCACCCGTACCCCAGCGCATGCAACCGCGCGTCGTCGATCCCGAAGTGGTGGGCGATCTCGTGGACGACGGTCACCTCGACCTCCGCGACGACGTCCTCACGCGAGTCGCACATCCGCAGCGTCGGCCCCCGGTAGACCGTGATCCGGTCCGGCAGCACCCCCGCGTACCACTCCCCGCGATCCGTCAGCGGCGTGCCCTCGTACAGCCCGAGCAGCTCGGGATCGTCGGCGGGCGGTTCGTCCTCGACGAACACCGCCACGTTGTCCATCAGCCGCGTCAGCTCCGGCGGAATCCGGTCCAGCGCGTCGGCCACCAGTTCCTCGAACTCCTCGCGCGTCATCTCCAGCACACGGCCATTGTCAGGCACGAGCCCGCCACCGGAAGGTCGGCACGAAAGCCCACCGCACCACCCGGCCCCCGCCCCCGCGGCCCCGGACACCCCAAGCCCCCCAGACACCCCGACACGCCCCGAAAGCCCCACCCCCGCATATCCGCCCCCACCCGCGGGCATACGGCCCCAATGGCCAGCGCCGCCACGACCCCGCCCCACCCCCACCGCCACCCCCGCCACCGCTTCCGCGCCCTCACCCGAAGGGCACCGCACGCCCTCCTCCGGCACTACCGCGCCCGCCGCGGCCACCCGACGGTCGAACTGGTCCAGCAGCCCCATCCCTACGCCCGCGCCCTGGGCCTGGTGGCCGTCGTCCTGATGGGCGCCTGGCTGGGCCTGCTGATCGTCGGCAACGTCCGCGTCCCGGTCGGCCCGATGGACACCACGATGACGCTGCGCCCATCCCTGACCGGCGGCACGAAGATCAACATCTCGCCGCTCGGTGCCCTGGAGCTGCGCAGCCACCAGGCCCCGATCCGCCTGGACGTGGACGTGGACCAGCTCGACCCCGTCCGCTCCCAGGCCCTGGTGGACCACCCCGAGCGGATCTCCGGCCTCCAGGACGAGGTCGCGCGGGACGTCGAGCACGGCACGCTCGACCTGGCCGTCCGTTCCTGCATCGCCGTGGTCTCCGGCGCCACGGCCCTGGGGCTCGCGGTCTACCGCCGCCCCCGCAGGGCCCTCGCGGCCGGCGGCCTGGCACTCGCCCTACTGGCGGCCTCCGGTGCGACCGCCTACGCCACCTGGAACCCCAAGTCGGTGCTGGAGCCGAAGTTCTCCGGGCTGCTCTCCTCCGCGCCCTCCGTCGTCGGCGACGCCCGCAGCATCGTCACCGAATTCGACGTCTACCAGAAGGAGTTGGCGCGCCTGGTGACGAACGTGACGAAGCTGTACGACGTCACGTCCACGCTTCCCGCGTACGAACCGGACCCCGCGACGATCCGGATCCTGCACGTCTCCGACATCCACCTGAACCCGGCGAGCTGGAAGATCATCGCGTCGCTGGTGAAGCAGTACGACATCGATGTGATCGTCGACTCCGGCGACACCATGGACCACGGCTCGGCGGCCGAGAACGGCTTCCTGGACCCGATCCCGGACCTCGGCGCCCCGTACGTCTGGGTGCGCGGCAACCACGACTCCGCCGACACCCAGCGCTACCTGAAGCGCATGAAGGACGTGCGGGTCCTGGACGAGGGGGAGGCGGCCTCGGTGGCCGGCGTGCGCTTCGCCGGCATCGGCGACCCGCAGTTCACCCCCGACCGCTCGGCGCGGGCGGCGGGCGAGGCGGCGGAACGGATGGCGGGCCTGCGCCTGGCCTCGGCCCTGGTGGACCAGAAGCGGGCGGGCACCCCGGTCGACGTGGCCGTCGCCCACAACCCGGAGGCGGCCCGGCAGACGGACGGCGACGTGCCGCTCGTGCTGGCGGGGCACGTCCACCACGAGGAGATGGAGGTCATGAAGTACGGCACCCGGCTCCGCATCGAGGGCTCCACCGGCGGCAGCGGCCTGCGGGCGGTGGAGGGCAGGGACCCGGACCCGATCGAGGCCTCGGTCCTCTACCTGGACCGCGACACGCGTCACCTCCAGGCCTGGGACGAGATCGCGCTGGGCGGTCTCGGCCTGACGACGGCGGAGGTCAGCCGCCATCTCCCGGAGGAGAACCGGCCGGGCGGGGCCCGGTCCCCGGGCCCCGCGGAGTCCGCCCCCTGAGCCCGCGCGAAACCGTTTTGGCGATACCTACCGCCATCCCATATGCTTCTCACGTCCCCGACGCGCTGAGAAGCGCCCAGGCGGGCCGATAGCCCTCATCGTCTAGCGGCCTAGGACGCCGCCCTTTCAAGGCGGTAGCACGGGTTCGAATCCCGTTGGGGGCACGTAAGACCGTGTGCAAGACTGTTCACGCAGTCGCACACAACAGCTGGGTCCTGTGGAGCAGTTTGGAGTGCTCGCCACCCTGTCAAGGTGGAGGCCGCGGGTTCAAATCCCGTCAGGACCGCTGAGATTCCGCGAGGAATCTCGTGGCTGGGTAGCTCAGTTGGTACGAGCGATCGCCTGAAAAGCGATAGGTCGCCGGTTCGACCCCGGCCCCAGCCACCACCCGAAGGCCCCGTCCGCCAGGACGGGGCCTTCGTCGTACGCCCGCCGTGCCCACCGTGCCCGCCGTGCGTGCCAGGCACCAGCGGCACCGGCGAGGTCAGGCACCGGCTGTGGCCGCGTGCGCCGGTCCCCCCTCGCGGCCCCCCGGATGCCGGTGCCGCCAGGTCCAGAACACCGCGCAGGAGACCAGGGCCCACCCGGCGAGCACCAGGAACGGGAACAGGTGCTGGTGGCCGGCGAAGTACACGGCCGTGTGCTGGGCGTTCACCGAGGCTCCCGGGGGCAGCCAGCGGCCGACGGTGCCGAGCACGGACGGCAGCAGCGGCCAGGACACCGCGCCGCCCGAGGACGGGTTGCCCAGCAGGACCATCAGGCCCCACGTGGGCAGCATCGCCCAGCGCCCGAAGAGCGTGTTGAACATCGTGAAGACCATGCCGGAGGCGAACATCGTCAGCGCCAGGATCAGCCAGGACTCGGCGAACGGCAGATCGAGCGCGCCCAGCACCCAGTCCACCACCGCCGCGATCACGAACCCGCCGAGCAGGGCGTACGCGGCCGTGAACGCGATGCGTTCCAGCGGGTTCAGGGCCCGCGCGTGCACGCTGAGCTGGATCGCCCCGACGAATCCGATGATCACGGCCGCCAGGGAGACGTAGAAGATCGCGAGGCCCCGGGGGTCGCCCTGCTGGGTGGGCTTGATGTCCTCGACGGTGACCGCGACCCCCGTCTCCCTGCCGACCGCGGGAGCGGCCCGCGCGATGATCTCCGCGACCGAGGCCCCGGACGCCCCCGAGACGTCGAGCGTGGCCGCGCGGCCCGCCTCCCGCACCTCGAGGATCGCGAAGACCTCCTGGTCGTCCACTGCTTCGACGGCCGCCGCCCGGCTGTCGTACGCGCGGATCGCCAGGGACGCGTCGAGCGCCTTCTCCATCCCGTCGACGAACGCCTTGCCCCGCCCCTCCTCGTACGCGCCCACCACCGCGGTCGGCACATGGCGCGGCGTCGGGTTCGCCATGGAGTAGGTGTACGAGCCCGCGAAGAGACCCGCCGCCGCGGCGAGGATCAGGACCAGCACGGACGCGGGCAGGAAGGGGGACTCCCTGAAGGACGCCCACCGTTCGCCCCGGGTGGCGGGCCTGCCGTGGGCACCGTGCGGCATCTCGGACATACGGACACGCTAAAGCCGCGTAAGGGATATTTCTCAATGGAAGGGAATATTCATCCGTCCTCCCTGCCCCGGCGGGCCGCCCCGCAAAAGGGTTCGCCACTCATTTCGCCGAGGTGAGATCCTGGACCGCGTATGTCTACGCACCCTGCCCCCGTTCTCGGCGATCTCGCCGCCCGCCTGGCCGAGCTGTCCCTGCGCGACGCGCACCGGCTCGGGCGCAGGCTCGAAGGCGCGCGCAAGATCCGCAAGCCAGAGGCCCGGTCCGCCGTGCTCACCGAGATCGACACGGAGGTCACCCGGGCCGAGACCCGCATGGCCGCGCGCCGTGCACGCGTCCCGGCCGTCAGCTATCCCGAGCAGCTCCCGGTCAGCCAGAAGAAGGACGCGATCGCGGAGGCCATCCGGGACCACCAGGTCGTGATCGTCGCGGGCGAGACCGGCTCGGGCAAGACCACGCAGATCCCCAAGATCTGCCTGGAGCTGGGCCGCGGCGTCCGCGGCATGATCGGGCACACGCAGCCCCGCCGGATTGCCGCCCGCACCGTCGCCGAGCGCGTCGCCGACGAGCTGGACACGCCCCTCGGCGAGGCCGTCGGCTGGAAGGTCCGGTTCACCGACCAGGTGAACCCGGACGGGACCTTCGTCAAGCTCATGACCGACGGCATCCTGCTCGCCGAGATCCAGACGGACCGCGAACTGCGCGCGTACGACACGATCATCATCGACGAGGCCCACGAGCGGTCGCTGAACATCGACTTCCTGCTCGGCTACCTGGCCCAGCTGCTGCCCAGGCGGCCGGACCTCAAGGTCGTCATCACCTCCGCGACCATCGACCCGCAGCGCTTCTCCCGGCACTTCGGCGACGCCCCGATCGTCGAGGTCAGCGGTCGCACGTACCCCGTCGAGGTCCGCTACCGCCCGCTCCTGGAGGAGGACTCGGACGACGCCGACCGCGACCAGATCACCGCGATCACCGACGCCGTCGAGGAGCTGATGGCGGAGGGCAAGGGGGACATCCTCGTCTTCCTGTCCGGGGAGCGGGAGATCCGGGACACCGCCGACGCGCTCACCAAGAAGAACTACCGGTTCACCGAGGTCCTCCCCCTCTACGCGCGCCTCTCGCACGCCGAGCAGCACCGCGTCTTCCAGCAGCACACGGGGCGCAGGATCGTTCTGGCGACCAACGTCGCCGAGACCTCCCTCACCGTCCCGGGCATCAAGTACGTCATCGACCCGGGCACCGCCCGCATCTCCCGCTACAGCCACCGCACGAAGGTGCAGCGGCTGCCCATCGAGCCGGTGTCGCAGGCCAGCGCCAACCAGCGCAAGGGCCGCTGCGGCCGTACGTCCGACGGCATCTGCATCCGGCTGTACAGCGAGGAGGACTTCCTCGCCCGCCCGGAGTTCACGGACGCGGAGATCCTGCGGACGAACCTCGCCTCCGTCATCCTCCAGATGACCGCCGCCGGCCTCGGTGACATCGAGAAGTTCCCCTTCATCGACCCGCCGGACCACCGCAACATCCGCGACGGCGTGCAGCTCCTGCAAGAGCTGGGCGCCCTCGACCCGGTGCAGAAGGACCCGCGCAAGCGGCTCACGGAGACCGGCCGCAAGCTCGCGCAGCTGCCCGTGGACCCGCGCCTGGCCCGGATGGTCCTGGAGGCCGACAGGAACGGCTGCGTGCGCGAGGTCATGGTGATCGCCGCCGCACTCTCCATCCAGGACCCGCGCGAGCGTCCCGCGGACAAGCAGACCCAGGCCGACCAGAGCCACGCCCGCTTCAGGGACGAGACGAGCGACTTCCTCGCCTTCCTCAACCTGTGGCGGTACGTGCGCGAGCAGCAGAAGGAGCGGGGCTCGTCCTCGTTCCGCCGCATGTGCAAGCAGGAGTACCTGAACTTCCTGCGCATCCGCGAGTGGCAGGACATCTACAGCCAGCTGCGCACGGTCGCCAAGCAGATGGGCATCCAGCTGAACGAGGACGACGCGGCCGACCAGAGCGTCCACGTCTCCCTCCTCGCCGGCCTGCTCTCGCACGTCGGCATGAAGGACGTCAAGGAGGGCGCGAAGAACGAGTATCTGGGCGCCCGCAGCGCCAAGTTCGCGCTCTTCCCGGGCTCGGCGCTCTTCAAGAAGCCCCCGCGGTTCGTGATGTCCGCCGAGCTCGTCGAGACGTCCCGGCTGTGGGCGCGCGTCAACGCGAGAATCGAGCCGGAGTGGGTCGAGCCGCTGGCCGGACACCTGCTCAAGCGCACGTACAGCGAGCCGCACTGGGAGAAGGACCAGGCCGCGGTGATGGCGTACGAGAAGGTGACGCTGTACGGCGTCCCGATCGTCGCCCAGCGCAAGGTGAACTACGGCCGGATCGATCCGGAGGCCTCCCGCGAACTGTTCATCCGCAACGCCCTCGTCGAGGGCGACTGGCGCACGCACCACAAGTTCTTCGCCGACAACCGCAAGCTGCTGACCGAGGTCGAGGAGCTAGAGCACCGCGCGCGGCGCCGGGACATCCTGGTCGACGACGAGACCCTCTTCGACTTCTACGACCAGCGGGTCCCCGAACACGTCGTGTCGGGCGCGCACTTCGACTCCTGGTGGAAGCACAAGCGGCACGAGGAGCCCGAACTCCTCGACTTCGAGCGCTCCATGCTCATCAACGAACGCGCCGGCGACGTCAGCAAGGACGACTACCCGGACTCGTGGCACCAGGGACGGCTCAAGTTCCGCGTCACCTACCAGTTCGAGCCGGGCGCCGACGCGGACGGCGTGACCGTCCACATCCCCCTCCAGGTCCTCAACCAGGTGACGGACGAGGGCTTCGAATGGCAGATCCCGGGGCTGCGGGAGCAGGTCGTGACCGAGCTGATCCGGTCCCTGCCGAAGCCGATCCGCCGGAACTACGTCCCGGCACCCGACTTCGCCCAGAAGTTCCTCAAGCAGGCGGTGCCCCTCCAGGAGCCGCTGGCGACGACGCTGGCCCGCGAGCTGAAACGCATGGTCGGGGTCCCGCTCACCGCCGACGACTTCGACTGGTCCCGGGTCCCCGACCATCTGAAGGTCACCTTCCGGATCGTCGACGAACGGCGCCGCAAGCTCGCCGAGGACAAGGACCTCCAGGCGCTGCAGCTCCGGCTGAAGCCCAAGGCGCGCCAGGCGATCTCGCAGGCCGCCGCGGCGACCGCCGAGCGCACGGGAGGGGAGTCCCTGGAGCGCACGGGCCTCACGGACTGGACGATCGGCTCGCTCACCCGGGTCTTCGAGACCCGGCGCGCGGGCCAGCCGGTCAAGGCCTACCCCGCGCTCGTCGACGACGGGGACACCGTCTCCGTACGCCTCTTCGACACCGAGGCGGAGCAGCAGGAGGCGATGTGGAAGGGCACCCGGCGCCTGATCCTGCGCAACATCCCGGTGAACCCGGCCAAGTTCGCCTCGGACAAGCTGACGAACGCCCAGAAGCTCGCGCTCTCCGCCAATCCCCACGGCACCGTCCAGGCCCTCTTCGACGACTGCGCGATGGCCGCGGCGGACAAGCTGATCGGTGACTTCGGCGGCCCGGCGTGGGACGAGGAGTCCTACCGGAAGCTGTACGACCGGGTGCGCGCCGAGATCGTCGACACGACGGTCCGCACGGTCGGGCAGGTGCAGCAGGTCCTCGCCGCCTGGCAGGCCTGTGAGCGCCGTCTGAAGGCCACCAGGAGCGCGGCGCTGCTCGCGAACCTGACGGACGTACGGACGCAGCTGGACGCCCTCGTGAAGCCCGGTTTCGTGACGGCCACGGGACTGCGCCGCCTCCCGGATCTGATGCGCTATCTGGTGGCGGCCGACCGGCGCCTCCAGCAGATGCCGACGAACGTCCAGCGGGACACCAGCCGCATGGAGAAGGTCCACGAGATGCGGGACGAGTACGCGTGGCTGCTGGAGCAGATGCCCCAGGGCCGGCCGGTGCCCCAGCAGGTGCGGGACATCCGCTGGATGCTGGAGGAGCTGCGGGTCAGCTACTTCGCCCACGCGCTGGGCACGGCGTACCCCGTCTCCGACAAGCGGATCGTGAAGGCGATCGACGCCGCGGTCCCGTAATCGTCCCCGTACGGTGGGTGAGTTCGACCGGCGGGCTCACCCTCCTGTAGAGTCCTTCTCGCAGCACAGCGCAGGAAAGTGACTGCGAAACCTGGTCCTGTGGAGCAGTTTGGAGTGCTCGCCACCCTGTCAAGGTGGAGGCCGCGGGTTCAAATCCCGTCAGGACCGCATGACATCGAGAGCCCGGGTCTTCGGACCCGGGCTCTCGTGCGTGTTCCCGTCCCCGCCCGGGGGCCCTTCCGGCAATCCCGGCCGTGCGACGGCATCTTGACGCCGCCTCGTTCCGCCGGTACCCAGAGACCAGGGCCCTCGACCTCTCGGAGGTGGCGTATGGCAGCGACCGCCAGACACGAGACGCGGGCCCTGCTGCGGGCCCATCTGGCCGCCGCGAGCCAGTACCGCCACCTGACGCGGCACTGTCCGATCTGCCGTCAACTCCTGCGCCTGGCCATGGAACCCGCCCCGGACGGCGAGGAGAGCCCCGACGCGGCCGCCGAGGACGAGACCCCCTCCAGGACCTGAGCCGGGCGGGCACTCCTTCGGCGCCCTCTTCCCTTAGCGCAGACCCCACAGCGGCAACAAGGACCCCGGCGTGTGACGGGTGTCACCGCATAAGTTTTCGGAACAACGGTACTTACACCCCACCTACAACCAGTCAATTTTATATGTGCAATTGCACTCTCTCCGCAGGTGCCCCACAGGAGATCCGACAGCCCTCCCCAGACTTCGACAAGGCCGCGCACAGTCGGGCCGTTCCCCGCACATCCCGGTCGGAAGCGGGCACATCCCGAGCCCATCCCGGGATCAATCAGGGCATGAAAAAAGGGATCGCGCTGGACCCGGCGGAGTCCAGCGCGATCCACGACACACCCTTGTCGCATGCTTGTTCAGCTTGGGCGTGGGCTCCGTTGGGGCGGAACCCGCGTCGCTTGGAGCTGTGGTCGGGCGTCCGACAGGTTGGGGGACTTGCCGAAATGCCCGGTTATGCAGTTGTTCAGGCTTCGCTGCGCTGCTGGGGGATGCCCGCGAGCAATGCGCGGACCTCCGCCTCGCGGTAGCGGCGATGCCCGCCGAGCGTGCGGATCGACGTGAGCTTGCCGGCCTTTGCCCACCGCGTGACCGTCTTAGGGTCGACACGGAACATGGTGGCGACCTCAGCGGGGGTCAGCAGCGGCTCGGCATCAGGGGTGCGAGCGGTCATGAGCGGCCTCCTCGGGAGAACCGAACCTTCTCGGTTCTTTCCTCTAAATTCTGCACCTTGACCCGCGTTGCCCGAAATGGCGGACGCGAGTCGAGTCGGTTATAGGACGAACGGCTTGTCCTCGGCACTACAACTACACCATCTGTCCAGCCGCGTCGGCCAAACCGATGGAATTGCCCTCCCAGGTGTTCATCAGCGACGGAAGCCGATGGACCATGCCATAGCGGACAGTCACGCCCCTGTGACGATCAGTCACAGGGGCGATCAGGAGTCACGAGACCCCCCATAGCGAGCAATACCGAGATTCCACCCCAAAGACGGACGGACGGAGTCCTCCCCGGACTCCTTGTCCTATTTTGGCATGAGGAGGGGCAAGCGGCGCAAGGGGCAAGTAAGTGCCGTCCGTCACGCTTGCGACAAAAGCCCGGATCAGGACCTACGTCCCCGTGCCGAAAGGACTCCGCTACGTCAGCCGGGAAGCGGGGGTCTGTAGTGAACCCTTGGCCAAGGGTGGTCAGTCCACCACGGCGGCGGGCTTCTGTCAGCCCCTCAGTTCGCCGAGCGCCGGTCCCGGACCGCGCGCCAGCGCTCCACCAGCCGGCCGTACGCCTCGCCCGCGGTCACCCCGTCCCCGGCCCGCAGCGCCTCGATGCCCTCGGCGACGTCCGCCGCCGAGTGGTCCCCCTCCAGCTCCCCGGCCGGCAGGACGTGCACGAGACCCCCGTAGTCCAGCTCGACGAGCGAACGGGGGTGGAACTCCTCCAGCCAGCGGCCGACGTCCAGCAGGCCGTCGGTCAGCGGCCCCTCGTCGATGGTGTCCTTCAGGGTCCGCAGCGCCCGCGCCACCCGCCGCCGCGCCTGCACCATCGGCGTCCGGTAGCGCAGCAGCGGCGCGTCCCGCCCCGGCTCCCCCGGCCCCTTCCCGTACTCCCGCTCCTCGTCGGAGACCAGCACGAACCAGTTCAGCGGCACCTGCCAGGTCGAGGTGCGGATCCACGGGCGGGCGTCGGGGTTGCGGGCGAGCCAGCGCTCGTAGTCCTGCGCGGCCTGACGGCGTACGAGCGGGGGCAGGAGCGCGTCCAGGACCGGGGCCGGAAACTCCTCGGCCAGGTCGCCCAGGGCCTGCCAGCCGCGCAGCCGCGTGCGCCAGGGGCAGACGCAGAGCACGCCGTCGACCTCCGCCACGAACGCGTCGCCGCTCTCGTGCACGGGCACGGGGACGGGCGGGACGGGCAGCAAGTCGGTCAGGGAGCGGCGCAGTTCGTCCTGGTAGGACGGATGCTCGGGGCGGCGGGCGTAGCGGGCCCAGTGGCCGCGCTCCGGCTCGGGGAAGGCGGCCAGGGGTTCGTACACCCGCAGATAGGACGTGTACGGGACGATCACCGAGGACACCTTGGGCACGCCTGCTCCCTCCCCAACGGACCGGACGCGAAACCCGGGCGCGAAAGCCGCTCGACCCGCGCGCGAGCGACCCGGAAAACACTCAAATCGTCCCACGGCCGTGAGGGAACGTACTCCGGGAGAGGGTGATCCTGAACACTGCGCGGATGACGGCCGGGCGCAGGCTCTAACCTCGTGCCAGCGGGAGCCCGCCACCCGCACGGGCACCGCCTCCAACCGCCGCTTCGTAGCTGGGAGTCACCACCGTGACCGACGTAACCAACGGCGTCCTGCACACCCTGTTCCAGTCGGATCAGGGGGGTCACGAGCAAGTCGTGCTCTGTCAGGACCGGGCCAGTGGCCTCAAGGCCGTCATCGCCATCCACTCGACCGCCCTGGGCCCCGCCCTGGGCGGTACGCGCTTCTACCCCTACGCGAGCGAGGCGGAGGCCGTCGCCGACGCCCTGAACCTCTCGCGCGGGATGTCGTACAAGAACGCCATGGCCGGTCTCGACCACGGCGGCGGCAAGGCCGTCATCATCGGTGACCCCGAGCGGATCAAGACGGAGGACCTGCTCCTCGCGTACGGCCGTTTCGTCGCCTCCCTCGGCGGCCGGTACGTCACCGCGTGCGACGTCGGCACGTACGTCGCCGACATGGACGTCGTGGCGCGCGAGTGCCGCTGGACCACCGGGCGCTCCCCGGAGAACGGCGGCGCGGGCGACTCCTCCGTGCTCACGGCGTTCGGTGTCTTCCAGGGCATGCGTGCCAGCGCCCAGCACCTGTGGGGCGACCCGACGCTGCGCGGGCGCACGGTCGGCGTCGCCGGCGTCGGCAAGGTCGGCCACTACCTGGTGGAGCACCTGCTCGACGACGGGGCGCAGGTCGTGATCACGGACGTGCGCGAGGACGCGGTGCGCCGGATCGTCGAGCGGCACCCGTCCGTGCGGGCCGTCGCGGACACCGAGGCGCTGATCCGCGTCGAGGGGCTCGACGTCTACGCCCCGTGCGCGCTGGGCGGAGCACTGAACGACGAGTCCGTGCCGGCGCTCACCGCGCGGGTGGTCTGCGGCGCCGCCAACAACCAGCTCGCGCACCCGGGAGTGGAGAAGGACCTCGCGGACCGCGGGATCCTCTACGCCCCCGACTACGTGGTGAACGCCGGCGGGGTCATCCAGGTGGCCGACGAGCTCCACGGCTTCGACTTCGACCGGTGCAAGGCGAAGGCGACGAAGATCTTCGACACCACGCTCGGGATATTCGCACGTGCGAAGACGGACGGCATTCCGCCGGCCGCGGCGGCCGACCGGATCGCCGAGCAGCGCATCGCCGAGGCACGCGGCCGCTGACCGCGGACCCGCTTGTCAGGGACCCGCCGACGCGTTCTTCGAGAGAACTCTCACGTCCGTCGGCGGGTCGTGCGCCGAGAAGAGGTTAAAATCGCCGTTGACCAGCGGGGAAAGGGCACCCCGCGGGTTCTGGGCGAAGGCGCGTCCTGCGGGCGACGTACCGTATGGCCGCGGGCTCAGGTACCGTGGAAGCCCTACGGACCGGTCTCTCCACGGAGAGCCCGTTCCAGAACATGAACGCGTGTCAAGACTCTGGGGCCGTCGAGCCCCGTCACCGAGGGGGTCGAGCCATGGGGCGCGGCCGGGCCAAGGCCAAGCAGACGAAGGTCGCCCGCCAGCTGAAGTACAACAGCGGCGGGACCGACCTGTCGCGTCTGGCCAATGAGCTGGGCGCTTCGACTTCGAGCCAGCCGCCTAACGGCGAGCCGTTCGAGGACGAGGACGAGGAAGACGACCCGTACGCCCAGTACGCGGATCTCTACAACGACGACGACGAGGACGAGGACGACCAGTCCGGACCCCAGTCGCACCGTCGTGGCGCCTAGCGCTTGCAGCGGTCTCAGCAGGTTCCGGGGCATTCGTAGGAACTCGTAGCACTGCATCTCAACCCGGTCCGGGGCATCAGCGCCGGACCGGGTTGAGTGCTGTCCCGGCCTGTCTCAGCTCGCGTAGTCACCCACGAGCGCCGCACCCGTCGGGTGCTCGCCGCGTTCGGTGATCTCGCCGGCGATCCAGGCGTCCACACCCCGGTCCGCGAGGGTGGCGAGCGCGACGTCCGCCGACTCTCCGGGGACGACTGCGATCATGCCGACGCCCATGTTCAGCGTCTTCTCCAGCTCGAGCCGCTCCACCTGACCCGTCCTGCCGACCAGGTCGAAGACCGGGGCCGGGGTCCAGGTCTCGCGGTCCACGATCGCGTGCAGGCCGTCGGGCACGACCCGCGCCAGGTTGGCCGCGAGTCCGCCGCCCGTGACGTGGGAGAAGGCGTGCACCTCGGTGGTGCGGGTGAGGGCCAGGCAGTCCAGCGAGTAGATCCTGGTGGGCTCCAGCAGCTCTTCGCCGAGCGTCCGGCCGAACTCCTCGATCCGCTGGTCGAGGCTCAGGTTCCCCCGGTCGAAGAGCACGTGCCGGACCAGTGAGTACCCGTTCGAGTGAAGGCCGGAGGACGCCATGGCGATCACCGCGTCGCCCTCGCGGATGCGGTCCGCGCCGAGCAGTCGGTCGGCCTCGACCACGCCCGTGCCCGCGCCGGCGACGTCGAAGTCGTCCGGGCCGAGCAGACCCGGGTGCTCGGCCGTCTCGCCGCCCACCAGGGCGCAGCCGGCGAGGACACAGCCCTCGGCGATGCCCTTCACGATGGCGGCGACCCGCTCGGGGTGGACCTTGCCGACGCAGATGTAGTCGGTCATGAAGAGCGGCTCGGCGCCGCACACCACGATGTCGTCCATGACCATCGCCACCAGGTCGTGGCCGATGGTGTCGTACACACCGAGCTGCCGGGCGAGGTCGACCTTCGTGCCGACCCCGTCCGTGGCGGAGGCGAGCAGCGGGCGCTCGAAGCGCTTGAGGGCGGAGGCGTCGAAGAGGCCGGCGAAACCGCCGAGGCCGCCGAGGACCTCGGGGCGCTGCGTCTTCTTCACCCACTCCTTCATGAGTTCGACGGCGCGGTCGCCCGCCTCGATGTCGACGCCCGCGGCTGCGTAGCTGGCACCTGTGGTCTCAGACATGGCTGTGAGAACTTTCGTGTCGTACAGCTGTAGTGCTGCGGAGTCTTACGGGCGACGGATCGCGTCGGCCGCGGCCGTCGCGGCGGGACCCGCCGCGAGCTCGGTCTCCAGAAGCTGCTTGCCCAGCAGTTCCGGGTCGGGCAGGTCCATCGGGTACTCGCCGTCGAAGCAGGCGCGGCACAGGTTCGGCTTGGCGATGGTGGTCGCCTCGATCATGCCGTCGAGGGAGATGTACGAGAGGGAGTCGGCGCCCAGGGACGTGCCGATCTCGTCGATCGACATGCCGTTGGCGATCAGCTCCGCGCGGGTGGCGAAGTCGATGCCGAAGAAGCAGGGCCACTTGACCGGCGGCGAGGAGATCCGGATGTGCACCTCGGCGGCGCCCGCCTCACGGAGCATGCGGACCAGGGCGCGCTGGGTGTTGCCGCGCACGATCGAGTCGTCCACGACGACCAGGCGCTTGCCCTTGATGACTTCCTTGAGCGGATTCAGCTTCAGACGGATGCCGAGCTGGCGGATCGTCTGCGAGGGCTGGATGAAGGTCCGGCCGACGTACGCGTTCTTCACGAGACCCGCGCCGAACGGGATGCCGGAGGCCTCCGCGTAACCGATCGCGGCGGGTGTCCCGGACTCCGGGGTCGCTATGACCAGATCGGCTTCGACGGGAGCTTCCTTGGCGAGTTTCCGGCCCATCTCGACCCGCGAGAGATACACGTTCCGGCCGGCGATGTCCGTGTCGGGACGGGCCAGATAGACGTACTCGAAGACGCAGCCCTTGGGCTTTGCCTCAGCGAATCGCGAGGTGCGCAGGCCGTTCTCGTCGATGGCGACGAACTCGCCCGGCTCGATCTCGCGGACATAGGCGGCGCCGCAGATGTCCAGGGCGGCGGACTCGGAGGCGACCACCCAGCCGCGCTCCAGCCGGCCGAGGACCAGCGGGCGGATGCCCTGCGGGTCGCGGGCCGCGTACAGCGTGTGCTCGTCCATGAAGACGAGGCTGAAGGCGCCGCGGACCTGCGGGAGGATCTTGGCGGATGCCTCTTCGATGGTCAGCGGCTTGCCGTCGTCGTCGACCTGGGCCGCGAGGAGCGCCGTGAGGAGGTCGGTGTCGTTGGTGGCCGCGACGCGGGTGGTCCGGCCCTCCTGCTCGGGCAGGTCGGCGACCATCTCGGCGAGCTGCGCCGTGTTGACCAGGTTGCCGTTGTGGCCGAGCGCGATCGAGCCGTGCGCGGTGGCACGGAACGTCGGCTGGGCGTTCTCCCAGACGGAGGCTCCGGTGGTCGAGTAGCGGGCGTGACCGACCGCGATGTGACCCCGGAGCGAACCGAGTGAAGTCTCGTCGAAGACCTGGGACACGAGGCCCATGTCCTTGAAGACGAGGATCTGGGAGCCGTTGCTGACCGCGATCCCCGCGGATTCCTGACCTCGATGCTGGAGGGCGTAGAGCCCGAAGTAAGTGAGCTTGGCGACCTCTTCGCCCGGAGCCCAGACACCGAAGACGCCGCAAGCGTCCTGGGGGCCCTTCTCACCGGGGAGCAGATCATGATTGAGTCGACCGTCACCACGTGGCACGCCTCCGAGTGTAGGCGAGATCGAGTACTGGTCCGAATTGGGGACGTCGGCCCCCGCATGAGTCACCTGCCCGCGACGGGCTTCACGGCTGCGCCGTTTTCGCTGGTCAGGGTGACGATGCGGCGGATCGGCCGGTACTTCACCCGACCGTCGCAGAGCACGCTGAGGCTCTCCGCGGTGTCCATGAGTGAGCCGTCGCACATCATTTTGGTGCCGGTGGGGGCGCCGAGGGTGATATGTCCGTCGCGGACGGTGGCCTCGGCGCCGCCGGTGGTGCATCCGAGCCTGCCGGCCGGCGTGCCGTGCTCGTCGGTGAGGGTGAGACGGAGCCTCCCCCGGGACGGGCTCAGCTCATCAGCGGCAGCAGTGCCGACAGGTCCGCCCGCTCCCCGCTCGCGCTGACCCTGGCCTCGTCGAGGGCGGCCCGCCAGGTGATCCGGCCCGTCGCGAGCCTGACCCACGTCAGCGGGTCGGTCTCCACGACGTTCGGCGGGGTGCCGCGGGTGTGCCGCGGTCCCTGCACGCACTGCACGACGGCGTACGGCGGGACGCGGACCTCCGTCGAGGCGCCGGGGGCCTTCACCGCGAGGGCGTCGGCGAGCAGCCGGGTGCACGCGGCGAGGGCCTGACGGTCGCAGGGGACGTCGAGGCCGGGCAGTGCGCGGTTGAGGTCGTCGGTGTGCACGACGAGTTCGACGGTCCGGGTGACCAGGAAGTCGGCGAGGGTCATGGCGCCCGCGCGCATGCCGATGACGCGGTTCCCGGGGGCCGCGGCCAGACGCTCGGTGAGGCGTTCCTCGGTACGGGCGAACAGCGCGTCGAGGTCCGGGGTGCGGGCGGCGAGCTGCCGGACGCCGTCGGCGATGGCCTCCGCGTAGCCGGCGCTCGCGAACAGCATGTCGGTCAGGGAGAGTTCCGCCTTGGCCGGCTCGTCCCGGTCCAGGGCGAGGCTGACCGCCTCCACCGTCATGGTGAGGTGCGCGGCCAGGTCGCGCACGGTCCAGTCCCCGAGGCCCGAGGGCCGCGCCAACTGCTCGTCGTCGAGGGCGCGTACGGCTTCCCGGACGTTGTGGAACTGCGCGGACACGGCGGCGCGGATCTTGGCGGAGTCGTACGTGCGGGTGCGTTTCCTGGCCGGTGGCATGATCCTCAGCCTAAGTCCCGGGCCGACGCGCCGACCGCGGTCTTCCACAGCGTCCTCCGGGGCCGGCCGGACTCCTGCGGGCCTGCCCGGACTCCCCGCGGGCAGCCGAAGACCCCGCCCGGACGGTCCGGACGGGGTCTTCGCACGCGTACCGCCGCGGGCGGCACAGGAGGCCTACGCCAGCAGCGCGGGGATCGTCCCCTCGTGCGCCGTGCGCAGCTCGTCCAGGGAGAGAGCGAATTCGCCCTGGACCTCGACCGTGTCCCCGTCGACGACACCGATCCGGGTGACGGGCAGACCCCGCGCACCGCACATGTCGTTGAAGCGGAGCTCTTCCGAGCGCGGAACGGCGACGACCGCGCGGCCCGCCGACTCCGAGAACAGGAGCGTGAACGCGTCGAGACCGTCCGGCACGATCAGCCGGGCACCCTTGCCGCCCAGCAGGGCCGACTCGACCACGGCCTGGATCAGACCGCCGTCGGACAGGTCGTGCGCGGAGTCGATCATGCCGTCGCGGGACGCCGAGATGAGGATCTCGGCGAGCAGCCGCTCGCGCTCCAGGTCGACCCGCGGCGGCAGACCGCCCAGGTGGTCGTGGACGACCTGCGACCAGGCCGAACCGCCGAACTCCTCACGCGTGTCACCGAGCAGGTAGAGGAGCTGGCCCTCTTCCCGGAAGGCGGCCGGCGTGCGGCGGGCGACGTCGTCGATGACACCGAGCACCGCCACGACCGGAGTCGGGTGGATGGCGGCCTCGCCGGTCTGGTTGTAGAGCGAGACGTTGCCGCCGGTCACCGGAGTGCCCAGCTGCAGGCAGCCGTCGGCGAGCCCGCGGACGGCCTCCGCGAACTGCCACATGACGGCCGGGTCCTCGGGCGAGCCGAAGTTCAGGCAGTCGGAGACGGCCAGCGGCCTGGCACCGGTCGTGGCGACGTTGCGGTACGCCTCGGCGAGCGCGAGCTGCGCGCCCGTGTACGGGTCGAGCTTGGCGAAGCGGCCGTTGCCGTCCGTGGCGATGGCGACGCCGAGTCCGGTCTCCTCGTCGATGCGGATCATGCCCGAGTCCTCGGGCTGCGCCAGCACCGTGTTGCCCTGCACGAAGTGGTCGTACTGGGAGGTGATCCAGGACTTGGAGGCCTGGTTCGGGGAGGAGACGAGCGCGAGGACCTGGTCCTTGAGTTCGTCGGAGGTGGCCGGCCGGGGCAGCTTGTTCGCGTCGTCGGCCTGGAGGGCGTCCTGCCACTCGGGACGGGCGTACGGGCGCTCGTAGACCGGGCCGTCGTGCGCGACCGTGCGCGGGTCGACGTCGACGATCTTGCCGCCGTGCCAGTAGATCTCCAGGCGGTCGCCGTCGGTCACCTCACCGATGACGGTCGCGATGACGTCCCACTTGTCGCAGATCTCCAGGAACCGGTCGACCTTCTCCGGCTCCACGACCGCGCACATGCGCTCCTGCGACTCGCTCATGAGGATCTCCTCGGGCGAGAGCGTGGAGTCGCGCAGCGGTACGTCGTCGAGGGTGACGCGCATGCCGCCGGAGCCGTTCGAGGCGAGCTCGCTGGTCGCACACGACAGGCCGGCCGCGCCCAGGTCCTGGATGCCGACGACCAGCTTCTCGGCGAAGGCCTCCAGGGTGCACTCGATGAGGAGCTTCTCCTGGAAGGGGTCGCCGACCTGGACGGCGGGACGCTTCGAGGGCTTGCCCGTGCCGTCGGCACTGTCAGAATCCGTGTCGAAGGTCTCCGAGGCCAGGATCGAGGCGCCGCCGATGCCGTCGCCACCGGTGCGGGCCCCGTAGAGGATGACCTTGTTGCCGGCGCCGGACGCCTTCGCGAGGTGGATGTCCTCGTGCTTCATGACGCCGATGGCACCGGCGTTGACCAGCGGGTTGCCCTGGTAGCAGGCGTCGAAGACGACCTCGCCGCCGATGTTCGGCAGGCCGAGGCAGTTGCCGTAGCCGCCGATGCCGGCGACGACGCCGGGCAGGACGCGCCTGGTGTCGGGGTGGTCGGCCGCGCCGAAGCGCAGCGGGTCCACGACGGCGACCGGGCGGGCACCCATCGCGATGATGTCGCGGACGATGCCGCCGACGCCCGTGGCCGCGCCCTGGTAGGGCTCGACGTACGAGGGGTGGTTGTGCGACTCGACCTTGAAGGTGACCGCGTAGCCCTGGCCGACGTCGACGACGCCGGCGTTCTCGCCGATGCCGACGAGCAGCGCGTCGGACTGCGGGGCCTTCTCGCCGAACTGGCGCAGGTGGACCTTGGAGGACTTGTACGAACAGTGCTCGGACCACATGACGGAGTACATGGCGAGCTCGGCGCCGGTGGGCCGGCGGCCGAGGATCTCGACGACCCGCTCGTACTCGTCCTTCTTCAGGCCCAGTTCGGCCCAGGGCAGCTCGACGTCAGGGGTGGTGGCCGCGTGCTCGACCGTGTCCAGAGGCGTGCGGCTCATGCGGTGACCAGCTTCTTGAGGATCGAGGTGAAGAAGGGGAGACCGTCGGTGCGGCCGCTGCCGATGAGCGGCTCGACGGCGTGCTCGGGGTGCGGCATGAGGCCGACCACGTTCCCGGCCTCGTTCGTGATCCCGGCGATGTCCCGCAGCGAACCGTTGGGGTTGTAGTGCTCGTCGGCGACTCCGTCGCGGGCCACGTAGCGGAACGCGACCCGGCCCTCGGCCTCCAGCTGGTCGAGCGTGCGCTCGTCCGCGACGTACCGCCCGTCCATGTTCTTCAGCGGGATGTGGATCTCCTGGCCGGACTCGTAGTCGGTGGTCCAGGAGGTGTCCGCGTTCTCCACCCGCAGCTTCTGGTCGCGGCAGATGAAGTGCAGGTGGTCGTTGCCGAGCATCGCGCCGGGCAGCAGGTGGGCCTCGGTGAGGATCTGGAAGCCGTTGCAGATGCCGAGGACCGGCATTCCCGACTTCGCCTGCTCGATCAGCGGCTCCATCACCGGTGAGAAGCGCGCGATGGCGCCGGCCCGCAGATAGTCGCCGTAGGAGAAACCACCGCACAGCACCACGGCGTCGACCTGCTTGAGGTCCTTGTCCTTGTGCCAGAGCGCGACGGGCTCGGCACCGGCGAGCCGGATCGCACGCTGTGTGTCCCGGTCGTCGAGGCTGCCGGGAAAGGTGACGACTCCAATACGAGCGGTCACTTCTCTTCCTCCACCTTCACGGTGAAGTCCTCGATCACGGTGTTGGCGAGGAAGGATTCCGCCAGTTCGTGGATGCGGACGAGTGCGGCGTCGTCCACCGGTCCGTCCACTTCCAGTTCGAAACGCTTTCCCTGACGTACGTCGGAGACACCGTCGAAACCGAGGCGCGGCAGTGCACGCTGCACCGCCTGGCCCTGGGGGTCGAGGATCTCCGGCTTGAGCATGACGTCGACTACGACGCGTGCCACTGGCACTCCCGGTGTGTGGTGCTGAGCAGGTCCCTTCAGACTACCCGTACGAAATTTCTACTCGCGTAGATTCGTAGAATCCTACGTGAGCCCGATCACGATCCCGCATCGACGCGAGGTCGGCCGGGAAAAATCCTGGGAAAACCGCAGAAGACCGAGGGCGCCTCTTTGCCGCTGGACACGCGCAGGGATATAGCCGGGCTTCACAATGCAATGCCGGGCCCTGTACAAAGGAAAACGCATTAGCCGATACTTTGCCCAATAACAGCCGGACAGTCGACATCTCTCCGCGTACTTCACCGCGTCCGTGCACGTCATGGCGCGCGACCGCGGAGGTGTCGCACGAAGGGACCGATATTCGTGGCGCAGCGTGTCGTGGTCACTCTCTCCGACGACATCGACGGCTCGGAAGCGGCGGAGACGATCGCCTTCGGACTGGACGGCAAGTCGTACGAGATCGACCTCAATCCAGCCAATGCCAAGAAACTGCGTAAGGCGCTCGCCCCCTACGTCGAGGCCGGCCGCAAGCGGGCGCGGTCCGGCAAGGCGTACACGCACACGGCACTGACCCCCGACCCGGCCGCCGTCCGCGCCTGGGCCCGGTCCAACAAGCTGGACGTGCCGCCGCGCGGCCGGATCCCCAAGAAGGTCTACGACGCGTTCGCCGACGCGCACTGAGCCGGGCCCGCCGGGGTCCGGCCCCTCGCCCCGGCGTCCCTCTTTCGAGGGACCCGGGCGGCGCGGGCCTGACGAGGGCCCGTCAGCGGGCCCCGGGGGCAGCCGACTTGCGCTGCCCCCCTGCTGATCAGCTAGAGTCTGGAGCACGCCGAGGGGCAAGGCCGAAAAGCCGCAGCCCACGAGGTTGTGCGGGTGTAGTTCAGTAGTAGAACATCCCCCTTCCAGGGGGAAGGCGCAGTGTGCAATTCCTGTCACCCGCTCCGCATCGCTTACCTACCACTCTTGTGGATCAGGTAAGGTGGTGCTCGCGCCGATCGGTGAGAGCCGGTCGGAGGCAATGCGAACGTAGCTCAGTTGGTAGAGCGCAACCTTGCCAAGGTTGAGGTCGCGAGTTCGAACCTCGTCGTTCGCTCCACAGAGAAGGCCCCGGTCGATGACCGGGGCTTTTTGCTGTGCGGTGGGGCCGGAACCCGTCGCGGTGGGGCCGGAACCCGTCCGGCCGGCGTCGCCGTCGGCGCGTCCCCCGGTGCATCCCCTGGCGCGCCCCCCTGGTGCGTCCCGGGCACCGAAAAGGTTGGGTATAGTAGGTGTCGCGCCACGGCGCAGCAGTGCGAACGTAGCTCAGTTGGTAGAGCGCAACCTTGCCAAGGTTGAGGTCGCGAGTTCGAACCTCGTCGTTCGCTCCACAGAAGAAGCCCCCGGCCTCGGCCGGGGGCTTCTTCGTGCGTTCAGGACCAGCTCGTGCCGGTCAGCCGCTCGAACGCCTCGATGTACTTGGCGCGGGTCGCGTCCACCACGTGCGCGGGCGGCGCGGGCGGGGGCTGCTCGCTCCTGCGGTCCCAGCCGGACTCCGGCGACGTCAGCCAGTCACGGACGAACTGCTTGTCGTACGACGGCTGGGCGCGGCCGGGCTCCCACTCCTCGGCCGGCCAGAAGCGGGAGGAGTCGGGGGTGAGCACCTCGTCGGCGAGGACGAGCGTCTCCCCCTCGAAGCCGAACTCGAACTTGGTGTCCGCCAGGATGATGCCGCGGTCACGGGCGATGTCGCGGGCGCGGCCGTAGACGGCGAGCGTCGTCTGGCGGAGCTGGGCCGCGGTCTCGGCGCCGACCTGACGGGCGACCTCCTCGTAGGAGACGTTCTCGTCGTGCTCGCCGACCGCCGCCTTGGTGGCCGGGGTGAAGATCGGGGCGGGAAGCTCCGAGCCGTCGACGAGGCCCTCGGGGAGAGCGAGGCCGCAGACGGTGCGCGACTCGTCGTACTCGACGAGGCCCGAACCGGTCAGATAGCCGCGCGCGACGCACTCGACCGGGACCATCTCCAGGGACTTGCAGACGAGGGTGCGGCCCGCCCAGTCGGCGGGAGCGCCCGGCGGCAGCTCGGTGCTCAGGACGTGGTTGGGGGCCAGCTCGGCGAGCTGGTCGAACCACCACAGTGACAGCTGGGTGAGGACGCGGCCCTTGTCGGGGATCTCGGTCGGCAGCACCCAGTCGTAGGCGGAGATGCGGTCGCTGGCGACCATCACGAGGTCGCCCGCCTCGTTCTGGTACAGGTCGCGCACCTTGCCGGTGTGCAGGTGCACCAGGCCCGGCACCTGCAAGGGCTCGGGCTTGTCGACGAATCCGGACACGGTTCCTCCCCGTGGTTGAAGAAAAGGGGCGCCCGCGAGGCCCGAAGAGGCTGGCGGTGGGCGACGGGTGGGCCCAGGTGCGTCGATTCTCCCGCACGCGGGGGGCGGTTCCCGTCACCGGGTGTGCGGGGAAGCCTCGGGGGTGGTGCGCGCGCGGGTGCCGGTGCGGGCCCGGTCAAAGGTGGGGGCCGAGGCGCCGGGGTGATGCGGCCGGAGGTGCGGGGGGCGGGGGATCAGTCCCGTTTGCAGATGCGGTCCAGGAGGTTCGCCGTGGCGCGCTGGACACGGGTGTCGACGTGGCCCGGGCGGTCCAGGGCCGGCGACCAGGCGAACGTTCCGGACGCGAAGACCAGGGCTCCCGACTCGGCACGGTAGACGGACGTCTCCTGGTGACGGGTGACACCCTCGCTGTCCGCGTACGGGGAGTGCGCCAGCAGGATCCGGCCCTGGTGCTCGGGCAGCGGGGTGCGCGGAAAGTAGCGGTCGGCCTCACCGGCGACCAGACCGGGGAGTTCGTCCCCCTCGTCCGCGCCGGTCGCCTCCCACAGCCAGTGGTCTGCGTTGCGGACGACGAGCGGGTGGGGCTCCGGGACCCGTCCCGCGTACTGGATGCCGATCAGCTGCTGCTCCGGGCGGTCGATCTCGCGCCAGAGCGCCGCCCTTCCCGGCCCCTTGCGCTTGCGGCAGGTCAGCAGGCGGTCCGGGACACCGGACGGGGACGGTCCCAACTCCACCTGCCAGTACATGGTGTTGGCGGAGAGGAAGACGAGCGACGTGCCGTGGTCGCGGGCGCGTTCCGCGGTGCGGCGCATGGCGGTCGACCAGTACTCGTCGTGGCCGGGGAAGACCAGACCCCGGTAGCGGGTGGGATCGACCCGGCCGGCGTGCAGATCGCGGGCGTCGGCGTATGCGAGGTCGTAGCCGTAACGCTCGGCCCAGCGGATGAAGTCGTAGGCGTGGCCCACGTGGAGGGGCAGGCCGGCGCCGGCGTACGGGCGGTCGAAGGAGATCGTCGTCGCGGCGTCGGCCTCGCCGAGGAGCCGGCCGTCCTCGTCCCACGCGTGGTACAGGCTGGCACCCGTGCGGCCGTCCTCCGGGTACAGGTTGTACGCCTGCCACGTGATGTCGGGGAGCAGGAGCAGCAGATCGGCGGGGTGGTCGTCGCGGACCGTGAAGGGGACGTGGGAGCGGTAGCCGTCGACCGTGGTGAGTACGGCGACGTACGCGCCGACCGACCAGTGGCTCGGGATCTGCAACCGCCAGGACAGCCACCAGTGGTGGCACGAGACCGTGCGGTCGGCGGTGAGCGGGGGCGGCTGGACGATGCCGGAGAGCCGTGGGCTGGTGGTGATCTTCGAGGCGCCGTCTCCGCCGTAGTGGCCGATGCGGTAGATGTCGACGCTGAATTCCTGCGGCGGGTCGACGGTGATGTGGAAGTCGAGGGACTCGCCCGGGGTGGCCGCGCCGGTGGACGTGAAGCCCTTGATCTGGCGGTGGACGTCGTCGGCGGAGCGGGGGCCGCCGGGGGCGGGGCGGGAGCGGGGACCGGAAGGGGCACGGCGGGGGCGGGGGACGGCCACGGCGGGGCCCCCGGGGGGTGCGGGGTCGAGGGGGAGCTCGTCCCCGGGGTCGATGTACCAGGGGACGACCTGGCCCGTGTCGCCGAAGTACTGCTCGTCGCCGCGGAGCCAGGGGACGGGGCCCTGGCCGAAGGGGTCCGTCACGGCGTGCGCCAGGGCTCCCGACTCCCAGCGGCGGATCTGTTCCGACCCCATGTCCGCTCCCCTCCTCGTGCCCCCGTACGTTGCGGTTCCTGCCATGCGCGCGAACGGTCTCCAGCACATCACATAACGCACGTACACCGTCACCGTTCGTCGCGAATCGGCATAAACGGAGAACCGGGTTCCGTGGCCTCGGCGGGTGGGGCGCCTCGGCCCGGCGCGTCCGTGCGCGGTCAGACCAGGCGCACTGGTTTCTCGGGGCGGACGCCTGTCTCGTGGAGCCAGTTTCTGAGCGGGGCCGGGTCGCCGGACTCGATCAGGGCGAGGACTCGGGGGCCCAGGTCGGCGGCGCGTTCGCCGTCGACCAGAAGGGCCGGGCCGTCGAGCCAGTCGAGGCCCGGCACCGCGCCGGCCGTGTCCATCGCGGCGCAGCAGACCATCGCGGTGACGTGATCGGCCAGCAGCTCGCGGCCCGTACGCGGCGGCCGCAGCGGGAAGAGGGGAGGCATCCCGTCCGCCCACAGCGCGCTGTCGGGGCCGCCCTGCTCCACGCCGGAGGCGGGGACGGGACCCACCGCCGCCTCCTCGCGTGCGATCTCCGCACTGAGCGCGGCCACCAGCGCGGCCGTCCGCTCGTTGCCCAGGGGGTCCTCGTCCTCGTCGGCGATGTCACCGGTGGCACCGGTGTCCTCGTCCGGAGGTGCCGCCACGGCGGGCGAGTCCGCCGGGACGGTCGTCATGTGGTCCATCACCCGGGACAGCGTGGGGCCGGGGTCGGGGGCGGCCGGGCCCCGCGCGGGGCGGACGCCCTGGGCGTCGAGGACGCGGTGGAGGCGGGCCGCGTCGGTCCGCCAGGTGCGGTCGACGACCTCCTCCGGATACTCCTGCCAGTTCACCGGTGCCCAGTCCGGCCCGCGCTCGGCGGGGCCGCCGTGGAAGAGGCGGGCGGCGAGGAGGGAGGCCGCCTCGTCGACCGTGCCGGGCTCCTCGAGGAGGTCGCAGGCGGGGCGCTCGCCGAGCCGGGAGGCGAAGCCCTCCGCGAGGCGGTCGCGGCGCGAGAGTTCGGTGAGGGCCGCCACGACGCCCGCGTCGAGCCGGGAGGGCCAGCGGCCCATGCGCCAGGCGGGCACGGCGACCCTGGTCAGCAGGCGGTCCCAGCCCGCGTACGCCAGCCCCACCTGTTCCTGGGCGACGATCCGCACGCCGTAGTCCACGGCCTGGGCGCGCTCGGCGGCGGCTGCCGCCACCCCCCGCTCCATCTCGGCCGCGTGACCGCGGCAGCTGCGCAGGAGCAGGCGGGTCACCCAGCCGGCGACGCCGAGCACCGTACGCACCAGCGGGCCGCGGGTCGGCGCGGAGGTCTCGGCCACGGCCGCGTCCAGCCCTCGTACGAAACGGCGGGCCGCGGCTATGTCCGGGTGGGCGGAGGGGCCGGTACCCGCGACGACCGGGGCGAGGACCGCGCGCAGCTCCCCCACCCGCATCCACCACAGGAAGGGCGAGCCGATGACGAGGACGGGTGTCGCGGTGCTCCGGCGGTGCCCGTGCCTGCGAGCCCTGAGTGCCGGGAGGCGGCCGGCGCGGCGCGGGGGGCGGCTCTGTGCCGGGTGGGTGCGGTCCTCCAGCCAGCTGTCGCAGTCCGGGGTGAGCGCTATCGCGGAGGGGACCGGGACGTCGAGCCGGTCGGCCAGGTCGCGCACCAGCCGGTACAGGTCGGGCGCCGAGGCCTCGA
Source organism: Streptomyces sp. GLSS-08 (assembly GCF_056387915.1). Lineage (NCBI taxonomy): Bacteria > Bacillati > Actinomycetota > Actinomycetes > Kitasatosporales > Streptomycetaceae > Streptomyces > Streptomyces sp. GLSS-08. The sequence goes on from NZ_JBWJAQ010000031.1 coordinate 57,504, forward strand.
CGATCGGGACCGTGGGGCTGACCGCCGGGCGGGCCCGGGAGACGACCAGCGCGATGGCCGCGGCTGCCAGCAGGACCACCACGGCGAGGACCGAGACGACCCAGCGGGCGGTCCCCCAGGCTCCGCCGACGAGATGGCCGGTGGGGCCGCCGACGAGCAGCACGACGGCGACGGCCGCGGGCAGCAGGGCGACGGCCAGCGCCCTGCTGCGTATGCGCAGCACGGCGAGAGCCCGGGAGCGCGCTGCTTGCACGCCCACCTCCACACCCATACCGGTCACGACCGGATGACACCCCCTACCGTCTCGCCCGAGGCCCGCCGTGACAGTGGCTGTCACGGCCGGCGACGGGGCATGCCCTGGCGTTGCTCATCCCCCCACTGTGGCACCCGCCGCTGACATCGCAATGCCGGTGGGCCAAGTGCCGGAACGCTTGCGCCGCACCCTAGTTGGGGCTCCGGCCCCCGTCAGCCGGATGGGGCATCGGTCACTCGATGGAATGGCTTTGGGGAGAGGTGGATGACGTTCGGCAAGGGTCAGGCCCCGGATTCATGAGGAATCCGGGGCCTGATTGCTACAGCTGTTCGTGGCGGAGAGTGGCGGGTTCTCGTCCTTCCACGGCCGGCGAACGCTACGCCTCCGCCGCCGCCTTCGCCGCGATGTCCGTGCGGTGCACGGAACCGTCGAGGCGGATCCGGGAGACCGCCGCGTACGCGCGGTCGCGGGCCTCGGTGAGATCGCCGCCCACCGCCGTGACCGACAGCACGCGGCCGCCGGCGCTCACCACGGCGTCGCCGTCGCGCTTCGTACCGGCGTGCAGGACGTACGCGTTCGGAGCGTCCTTGGCCGCGACCTCGTCGAGGCCCGTGACGGGGTCGCCGGTGCGCGGGGTGCCGGGGTAGTTGTGCGAGGCCACGACCACCGTGACGGCCGCGTCGTCGCTCCAGCGCAGGGGCGGGAGGAAGCCCAGGTTCCCGGTGGCCGCGGCGAGCAGCAGGCCCGCGAGCGGGGTCCGCAGGCGGGCGAGGACCACCTGGGTCTCCGGGTCGCCGAAGCGGGCGTTGAACTCGATGACCCGGACGCCGCGGCGGGTGATCGCGAGTCCCGCGTAGAGGAGCCCGGAGAAGGGGGTGCCGCGGCGGCGCAGCTCGTCGACGGTCGGCTGGAGGACCGTCTCCATGACCTCGTCGACCAGCTTCGGGTCCGCCCACGGCAGGGGCGAGTACGCACCCATTCCGCCGGTGTTCGGACCCTTGTCGTCGTCCAGGGCGCGCTTGAAGTCCTGGGCCGGCTGGAGCGGGACGACGGTCTCGCCGTCGGTGACAGCGAAGAGGGAGACCTCCGGGCCGTCGAGGAACTCCTCGATGACGACGCGGTCACAGGCGTTCGCGTGCGCCCGGGCGGCCTCGAGGTCGTCGGTGACGACGACGCCCTTGCCCGCGGCGAGGCCGTCGTCCTTCACGACGTACGGGGCTCCGAAGGCGTCGAGCGCCTCCTCGACCTCGTCGGGCGTCGTGCAGACGTACGAGCGTGCCGTCGGGACGTCCGCGACCGCCATGACGTCCTTGGCGAAGGCCTTGGAGCCCTCCAGCCGCGCCGCCTCCCTGGAGGGGCCGAAGCAGGGGATGCCCGCCTCGCGTACGGCGTCGGCGACCCCCGCGACGAGCGGGGCCTCGGGGCCCACGATCACCAGCTCGGCGCCGAGCCGCGTGGCCAGCCCGGCCACGGCGGCGCCGTCGAGGGCGTCGACCGGGTGCAGCTCGGCCACCTCCGCGATGCCCGCGTTCCCGGGGGCGCAGTGCAGGGCGGTGACGTCGGGGTCGGAGGACAGGGAGTGGCACAGGGCGTGTTCGCGGGCGCCGCTACCGATGACAAGGACCTTCACGGGGGTCAGCCTAGCCGTCCCGGGCGGGTGATCTCGTAGAGGCTTCCGAGGGGTGGCACCGGCGGCGTTGGTGGGATCCTCCAAGACGCGGGTGCGGACGCCGTTGTGGGCGCGGGCCGCGGGGAGTCCCCGGGCCCGTTCCACGGAGGCAGTCGGCCCCTGGGCGGGCGGTGGCAGGCGGCTTGTGCGGCGTACGCACGGCGGCCAGCGGCTTGTGCGGCGTACGGCCCCTGCGGATTCCGCTCCCACGGCGGGGTCACTCGTGTGAGAACTCCTCGACCACCGTCGCACCCAGCTCGCGGACGATGAGGTCGTGCCCCGAGAGGGCGGACTCGTCCAGGTCGGGGTCGTCGTCCTCCGGGGTGTCGTCCTCCGGGGAGACCGGGGGCGGCGGCTCCGGGGCGGACCGGGCGGGTCCCGGGGCGGAAGCGGCCTGCGCGGGACCGGCGGAGGCGGAGTCCTGGTGCGGGGCGGGACGGGCCGCCGGGGCCGGCTGCTGTGGGGCGGGACGCGGGGCGGCAGGACCGCCGCCGTACCCGCCGCCGAAACCGGGGCCCGGGGCGGGCGGCGGCGCCGAACCGCCCGACGGGTCGACGATCGCGTCGATCTTCCACTGCACGTTGAACTGCTCGGCCAGCGCCTGCCGCAGGACGTCCTCGCTGCCGCTGCTCGCGAAGTTGTCCCGGGCGCCCGCGTTGACGAAGCCGATCTGGAGGGTCGTGCCGTCGAAGCCGGTCACCTGCGCGTTCTGGCTGAGCAGGATCCAGGTGAAGCGGCGCCGGTTCTTCACCGCCTCCAGGATGTTCGGCCACAGGGCGCGCGGGTCGGGGCCGCCGGCCACCGGGGCGGGGGCGGGCGCCGCGGGCGCAGGAGCGGGGGCTGACGGCTGCGCGGGCGTCGCCGGCGGGGACGCGGGCGCGGGGGTCGCGGGAGCCTGGCCGCTGCCCGCGGGTGCCGCCGTCGGCCAGCCGCCGGGGCG
>NZ_JBWJAQ010000032.1:0-55130 GCF_056387915.1 Streptomyces sp. GLSS-08
CGCGTTGTCAGGGGGGGGGGGGAGGGTGGGGGTGTGGAGGAGGATGAGTTCTTGCGGGGGCGGGTGTATGGCGTTGATCATGATGATGCCGTTTGGGGGCGGCGGCCTGGGCGGGACTATGTGGAGTTGACGGGCGGTCCGCTGGACGGGTTGCTGCTGGATGTGACCGGGTGGCCGGGCGGGTGCCGGGGTGAGGTGGCGCTGCCCACGGAGATCGGCCGTTACGGTCCTGGTGGTTGTGCCCTGTACGGGCCGAGGCCTGGTGAAGAGGGGCGTTTCGACTGGCTCGGCGACAGTCCCTGAGCTGTTTCTGTCGGTTTCCGGTTCCCGTCGGTGAAGGCTGAGTCGGCGGGCGGGCCCGGTTGACCGTCTACGGCAAAGAGTTGGGGCGGGGGTGGGCGAACGGGTCGGGTGGCACGTTCTGTTGCTGCATGATGGCGGTCAGCAACAGACGTCCCAGGGGAGATCATGTCCATCCGTGCCACTGCCGCGGTCGTCATCGCGGTGTTCGCCTCCTTCACGCTTGCTCTTGTCGGCTGCAGCAGCGGCGGTAAGGGCGGTGGTGACGGGGAGACGGGCTCCGGTAGAGCCGCTACGGCTACGGCTACTGCTACTGCTGCACCCTCACCCGCGCCCCGGAAGTCCGTGGATGCGGGTGAGGGTGAGGATGAGGGACATGGCAAAGCCCCTGTGCCGGGCGAGCCTGATGCAGCTAGCCGGGCCAGGCTGATTCGGGCGTTGAGCGCGATCAGTCCTGCTCTGGTTGCAGACGAGGACAGGGCGGTGGCCAACGCGCGCAGCCAGTGTGCCGCCCTTGCTGGCGGGGGCGGTGCTGAGAGCGCGGCGAGGTCCCGCTTTTCCTCCCGTGTTCACAAGGTGACGCATGCCGAGGCCAGGAGGATCAACGCTGCGGTGTCATCGGTGCTCTGCCACTGATACCCCTGCCCGGCCCAGTACCCAGCCCGCTCATGTCCGCCCGTCCGTCCTCGGTCGCGGCTCGCGTTGCCGTGCGTCGCGCGGACCGCGTCCGGGGCGAAGGTGGTGGCGGGGAGTGCCGTGGTCGGGGTACTATTGATCTTGAGCGCACGCCGTACCGCGGTTGTCGTCTCTGCGTTGGTGGTCCAAGGAAAGACGCCCCACTTCCCGTGGGGAAATGCAGGTGCAAGGCCTGCCCGGCGCTCCATGAAGTCCCATCCCGGCTGTCCCGGGGTGGGACTTTTTTCATGCGACTGGGTTTCCCTTTCCCGTACGTTCCGCCTGTTACCGGATGGGGTGGTGGGCGCGACGTGCGAGGAGGAGGGCGGCGGCGAGGGTGACCGCGACGGCGGTGACCAGGCTCGCGCGGCGGGCGGAAGGGGAGGTGAACGGAGCGAGGTCGCGGAACCGGTCGAAGGCGCTGAGGGGCAGGCCGCTCAACGCGTTACCGGGAGGGCGCCGCGACACTGCGGGGTGGGGGTGGGTGGGTGCGCTGGCCCGTACGGTTTCCCAGGCGGCGCCGATCTGCCGCAGGCGGCGGTCGCTGAACGCTTCTCGCAGGTGAGGCAGGACTTCGTCCTCCTCGTCGCGGATGTCCTGGCGAATCAGAGTGAAGGCCTGCTGAATCCAGGCGGTGCGGCTGCGATCATCGGTGTCGGTTGTTTTCTCGATGCGTGCGATCAGTTCGTTGATCTCCTGGTGTTCCTGTTCGACGCGCGTGGTGAGGAGTTCGCCGTCGCTGTGGATGCGGCGCAGGAGGGGCCACAGCACGGTCTCCTCGGCGAAGGCGTGGCTGAAGACGAGCTGGACGATGTCCTTCCACAGGGCGGCCCGTTGGCCGGGCGTGGTGTGGGGATTGAGATAGCGGTTCATCATCGCGTCGAGCTGCGCGTGGTCACGGCGCTGACGCAGCAGGATGCTGCCTTCTCCTCCGAGCTGGGAGGCGTCCTGTGTGCTGATCGAGAGTGTCATGAGGATCCTCCCGGACGTGTTTCTGGGGGTGGTGCGCTGGGCGTCACGGGTCAGGGGCCGGGCTTTTCGGCCGAGGGGAGCTGTTCTCCTGAGTGGGTGGACGTCCTCCGTGCCGGTGTGCGGGTCGTCCACTTCTGGTGCCGGTTCCTGTGCCGCCGACCGTGGCGGCTCCTGTCCCGATCTGTCCGTTGTGTCGGGTTCCCCGCGTCGAGGTGTCCGACCGGGCGTGCGGAGCCCAATGTTTCCGGTCCTTCATCCGGGGGTGCCGCGTCCTGCCCGTGATCCGGCGTAGGCGGCCGTACGCAGGCCGGCGAGGCGGCCCATGGGGTGGAGCAGGGGCAGGTGGTGGGCGTAGGGGTCAAAGCCGGGGCTCTGCACCGGTACCTCTGCCCGTGCGGCGGGTGCGGGTGCGGGTGCCGGTTCTGGGGTGGGGGCGTTGAGTGTCAGTGTGGCGAAGGTGCGCCAGGATTCGTTGCGGTCGGCGGCCCGTAGCGTGAAGCGGATCGTCCTGTGGTGGAGTGCGTCGGTGAGCGCGGTGATGGAGGTGCCCACCGGTGGGGTGGGGGACTGCGGGAACGCGGCGATGATCCGGGGCCGGTTGCCGAAGCGGTAGGACAGCAGTGTGGAGTAGGGGCCGCCGACGGCGTTCATACGCATCCGGGGGAGGTGGCGCCCCAGGCGGCCGGCTCCGCTGGTGGTGAGGAGCAGATCCAGGGGCCGTCCGGGTCCCGCGGCGGCTTCCACGCGGACGGCCAGGCCCATCGCGTCGGGCCATGAGCGGGGGAAGCCCGCTGCACGTGACCAGCGCACCAGTGCTGTGTGGCGGCCCGGGGCGGCCAGCCAGGGCACGCCCCAGTGGGCGCCGTCGGCGGCGACGTCCACCGTGGCCGTGCAGAGCAGGCCGACGGGGTGCAGGGCCGGTGCCGAACGGTGCGCGGCGACCAGCCGGGCGGCGGCGAACGCCCAGGTCTGCGTGCGGGACTTCTCGCCCGGTCCCGTGCCCGTTCCGGGTGCCGGAAGATCCGTGACGGGCGATGTCTTCATGCTCGTCCTTGCGTCGGGCGGGGTCCCGTGCGGGGCTCGTACCCTGCCCCGGCACTGGACGGCGTCTGCCTGTTCATCCTTCGCTCCTTGTTCCCCTGCCATGGCCGGGGCGGCCGTCCCGGCGGGCGGCGTGGACGCCCCGGCGGCTCAGCAAAGGTCGAACCGCCCGCACCGGGCACCCCCAGGTCGCCGTTCAGTGGGGACGGGCGCCACAGCCCCAAACCGGGTTGTCGGTCAGTTGTCCACCTGTTGCTGCGTGAAGCTCCAGGCGTATTGGAGCCAGTCGGAGATGACCACCGCGCTGAGGCCTGCGGCGACCAGGCGGGTGGCGTGTGGTGCGGCGATGTATCCGCACATCAGGCTGGTCGCGGCCCAGGTCGAGGCGCAGAACGGGCAGGCGAGGAGTTCGCCGGTGGCTTGTCCCAGGGTTCCTTGCCGACGGGGTTCGTCCGCGACTTCGCTGCCGCCGGTTGCTTCCTGGCGGCGGGTGAAGGGTGCCCGCAGGAAGCTGGTGATCTTTCCTTTGGTCACGAGCCGGGAGATCTTGTAAGTGGCTGTGCCGAGTACCAGCAGGTCCCAGGGCGGGACGCCGGGGGGCAGGGGGCGTCCGGTCCTGCGCAGTGCGAGTACGGCGAGTCCTGTGGCCGTGGCGTAGAGGCCTGCCAGGGTGGCGTAGCCGCCTAGCGGGACACTGCCGTCGGGCGCGTAGGCGCTGCTGTCCGTTGCGCCTTGAACGCTGTTTGCCGGCTGGGTGTGGGTGCAGGAGGGTGGGGTGTCGCTGTTTTCGTTCTCGTTGGTTGTGCCGAACACCATGGGATCCTCCTGACGTGCCCGGCCAGGGGCCGGGTCTTCGTTCACTGACGCGTTCATGTGCCCGCAGGTGGGCCGGTGTCTGCCGTCCGGTGCTTGCCGTCCGGTGTCTGCCGGCTGTGCGGGCGGTGACTGCCGGGCGCCGAGTACCCCCATGAGCGAGCTGAAGCCTGGAAGCCAGGAACTGATCCGATTCGCAGCGGCAACGGGCAGCGCCGGACATCCGTGCTCTTTGCCGACGCCGCCGTCTGGACCGACAAGCCGTCCTTGCTTGCGGGGCGCGCCCGCGTCGGTCTTCCAGCGTGCGTGCCAGCCTGCCGCCGCCCGGTTTTCGAACGTTCGTCCCGGCCTGCTGGTCGTCCCGCTTTCGGATGTCGGTTCGGCCTTCACCGTTCCGGCCCGCGGCCCGTGGCCCGCAGCCCGCCGACCCGCGTCGGTGCTCGGGTGTCCGTTCCGGGTCACCCGCGCCGACCATCGAACATTTCCCTTCAACCGCGTGACGCCCGCGGCCCGGCTCGCTCTGCCCGCGTTTACCCCACTTGGGACTGGCGTCGCCAGCCGAGCACAGACCTCACGCAGCCCGCCTCACTCGACGTCTTGGCACTGTTGTGCGAGACGCCGCGGTGCCTCTGGTTCGGGCTACTGATTGCGGGTGCGGGGGCCGTTGTACTGCTGGTCGGTGACCGGCTCGGCCCAGGTGGTCTCGGGGGTGCCGTCGCCTGAGCCCTCCCACATGGCGATGTGCTCCATGAACCGGTCGGGGGCGGCGCCGTGCCAGTGTTCCTCGTTCGGCGGGCAGGCGACGGTCTCACCGGGGTGGGCCTCGAAGACCGTGCCATCGCGCGTACCGATCAGGGCGATGCCGGAGACGACGTGCAGGGTCTGGCCCAGGGCGTGGGAGTGCCAGTTGGTGCGGGCACTCGGGGAGAAACGGACCAGGTTGGCACGCATCCGGGACGGCTCCTGGCCGGCCACGATGACGTCCCACCACACGTCGCCGGTGAACCAGTCGGCCGGGGCCTTGCTGCTGGGCTGCTGCTTGACGAACTCCATGGTGTCTTTCACCTTACTTTCGTACGTCGGCTGTCTACTCGTCGGCGGGGCGAGTCCCGTCGGCGTTCCCCGTTGAGGGTGGCCATGTCGCCCGTCAGAGACAGTCATTCAGGGAGCCTGGTGCTTCCTGCACAGAAACCTCCCGGTCAGGCTGACGCCGATGACGCGGTCCCAGTCGTCCTCGCGAGGTCGAGCGCGGATCGGGGCTCGAGTCAGCCCTGCGACGGCGCCTGCGCAGGTTCGTCGCGTCGCACGTCAGGGCGAGCGCTGCTCCGGGCCACGATCCGGCCCTTCACGGAAGGGCCATGGACGGCGGCGAGGGCCGTCAGGGGCAGTAGCGTCAGGGCGGCGATCACGGTGCCGACCAGGGGCGGTCCGGTCAGGCCGAGGGAGGAGTCCAGGGCCGTACCGGCGATGGCCGAGCCGGCGGCGATGCCGGTGTTGAAGGCGGAGGTGGTCAGCGCCGAGGTCAGGGTGGGAGCATCGCCCGCGAAGTGCATGGCGAGTGCGGTGACCACCGGGTTGACGGTGAAGCCGGTGAGGCCCATGAGGAAGACGAGGAGGGTGGCTGTCACCGGGTTGCCGGACAGTGGGACCAGAAGGAGCAGGACCAGGGCGGTGGCCGCGGCGGCCGTGATGGTGGTGACCATCGGACGCCCGTCGCCCAGCCGGCCGCCGGTGGTGGTGCCGCCCAGGGCGCCGACACCGAACGCGATCAGGACGAGCGGGACGGCCCCCGCGGGGATGCCTGCACGGTCGGTCAGCAGCGGCGTGATGTACGTGTACGTCGCCAGCACGCCACCCATGATCAGCATCGCGGCGCCGAGCGCCAGCCACAGCCGGCCCTGACGCAGAGCACGGACCTCGGCCCGGATCGACACTGCGACGCGGTGCTCCTGGGTGGGGATGAAGCGGCCGATGAACACGGCGGCGAGCCCGGAGAGCACAGCCAGGGCCCAGAAGGGGCCGCGCCAGCCGGTGAACTGGCCGGCGAAGGAGCCGATCGGCACGCCGACGACGTTGGCCAGGGTCAGGCCGCCGATCATGACGCCCGTGGCGCGGGTGGCGTTGCGCGGACCCGCGGCGGTGGTGGCCACGACGAAACCGACGGACCAGAACGCCCCGGTGGCCAGGGCCGTGACAACGCGGGCAACGAGGACGACCGTGAAGGACGCGCTGAGGGCGGCGACCAGATGTCCGAGGCAGAACACGGACAGGGCCAGGATCAGCGTCCGGCGTTGCGGCAGGCGCAGGGTCGCCATGGCCATGGTCGGCGCGCCGATGATCATGCCGATGGCGAAGGCGGTGATCAGCAGACCGGCGTGGGAGACGCTGACTCCGAGGTCACCGGCCAGCTCCGGCAGCAGGCCGGCGACGACGAACTCGGTGGTCCCCATCAGGAACGTGCCGGCGGCGAGCACCCAGACGACGAAGGGAAGCTTGCCCGGGGTGGTCCCGGATGCGGAAGGCATACGTGTGGTCTCTCCTTGCGTGGACATAGGCGGGATCGGGGCCCCAGCTGGCGGTGCCACCCGTGCGGGTTGGGCGGTGGGGCGGGTCAGGGCGCGGCTTCGATGGTGATCTCGTCGGCGGTTGCGAGCTGTTCGGTGCCACCGTCGGCCATGTGCCCGAGAGGGACCAGGCCGGCCGCGTAGGGAGCGTCGCGGTAGTAGGTGGCCAGCTGGTTCCAGGGTGCGTAGTAGGCCAGGTCACCGGCCCTGGGGTCGGCGCCTTCGGGGGCGCCGGAGGTGGACAGCTTCCGCGGCAGGTCCGCAATCTTCTCGGCCTGGTGGAAGTCGCGCAGGGACAGGGTGAGGGGGAGCTGCGCGGCGAATTCGCGGGCGGTGACGCTGTCGTTCAGGGTGGCGGCGACGCGGTGGCCGTTGAGCGTGAGCCTGATGTTCATGGCGGTTCTCCTGCCGGGTGAGGTGGTGGCGGCCGGGGCTGTCGAAGCCTGCGGCGACGCGGGCTCGGAAGGAGAGGATGAAGGGGAGTCGTCGGTGCAGGCGGTGGCGACCAGCAGCAGGGCGCCGGCCGGGACCGCGCGGGCGAGAGCGCGAAGGGATAGCGGGTGCACGGGGTGGTCCTGTGGCTGGTCGTGCAGGGGCTCAGGTAGTGACGCAAATCGTCCCGCTGCTGGTGGATGTCGTACAGACGCTGCGCCAGCACCGCGGGGCAGCTGCGGTCGGCGTCGGACCGGATGGCGCCCGGGATGATCAGGTGCCCGCCTCCGAAGCGGCGGGCGGTGGCGAGCCCGAGGCCGGGGCCCGTGCCCGCAGGGCCGAAGTGGTCATGGGCGGTTCTTTTGTGTGAGCGGGGATGGTTCCCGGTCCGGAACCGCATTGCCTGGCTGCGGCCCTGGCGTGAACGCGCGAGGTCAGGGCGTGAGGAGCGCCTTGATCGCGCGGCGCTCGTCCATCGCCTTGTAGCCCTCGGCGACCTGGTCCAGGGGCAGGGTGAGGTCGAAGACCTTGCCGGGGTTGATGCGGCCGCTCAGGACGCGGTCGATCAGGTCAGGCAGGTACCGGCGTACGGGAGCGGGGCCGCCGCGCAGGCCGACGTGGGAGAAGAACAGTTCCTCGCCGTCGATCGCGACCTCGTGCGGGACGCCGACGAAGCCGACGTTGCCGCCGGGCCGGGCCGAGTGCAGGGCCTGTCGCATCGACTCGGCGGTACCCACGCACTCCAGCACCGAATCCGCGCCGATGCCGCCGGTGAGCTCCTTGACCCGGGCGACGCCCTCCTCACCGCGCTCGCCGACGATGTCGGTGGCCCCGAACTCCAGGGCCAACTGCTGCCGGGAGGCGTGACGGCTCATCGCGATGATCCGCTCGGCGCCGAGTTCCTTCGCGGCGATGACACCGCACAGGCCGACAGCGCCGTCACCGACCACGACGGCGGTCGAGCCCGGCCCCACCTCGGCGGCCAGAGCGGCGTACCAGCCGGTGCCCATCACGTCGGAGACGGCGAGCAGGCCGGGCACCATTGCGCCGTCCGGGTGCCCGTCGGTGGCGACGAGGGTGCCGTGGGCGTTGGGGATGCGGACGTAATCCGCCTGGCAGGTGCTCATGAACTCGCGGCGCAGGCAGTTGGACTGCCAGCCGTTCTCGCAGTTGACGCAGGTGTTGTCCGAGGTGGCGAAGGAGCCGACCACGAACTGGCCCGGCCTGACGTTGGTGACCTCCCTGCCGACCTCCTCGACGATGCCGACGTACTCGTGTCCCATCGGGTGCGGGTCGCCGATGGGTTCCGCGCCCCGGTAGGGCCACAGGTCCGAGCCGCACACGCAGGTGGCGACCGTACGGATGACCGCATCGGTCGGCTGGAGGATCTTCGGGTCGGCGAGGCTCTCGAAGCGCACGTCGCCGGGGGCGTAGATGACTGCTCCGCGCATGGGGGTGCTTCCTTCGGTGCGGGGTCGGTGTACCGCAGCCGGGGGGCGTGCTCGGCTGCTCGACATCGAGCCTCACACGCGAGAGTGAGTGCGAAAAGCGGAGAAGTCCATCCCGGGAGGGGACATCCTGGGAGTGGATTCTCCCCCCTTCCCCGGGCGCGAGCGATGTCATGCTGGGAAGCATGACCAGCAACGTTCCTCTCAATGAGCTGGGAGAATTCCTCAAGAAACGCCGCTCGGCGCTGAGCCCGCGCACGGTCGGCCTGCCCGAGACCGACCGGCCCCGCCGGGTGGCCGGGCTGCGCCGCGAGGAGGTCGCCCAGCTCGCCAGCATCAGCACCGACTACTACACCCGGCTCGAACAGGGCCGCATGCAGGCGTCCGCCCCCGTTCTCGACACGCTCGCCCGGGTGCTCCACCTGGACGACGACGAGCGTGGATACCTCTTCCAGCTGGCGGGGAAGACCACGCCCCGCACCCGGCGGCGTGGCCGGCAGAAGGTCCAGCCGCAACTGCAACGGGTCCTCGACGACCTGACCGCCACCCCGGCCGTCGTGCAGGGCCGGCGCGGGGACATCCTGGCCTGGAACGCACTGGCCGCAGCCCTGGTCACCGACTTCTCCCGTATCCCGGAGAGGCACCGCAACTATCCCCGGATCCAGTTCACCGATCCGGTGATGCGCACCCTGTACGCCGACTGGGAGACTTCCGCGCAGATCTCCGTGGCCCAGCTGCGCATGGAGGCCGCGAAGTATCCCGAGGACCCCCGCCTGATCGAGCTGGTCGGTGAACTGTCCATGCGGGACGAACAGTTCGCCCGCTGGTGGGGCGATCACCGGGTCGCGGCCCGCACCGTGGGCACGAAGACCCTCAATCATCCCGTCGTCGGCGAACTGGTCCTGGACTGGGACACCCTCACCGCCAGCACCGATCCCGACCAGAACCTGACCGTCTGGACCGCCGAGCCCGGCTCCGCCACCCACGAACGGCTGCGCATCCTCGCCTCCTGGGCCGCCGAACAGCACCTGCCCGCGTCGCCACCACTCACCTGACTCGTTCGGCCGCCTTGACGAACTCCGGCTCAGGGTGCCACTTTCGGCCGGTGGCGCACGATGGCTCTTCCGTGGCATGTGGGCAGGCGAGGTGCGGTTGGCCGGTACGAGCGCGTGACACTGTTGTACGACTGTTGGCAGGAGGCACCGGGTCGGCGCCCCCTGCTGTCAAGAGCAGGGGGCGCCGACCCGCCCGACGGAGGCACCCGTCAAGGTCCCGCGCGGTGCCTCGCCTCGAACCGGATCGTCCGGACGGACTGGTTGCGCCGTTAGCGGGCGCTCGTGGTTTCGATGTCGACTATGTGGTTGTACCGCTCCAGCAGCACGAAGAGCTTGGTCTTCTGCGCGGTCTCCCCGCTGCCGAACGTGAGGGTGACGATGACCTCGTGGCCGTTGCCCACAGTGCCGTTGTCGGTCACCGTCCACTGCGCCGGGACGTTCTGGGCACGCAGGACCCCATCCGCTCCGTTCTCCCCCTCCCAGGCCGTCAGCCGCTCGGCGAACTCGGGCGTCAGGTAGTGCTTGCGGAGCGCCGTGGCGAGCGTGCGGTCCGGGTCCGCGTAGTCGCCCTTCGCGTCGATGTACGCGCCGTAGAAGTCGGCGACCCGGGTGACCGCCTGGCCGGGGGTGCCGCTGATCGGCCGCAGCGCGGCGGCGGACGCCTTCACGGGGGCGTGCACGGCCGCCTGTGCCGGCATCTGCGTCGCTGCACCGAGTCCGACAGCCAGGACGAGGCCGGCGATGACGGCCGCGCGGCGGCCCGGACGGCGGTGTGCGGGGGAATTGCTGTTCATGTGGGTCTTCCTTTTCGGGTCCGTATGTGGATGCTTTAAATCGGTTTTATGTTTTTCGTGTCGTCGGCACTGCCGTCTTGCCGCCCCTCGTCCGTATTCCGATGCGAGGACAGGAGGGCCCGGCTGGTGGCCGGGCACAGAGGTGTCCTGGTGCGCAGGTGCAGGTCGGGTGCCGTTACCGCGCTGCTGCCGCGCCGCATCGTTTCGACTCGGCCGGGGCGACACCCAGAGCATTGAGGATGTCGTGGACCCAGGACAACAGCCGACGGCATACCTGCAGGGGTGGAACGGTCCCATCCACGTTGACCTGCGGAAACAGGAGCACCTGGGATGCCCTCCCGGGAGTGCGGAGCCGAATCATGGGGGCAGCCGACTGCCGGATGCGGCCGACCGGGCAACGGGTCGCGGCCCATCGGCCGCGGGTTGCTGTCCTGATTGCGCTCTGGATCGGGCACACGCATGCCCAGTTCTTCGAGGCGCACTTGGTGCAGCACTCTCCGGACCACCGGACCGTGCTGCACCTATGCAGCGATGAGTCGCCGAGCGTGGCGTGACGGCTGCCGTCCCGTCGAGGACAGTGGAACCATTCCGGCCCATCTGACGTGCAGGTATGTGAGTGCCCGGTTAGCGGGCGGAAGACGGGAGAGCGGTGTCGAAGCGGGACGAGGTCGAGGAGTTCGCGGCACGGCTGCGGCAGCTGAAGGGCCGTACGGACCGCAGTTACGGCTCCCTGGCGCGGCGCATCAACATGAACACCTCCACGCTCCACCGCTACTGCAGGGGCGATGCGGTACCCCAGGACTTCGCACCTGTGGAGCGCCTCGCGGCCTTCTGCGAGGCGACACCGCAGGAGCGGCTGGAGCTGCACCGGCTGTGGTTGTCGCTGATGGAAGCTCGGCAGCAGACGCGTGCGGCCGGTCCGGCGGAGGAGACGATTCCCTCACCGGCACCCTCACCGGAACCGGAACCGGAACCGGAACCGGCACCCTCACCGGAACCGGCACCCTCACCGGAACCGGAACCGGAACCGGCACCGGCTGCGGCTCCGCCACCGGACGCGAAGCGGGAACCCGTCAAGCAGAGCGGTTCCGCGGTGCAGCCCGGCAACGATCCCGACTCCGACGGGCCCGCCTTCGGCTCTGCTCCCCGCCCCTGGTACCGCCGTCGGCGAGTCCTCGTCTCCACCGCCATCTCGTGCGCGCTGCTGGTCACTTGGGCCGGCACGTCTGCTCTGTCGGACGACCACTCCTCCGAGGCCTCCCTCCCGCGGACAACCGCCCCCGGCGCACCCCACCGCTCGGCGGATCGACGGGCAACTCCATCCCCGTCCCGCAGCTCGGCGTCGCCCGGCCCCCGGTACAAAGCCCCCGCGCCGACCCCAAGTGGGAGCAGTCCCACGGCGACTGCGAAACCTGCCACCGGCCCGCCTCTCGCCTGGAGTGCCGACTCCCAGATCTGGGACCTGGGCTGCATGCACGACTACGTCATCGACAAACCGTCCGCACAGGTGCCGCCGCCGCCGGCACAACAGGACGCCGGGGCGTGGGCGGCGACGCAGGACGCGGTGCACGGGAAGCAGACGATGGTGCAGATCTCGGTACAGGGGCGGTCGTCCACCGCTGTGGTCCTGGAGGCGCTCCGTGTCCGTATCATCAGCCGCGGCAAACCGGCGCCCGGGCGCGCGTACGCCACGGATCAGGGCTGTGGCAGCGACCTCACGCTCCGCCGCTTCACCGCGAACCTCGACGCCGACCGTCCCATCATCCGCTCGAAGGACGGCGCCGACCAAGGACGCACCATCCCGGCCGCGCACTTCCCCTACCGGATCTCCGCCACGGACCCGGAAGTGCTGCTGGTCGACGCGACGACACAGGCCAACGACGCCCGCTGGTACCTCGAACTCGACTGGTCCTGCCAGGGCCGCACCGGCACGATCCGTATCGATGACCACGGCCGCCCGTTCCGCACCACCGCCATCGAGGGGATGCCCCACTACTGGTACGGGACGAACGAGGCAGGCAGTCGTGCCTGGGTGCCCTACGACGGCTAGGCAGTTTGGTCGGGATCTGCCGGTCGATGGTCTCGGTGTGTCATTGGCTGGCAGACCGAGACAGTCCGGCTTGTGACGCAGTTCACGCTGGCCGGGTGGTCAGTTGGGGCGCGGGTGGTCGGCCGAGAGCTGAGTGCGACCGGCACTCGGTCGAGCGGCAGAGCTCCGATACGGCAGCAGGGCCCGGACCGCGCGTCGCGGTCCGGGCCCTGCCCCGTGCGGTGCCGCCCTGCGGCGGCGGTACGTCAGCTCTGTGCGGTGTCGTCGTCCGCCTGCCCGGCGTCCTCAGCTGCACCAGTCTTCTCGCGCATCTTGCGCACCAGCTCCGCCTTCTGGTCGGCTGCACCCTGGCGGTCGAGGTTGCGGTGCGGACCGTGGTTCTGCCGTTCGGCGCGGGACTGCTTCTTGCGCTGGCCACCGCCCATGCCCACGGGGTTGTTGATGTTCTTGCTCACGGTCACGGGTTCTCCCGGTAGTGATGTGAAGTGATCTACGGATTCATCGGTGGGGGACGGGCGGCGACATCGAAGGACGTCAGCAGGGGCCCATCACGCTCTCACTCGTAAATCGGCGCCTGGAAGAACATGACAAGGACCATACCCGGTTCCGTCGGCCCCGCGCACCAACCCTTTCACCGCCCCGGCGTCGGCCGGGTCCGACCCCCGCGCAGGCGTGCGTTCTCGCGGTCGCGCCGTGCCAAGGAGTGACGGACGTTCTGGGCGATCGGCGCGACCGCCGTCGGCTGCTACCTCGCTGGCCGCCTCCGCTGCGCCCCACTGGAGGGAGGCGGCTGACGCCGTTGCTCAACCCTCCCTGAGCATCACCAAGTTGCGGGAGATCACTGGTGTACTCGCCTGCCTCTGACCCGGACACCGAACAGCGCATGCGCGCCCACGACGCCCGACCTGCACCCGCTCGGCGAGGGTCGATGCCGTGCGCACGATCACTGGAGGACGCCGCCGCGCCTGCCCTCGTCGAGCAGAGCCTGTACCAGGGTGGACTTCACTCCCGGCGCCACGAAAAAGAGGGGCGCGGCGGAACGGCTTCGGAACATTTCGATGCGGTGGCAGCCCAGGACGAAACCCACCACTGCCGTCTGCTGCACCCCTGTCACCTCGCTCCACGCCACGGAGTCGCGTATCCGGCCGAACCGGTCGGTGACGGCCACGCCGTCCGCGCACAGGTAACACCTGTTCACGCCAAGCGAGGCGGTGAGCCGACGCCATCCGAACTTGAGGGCGTACACAGCGGCCACCACGGCTGTCGCGACAGCGGCGTTGTCGTTGACCGCGGATGGGTTGACGACAGTAGTGACGAGCAGGGCGATCCAGAGAAGCAGCAAGAATCCGCGTAGGACCTGCATCATGGCGCCCATCGCCGGGTTGATGATGGCGTAGTCGCCACGGATGTCGCCAAGCCCCAGATCGGCCACTCTGTTTCGCACTGACGCCCCCTCGGTCGAAGCCGGACCGCGTGCACGACATGCGCGCGGCAGGGCAAGGCATACCCGCGCGGCCAGTGCCCCGAACGGGGTTTGCCGCGGTCGACCCGTGAAGGATGGGGTCGACCGGGGCGGCGCGCCGGTGCAGAACGGCTACCTCAAGCGGCGACGCTGACGCCCGCACCCGCCCCGACGGCCGGCGCATGCCAAGGGCGTGTCCGGTTCGGCACGCTGGTCGGGTGTGGGCTCGGCGCGGCTTCGGGCCGCGGGCTCAGGCGAGTGCGGTGACCAACAGGGAGAAGGCTGCGGTGATGACGGCGACGCGGACGTAGTGGAAGCGGTCCCAGCGGTTCATCTGCTGCTTCCAGTCGGCCGGCAGGCCGTCGGCGGTCCATGTCTTGACCCGGTTGTTGATCGGGACGAGCAGCAGGATGGACATGACGACGCTGAGAATCAGCAACGCGGCGGCAATGATGACGAGGCCGGTGCCTTGGCGGTGCCGACCGGCGATGGCCCAGATGGCGGCGAGGGCGAGCGAGCCGATGTACCAGAACGGCATCACGGCGCCGAGCAGCCGGGCCCCGTGCGCGCGGCCGCGCAGGCCGTTGTCGCCGGGGAGGCTGTTGAGGATCGGGTTGACGAAGAATGCGACGGAGAACTCGACCCCCACCATTACGCCGACGATCACGGTGGTGCAGACCTCGAGTGCGTTGAGCATGACGACCCCTCCTGGTATCTAGCGTCGCTAGATTATGAGGCGACGCTAGTACTGCTGCCGCTTGTTTGTCTAGCGGTGCTAGGATCCGACCGTGTCGGTACAGGAACGCAAGGAGCGCGAACGGGCGGGCCGCGAACGCCTCATCGTGGCGACGGCCCGCGAACTCGCCGAGCGGCAGGGCTGGGACGCGGTGACCACCCGTCGGCTCGCCGAGAGCATCGAGTACAGCCAGCCCGTCCTCTACAGCCACTTCCGCGGCAAGCGCGAGATCATCGGCGCCGTGGCCCTCCAGGGCGCCGCCGAGATGGCCGCGGCGCTGCGGGCCGCGACCTCCGCCGCGGACGGCCCGCGCGCCCGGGTCACCACGCTCGCCCGCGCCTACCTCGACTTCGCCGAACGCAACCCGGCGGTCTACGACGCCATGTTCCAGCTCGACGGCGGCCTGGCGTTCGCGGAGGAGGACACCCCGGAGCCCCTGAAGGACGCCTTCGCCGCCCTGCTGGAAAGCCTCGCCGAGGTCGCCGGGGACGGCGTCCACCCGGAGCTGTTCACCGAGGTGTTCTGGGCGGCCCTGCACGGGCTGGCGACCCTGACCCGGGCGGGACGGCTGCCGCCGGGGGACGCCGGGCGGAGAGTCGAGCTGCTGGTGGACCGGCTCGTCGTGGTCTGACGCACTGTCCGGACGGGCGGGCGGGGTCTGTCGGCCCGGCGCCCACCTACGGCACCGCTGCTGTTCACTTCGCGCCCGCGTAACGGAATCGCAGACCACCTGACCCCTGACGGGGCGCCCACCTTCCGTGACAAGCTCGGGCGCGTACGCCTTCCGAGTCCAGGCGACACTGGTTGCGTGATCATCGAACGCGCGTATGCCCATCTCTCCTCGTACGACGAGGAAGCCTGGCCGTGGTCGGTGCCCTGCGTCCGGCAACTGCTCGACGAAGGGTTGCGGTTCACCGCGCCGGTGACCTTCCTGGTGGGTGAGAACGGCTCGGGGAAGTCGACTGTGGTCGAGGCGTTGGCGGAGGGGTTCGGTCTCGACTCCTACGGCGGTTCCCACGACTGGCGTTACGCTTCCTCGCGCGGGAAGTCGACCCTCGGCGAGCGGATCAAATTCGACGCCGCCTCGGGGCGTGGGCGCCGTATGGCCACCAGTTGGTCGGCCCGCAAGGGCTTCTTCCTGCGTGCGGAGACCGCGCTGGACGCCCTGGACAGGGAGGGGTTCTCGCCGGGCCACGTCAGCCACGGTGAGGGCTTTCTCGCGGCGTTCCGTGGGAAGTTCCTGCAAGCCGGGCTCTATGTTCTCGACGAGCCCGAGGCAGCGCTCTCCTTCTCTTCGTGCCTCGAGCTGATCGGGCACATCGACCGGCTGGCCAAGGAGGGCGGCCAGGTCATCTGCGCCACACACAGCCCGTTGCTGACCGCACTGCCGGGCGCGGACATCATCGAGGTCGGTGAGCACGGTATGCGGAGGGTCACCTGGCAGCAGCTCGGTGTGGTGGATCACTGGCGCCGCTATCTCGCCGACCCGCACACCTATCTGCGGCACATCGTCGAACCGTAGACGGGTCCCCTTCCCCCTTGTCACGGGGGCGAGACACAAGACCCGGCTCTCGGCGTCTGCCGGCAAGCGTGCCGATCCGCCGGCTGTGCTGCGTCGGGACAACCGGCGGAGGCAGGCGATGACCTCCGCGCGGGTGCCCGGCCGGGCACCTGGGGCAGGCTCGCACCGAAGTCGTGGTCGACCAGGACCGGCGTGCGGGGCGCCGACGCCTCCGGGACCGTGGTGCGCCGCCAGCCACGGTCCCGTCCCTCCCCGCCACGCGTTTCGTGCCTGCCGGCGACCGGAACCTACATCGTCGCGTCAAGAGCCTCGTAGACGTGCCGGATGTAACTGTGTGTGCGCTCCGAACCCAGGATTCCGGCATCCAGGCGGTTCATCGTGTAGGCGAAGGTGACGCGCCGATCGAGGTCCATCATGACGACCGAGCCGCCCCGGCCGACCCAGAAGCAGATCCTCCCCGTGGGCATCTGCGGCATCGTCCTGGGGTCGGCGAGCGCGTAACCGACGCCCCAGCGCACGGGAACGCCCAGGACCAGGTCGACTCCGTCGGCCTGCACGTCGAAGATCCTGTCCACCGTGCCGGGGGAGAGGAGCCGATGGCCGTTCGCCTCGCCGCGCCGGGAGATCACCGAGAGGGTACGGGCCAGACTCCTTGCGTTGCCGTGCCCGTTGACGGCTCCGAGCTCGGCCCGACGCCATCGCGGGGTGTCGACGTGCTCGTCCCGGGCGGGGCTGCCCAACAGCGCCCTGGCGAAGAACGCCTCGGGATCGAGCCCAGTCAGTCCCTCGACGGTCTGCGACGGCGGCACCAGCCGGGCGATACGCGGCCAGTCCGCTTCCCGCGCACCGATCTGGACATCGGCCTCCAGCGGCTTGGCCATCTCGGTGTCCACGAACTCGGCCAGGGTCCGGCCACTGACCCGCCGGACGAGCTCCCCCACCAGCTGTCCCTGGGTCTGCATGTGGTAGCCCGCGGCGGTTCCCGGCTCCCACCAGGGCGCCTGCCCGGCCAGCCGGGCGCTCGCCGTCGGCCAGTCGTAGAGATCGTCCATGGTGAAGGGCTGTTCCCAGCCGGGCAGCCCCGCGGTGTGCGCCAGAACGTGCCGCACCTCGATGTCCTGCTTGCCCCGGGCGGCGAACTCCGGCCAGTACTCCGCGACCGGGCGGTGCAGGTCCAGTTCTCCACGGTCGACGAGGACGAGGGCGGCGAGACTGGTGAGGGTCTTGGTCGTCGACCACAGGCTGACCAGTGTGTTCCGGTCCCAAGCAACGGTCCGCGCGGTGTCGGCATGCCCACCCCAGAGGTCCACTTCCATGACGCCGTCGACGTCCACGGCCAGCGACGCCCCCAGCTCGTCGCCGGACTCCAGGTGGGCCGCCAGTGCTGCCCGGACCGGTTCGAACCGGGCGGTACTCGTTCCTTCGATGGTGACCATGGCGTTCTCCGCTACGTACGACAGTGGTATTCGGTTACTCGAACGTGCAGGGCGGCAGCGTGGTTCACGTCCTGCCCGGACCGACGCAGGAACCGCTTACTCACCCCGGACGACGCCTTGGTAAAGTCCCGTTCGGTACGCGGGAGGAGGGCGACGGGGCCCTCACCGCTCCGCTCACCCGCCGTCCCCGGCCGACCGGCCACCGCGACAAGGTCGCGACGGTCGCACGGGCAGCCGGGTGGGACGAGCACCTGGTCTTCGTCACTGCGGCCACGGTGGGGTCTCTTGGCCTCGGACCGGGCCACTCGCGCGTCCGTTGGTCAGTCAGGTGCGGGTTCGCGGGTGTGCGAGGTGTGACGCCGCAGGGACAACAGGGGAAAACGGTGGCGGATACCGAACACCAGCTGGACTTCGAGTTGCTGGGTCCGCTGGTGGTGCGGCGAGCGGGCGCGGTACTGGATCCGGGGCGGCGCAAGCAGCGGTTGCTGCTGATCCGGCTGCTCATCGCCAACGGCCACGCGATCGCTCCCGAGACGCTGTGCGAGGAGCTGTGGCCACAGCAGACGGGGCGGGCGCCGGGCGCAACGATGGCTTCCTTGCACGCCCACGTGAGCAAGGTCCGCGCGATTCTGGAGCCTCGGCGTCAACGCGGAACGCGGCCGTTCGACGTACTGCTCACCACACCGTCCGGCTACGCCCTGAGCGTCCCGCCCGGCAGCAGGGACACCGTGCGCTTCGAGCGGGCCGTCGCCGACGCACGCCGGTCGCTGGGCCACGGCCGTCCCGGGCATGCCCTGGAGACGGTCGGCCGGGCCGTGGACATGTGGCGCGGAGCGGCCCTCGCCGACGCCGCACATCACCTCTTCGCCGCTCAGGAGATCGCACGGCTGGAGGAACTGCGGCAGACCGCTTGGGAGATCCGTACCACCTCCTTGCTCCTGGACGGGCGGATCACCGAGGCTGTGGAGGCGGCGCGGGAACTGACGGTGCGGCACCCGCTGCGGGAGACCGGCTGGGCCCTTCTGCTGCGGGCCCTGTACCTGGCCGGCCGCCACCCCGAGGCCCTGCAGCGTTACGCGGACCTGCGCGGGCACCTCGCCGACGAACTCGGCCTCGAACCCGGCCCCCCACTGCGCGCCCTGCACGACGGCATCCTCCGCCACGACCTGCCGCCCCTGCTGCTGCCGGACACCGTCACCGCGCGGGAACCGGGACCGGCCGCCCCCACCGCGGACAGCGGTGATCCGAAGGGGGCGACGCGGTACGAGGCACGGGAGCAGCACGCCGTCGCGGCGGTCGGCGGAGCACGGCCGGCCGGTACACCCCATGGAACCGCGCACTCCGATCCGGCACCGTCCGGCACCCCCACCCGTGTGCCCCCCGATCCGACGGAGCCCCCCGGCGCAAGCGGCGTACCCGCCGCCGACGCTGACGAGGACGGGCTGCCCCCGGTGACGCGCCCGGCACAACTGCCGGGTGATCTGGCGGTGTTCGCGGGCCGGACGGCCGAAGGCGCGCGGCTGTCCACCGTGAGCGCTGCGTCCGGCCGGCCGGGACCGGCCGGTGCTCGTGTCGTCGTCATCGGGGGCGCTCCCGGCATAGGCAAGACCACCTTCGCCGTCCACCACGCCCACCGGATCGCCCCCTCCTTCCCCGACGGACAGCTCTTCGTCAATCTGTGCGGGCACCACCCGCACGCACCCGCCGTGGAACCGGGTGACGCCCTGCACGGCTTCCTCACCGCCCTCGGCGTTCCCGCCCAGCGCATTCCCGAGGACACCCCCGCCCGCAGCGCGCTCTTCCGCAGCCTGCTGACCGGCCGGCGCGTCCTGCTCGTCCTGGACAACGCCCGCGACGAGCAACAGGTCCGTCCCCTGCTGCCCGCAGAAGCCGGCTGCCTCACCCTGGTCACCAGCCGCAACCGGCTCCCGGGCCTGATCGCGGCCGACGGAGCCAGGTTCCTGTCCCTCCCGCTGCCCTCGCAGGCCGAGGCCCACGAGACGCTGGCGCGGAGGCTGGGAGCCGAACGCCTGGCCGCCGAGCCCGCCGCGGCCTGCGACATCGTCCGGCTGTGCGGACGGCTGCCCCTGGCACTCGCCGTGGTCGCCGCCGCCGCCGAACTCGACCCCGCCTTCCCCCTCCACGCCGTCGCCGACGACCTGCGCCAGGCCCACGGCGGCCTCGACGCGTTCACCGGCTTCGACACCACCACCGACGTCCGGGCCGCGTTCTCCTGGTCCTACCGGTCCCTGGACGCATCCGCCGCCCGCCTCTTCCGCCTCCTCGCCCTCCACCCCGGACCCCACATCACCGCCCCGGCCGCCGCCGGCCTCGCCGGGCTCCCCCTCCCCGCAACGCGGCGCCTGCTGGCCGCACTCACCCGCTCCTGCCTCGTCGAACAGCCCCTGCCCGGCCGGTTCACCCTGCACGACCTGCTCCGCGACTACGCCGGCGAACTCACCCACACTCACGACACCACCGACGAACGCCACGCGGCCACCCTCCGGGTCCTGGACCACTACCTGTTCACGGCGCACGCCGGCAACCGGCTGCTCAAGCGGGACTCACTGCCCGAACTCGACCTCGGCTCCCCGACCGCAGGCGCCGTCCCGGAGGAACTCACCACCGCCGGGCAGGTGGGGCGGTGGTTCGCCGCCGAACATCAGGTACTGAGGGCCCTGCTGCAGACCGCCGTCAGTCACGGCCTGGACGACCGGGTCAGCGGGCTGGCCTGGTCGTTGAAGGAGCATCTGAACCGCCAGGAGTACTGGCCGGAGGCGATCGCAGCCCTGGCGCCCGTCCTGGAGGTGGCTCAGCGCCGGGGTGACCGCTTGGCCGAGGGACGTTACCTGCGGCACGTCGGCAGCGTCCACGGCTATCTGGGCCACCAGGAGCAGGCCGTGGACCACCTGGAACGCGCCACCGTGATCTTCGAGGAACTCGGCACGGTCCTCGATCAGGCCTGCGCCCACTACGCCATGGCGTGCGCGCTGTTTCTGTTCGGCCGGGTCCAGGAGGCTCTGGCGTTCTCCGAGCGAGGCCTTGCACTGTCCCGGGAGACGGGGAACGAACTGTGGATGGCCGAGTGCCTCGTCGAACTCGCCTGGCTGCGTTCCAACACGGGGCAGCCCGAGAGGAGCCTCGCCTACAGCGAGGAGGCCATCGCCCTGTTCCGGCGTCTGGGTACACCGTGGCAGGAGGCTCAGGGCCGGGACGTTCTGGCCCACGCGCTCCGTCTGCTCGGCCGGTACGAGGAGGCGATGGCCACCTACCGGCTGGCGATGACGGCGTTCGGCGAACTGGGGGACCACAGGAACGTCGTCGGCGTGCTGATGCGCATGGGCGACACCCGTCTGGCCATGGGCGACCGGGAGGCCGCGCGAGCGGACTGGATCCGTGCGCTCGACGACGCCGAACGGCAGTCGCTGCTCCACACCGCACAGCAGGTACGGGACCGGCTCGCCGCCCTGCCGACAGGCGAGCCGCACGGCGGCGGGCACGACGGCTCCTCGTCGTTCGCGTTCCCGCCTGCCGCGGAGCACACCCCGGCGTAGTCGTCGGACGCGACAGTCCGGACGGGACATCGCGCCGCCGAGCGTCCGCGACCAGCACGGCCGACCCGGCCCCGACCGGATCGTGGGTGCACGCTTCAGGGTGCCGTGTCCGGGTTGATTCCGCGACGCAGTGCCCGGGCGCACCAGCCGATGACCATGGCGTTGATGAGCGTTCCGAGAACGATGGAGAGGCAGAACGTCGCCGTGCCTTCGGGCAGGACGAGGAGCAGTACGAGACCGGACGGGACGGTGCCGAGCAGCGGTATGACCATTGCCATGGACCCCTCGGAGGCGGCCAACAGGGCCCACCCGAACAGGAGGGCACAGACAACGAGGTAGACGCGGGCGGCGACGTGGCCGAGGGGGCGGAACACCCGGTGAAGAAGGGAAGGGCCTGGACCGGTCATGGTGGCGGGACTCCTGGACGATGGTGGCCGCCATGCGGACTCGCCGTATAGCGCGATCTCCGTGCGGCGGCTTTCGGGAGGGGCGGGCACGGCGGCCCGCGGGCGGTCAGGCGGGGGAGAGGGGAGGGTTCGGCTGGGCGAGGCCCAGATCGTAGGCGAGGATCGTCGCCTGCACCCGGTCGCGCAGTCCGAGCTTGCGCAACAGGGCGTTGACATGGGACTTCACGGTGCCGACGGTGATGCCGAGATGCTCGCCGATCTCCGCGTTGGTGAGTCCGGCGGCGATCAGGGTCAGGACGCTGTGTTCGCGGCCGGTGAGACTGTTCAGCTCCCGGGGAGGGGTGCCGCCCGGGGGTGTCGCGCCCGGCCTTGACGCGTAGTGGCCGATGAGCCGGCGGGTCGCGGACGGAGCGAGGACGCTCTCACCGGTGGCCACCACCCGGATGCCGTGCAGCAACTCGCCGGCGTGTACGTCCTTGAGGAGGAACCCGGAGGCTCCGGCGCGCAGCGCGTCGAAGACGTACGCGTCGAGGTCGAAGGTGGTGAGTACCAGGACGCGGGGTGCGTCGGGGCGCCCGGTGATGATCTGGGTGGCGGCGATGCCGTCCAGTTCGGGCATGCGGACGTCCATGAGGACCACGTCCGGCGCCAGTTCCTCGGCGAGGCGCACCGCTTCGGCACCGTCGGCGGCCTCGCCGACGACCGTCAGGTCCTCCTCGGCGTCGATCACGGCGGCGAACCCCGCCCGTACGATCCCCTGGTCGTCGACGACCAGCACGCTGACGCTCATCCTTGTTTCTCCTCGTCGTCCTGCCGCACCTCCGGTGCCGCGGTCAGCGGCAGCCGGACGCCCACCGGGCCCGACGGGCCGGTGGTGAGAGTTCCGCCGATCACCGCGGCCCGCGCCGCCAACCGCTCACACAGGGCGGAACGGCCGCTGTCCGGCACGCCGGTCGCCGTGAGCGTCAACGCGGTGTCGTCCGCGTCGAGCGACACCACCATCGGCTCCGCGCCGCCGGCCGCCAACATCGTTTCGCAGGCATGGTAGGCGGCCAGGTCCACAGGGGTGGGCAGCCGTCTCGGCAGGCGGTCGGTCAGCCGTATCCCGACGTCGCGGCCGGTGGCTCTGATCTGGTGGGCGAGGAGGTCGAGAGCCTGGAGGGTGGGCTGCGGCCGCAGCGCGGGCGTCGCCCCGGCGTCCCGGACCGTGTCGAGCAGGGCACGCATCGCGCCGAGTGCCTCGCGGGCGCGTTCGGCGACCTGGTCGAGCCGGCCCGCCTCCGCCTGCGCGACCATGTCGGCGGTGCGCGCGAGGACCGTGGTCTCGAGCCCGGTGGCGATCCGGCGGCGCTCGGCCCACGCGTCCCGTACCGCTTCCTCGGTCCAGGCCGCGAGGCTCTTCGCCAGCGCGCCCCGGGCGGCCCGGCGGCGGCGCCCCCACAGGGTCCCGCCCCAGTGTGCCGCACCGACCGCCAGGGCCGCCTGGACCGCCGCCCCCGCGACGAGGACCGGGACGGAGACGGCCGTGCCCCGTTGCAGAACGGCGGCGGTCGTGGCCACCGCGTGCACGAGCACGGCGACGACCGGGCCGGCCTGCAGCAGCGGCCGCCGGCGGCCCGCGCCGTCGTACTGGCCGGAGGCGGCCCCGAATGCCGCTGCGGAGGCGACCGTCGCACAGGTGGCGACCATGCTCAGGAGGGGCGGCAGGAGCACCCAGCCGGTGTATCCGCCCATGGCCATCGCCATCGGCCAGAGCAGAGCCAGTGCGCACACCACGCCCTGGGCCACGCCCGGCGCCCGGCGCAGCCACAGCAGTGCGAGTGCCTGCGCCGCGGCCAGCAACGCGAAGAACACACCTGCTGACACCTGATGCCCGCCCGGGACGGACCCCTTGTGGACGACCAGCGAGGGAAGCAACGGCTGCAGGACGAGACCGGCGGCGGCCGTCACCTGCGCGAGACGGTACCGCCACGGGACCGACCGCCGTACCGAGGCGGCGGCGACCCGGCCCGGCAGGACCGCACGTACCTCCCAACCACCCTCCGCCGTCGGACCGCTGGTCAGGGTGCCGCCCGCCTCCCGTGCCCGCGACCGCAGAAAGCCCTGACCGCGTCCGGACCCGAGGCCCGCGCCGTGCGCCGCCGACCCCGCCGGCGGCGCCGCGCTCGCGATCACGACTTCCGTGCGGGCGTCACCGTACCGGCACGTCACGGTGGTGGGGGCACCGGGCGCGTGCCGTGCCACGTTGGTCAGCGCCTCGCGCACGATGCCGTACGCCGCGTCCGCGACGGCGCCCTCCGGCAGCGGCTCGATCTCGTGCTCCACACGCCGGCCGAGGCGGGAGAACCCGGCGACCAGACCGAGCAGTTGCTCCCTCGGCGACGGGAGCGGCTCATGAGAGGGCGCCGGCGCCCGCACCGCGCCGAGCGCCCGGGTGACCTCACGGCCTGTCTCGGCGGCGAACCGGAGAGCCTCGCCGGTCATCTCGGGACGCCGGTCGCGCAGTCCGAGCGCCGCGCCCGCTGTGACGACGACGGCCGTCAGATGGTGAGCGCTGACGTCGTGCAACTCGCGTTCCATCCGGCGCCGTTCGGCCTCCGGAAGGCGGTGGCGCTCGAGTTCGGCCCGCCGCGACCGCTGTTCCGCGGCTCGCCGCTCACGGCGGGTTCGCCGCACCAGCAGTCCGGCGGCACACGCGCCGAGGTACAACACGGCCGTCAGAGCGAGGTCGAGGCCGTCGTGGTCGCTGAGCCCGTGCAGGCTGAGGTTGTACAGGGTCTGCCAGACCGAGAGTGCCACCACGCACAACAGCGCGGTGAAGGTGCCCCGTTCGGCGGCCACGGTGAACAGGGCCAGGGCGACGCCCGCCGTCCCCAGGACCGCCGCCGCCCCGGTGGGCAGCGGGCCGGCGCCCAGCGCACAGGCGGCGGCGACCGCGACGAGGGTGATCACCGGCCTCGATCGCCGAAGAGAGAGGGCGGCCGTCACCAGTCCGCAGACGAGGGTCGCCACGAGAAGGGCGGACCCCGTCGGGATGGTTCCACGGATCAGTACTGCCCCGGGCCACACCGCGGCCTGGGCGCAGAACAGCAGGACCGGGAGCAACCGGTCATCGGTTCGGTTCATGACCGGCCAAGACTATGGCCGCAGGTGAGTGGCGGTCCTCCGGCTGGAGGCGGAGCCGGTTCTCTTACCTGGGGTGCAGAACCAGCACCCATGGGTCTCCCCTTCACGGTCTGTCGATGGTCATGCACCGAGTACGCCCCGTCCCGCCAGCGACTTGCGCAGGGCCCGCATCGCGTAGAAGGCGCGGCTCTTGACGGTGCCGGGTGGGATGCCGAGGTGCTCCGCGGCCTGGGCCACGCTGCACTCCAGGTAGTACATGAGCTGGATGACGGTCCGCTGCTGCTCGTTGAGATCCCGCAGCGCCTCGATTACCACGTGGGAGGTGAGGGTGGAGTCCGTGCCGTCCCAGGCGGCGTCCAACTCCTCGCCCGGCATGAGGTCCAGCGGGCGGATCCGACGAGCCCGGTGGTGGTCGACGACCAGATTCCTGACCACCGTGAACAGCCATGGCCGTATGTGTTCGCCGCGGGTGCCCAGGAACCCGGCATGCTTCCAGGCGCGGGCCGCTGCCTCCTGGAGGATGTCCTCCGCCCTGTGCCAGTCGCCGTCCAGCAGCCGTGCGGCGTACCGGAGGAGCACGGGCCCGTACTGGTCGTAGAGGTCTTTCATGAAGGCGTCGCAGTCGGTGTCCGACGCGGCGTGCCGGGCATGCACCCGGCTTGGAGCGGGGGTGGCGATCCTCGCGTCCAAGGTCCCGTTCATAGGTGGAGCTCGATCCTGTTCGAGTGTTCTGTGACGTGTCTCCCGCACGGGCGGGAGCGCGGGGCCAACACTCTTGGAATCGCCTTGGCCAAACCTTGTCGTCTTCTTGTCGCGCCTTCACCGCGGGTCCGCGTCCGGAGAAAACCGGCGAGCTTCTGTGAGCGGTGAACCGGATGCCGTCCGGCGCCGTTCTTGGCGGTGGGTGCTCCGCTGCGTACCCGAAGCGCCTCGTCGCGCCCGGCCCAAAACTCCCTCGGCCGGGCGCACAACCCGTGCCGCCGCTCACCGCGGGGACGGTCGCGGCGCGAGCGGCGCCCGCGGAGAGAAGAAGTCCACTGCACGGTGAACGGGTCACCACCGCACCGCACTCCACGGAAGGAAAGCTCCACCAATGAAGCGCTCCATCACGCGCATCGCGCTCGTCGTGGCGGCGGGAGCCATGACGGCTCTTCTGCCCGCCTTCTCGGCCGCCGCGACCAGTCAGACGGGCTGCGGCGACCGGACGGACTTCGTCAAGGTCTGGTACGACGGTGGCAAGACCGCGTGCTTCGCCAACGCGGGTGTCATAGCCCCCCAGCTTCCCCACGTCTCGAGGATCACCTCCGGCGACAACAACATCGAGATGGTGCTGGGCGACAAGGTGAAGACCATGTCCAAGTGGTCGAGCATCAGGGATGTCGAGGGGCTCAACGCGACGCTGTACATCCTGCAGATCCGCTGACCCGCCGCGTCCTGTGAATGAACCGCTGCGTCTCCCGTGCGTTCACGGAAAGTGGACGCCCGCCCCGAGATTCACGGTGCGGGGTCTCCGCGACGGATGCCCCGCCGCCTCCGTCCGGAGAACCCCCTTCAACCCTCTCCACCAAGACCACCATGTCAAGCAAAGGACGTTCACGATGCGCACCACCCGCCTGCCTCGCCCGAGCCGCAGGTTCGCCCTGTTCGGTGCCTTCGCGGCCGTGGGCCTGTCCGTCACGGCTGTCACCCTTCCCGGTGTGGCCGGGGCCGCGCCCCGGCACCAGGAGCGGCCGACGATCGTGCTGGAGCACGGGGCGTTCGCCGACGCCGCGAGCTGGGACGGCGTCGTCAAGCGACTGCAGAGCGCCGGCTACCCGGTGGTCGCCGCCGCCAACCCGCTGCGCGGCCCGT
Source organism: Streptomyces sp. GLSS-08 (assembly GCF_056387915.1). NCBI lineage: Bacteria > Bacillati > Actinomycetota > Actinomycetes > Kitasatosporales > Streptomycetaceae > Streptomyces > Streptomyces sp. GLSS-08. The sequence continues at coordinate 26,239 of NZ_JBWJAQ010000032.1, forward strand.
CGAACGACGCCGCCTACCTGCGCAGCGTCGTCGACCACATCGACGGGCCCGTTGTCCTCGTCGGCCACTCCTACGGCGGCACTGTCATCAGTCAGGCCGCCGCCGGACTGGAGGACAAGGTCAAGGCGCTCGTCTACATCGCGGCGTTCCTGCCCGACTCCGGCGAGAGCTCGCTCGGGCTGACGAACAAGTTCCCCGGCAGCACCCTCGGCCAGGCGGTCGAATCGGTGAACTACACCCTGCCGGACGGTAGTCAGGGCACCGACGTCTACATCGCGCCGGACAAGTTCCACCAGCAGTTCGCCGCGGACGTGCCGACGGACAAGGCGCGGCTCATGGCCACCGGGCAGCGTCCGATCGCCGGCGCCGCGCTGGAGGAGAAGTCCACGCGGGCCGCGTGGAAGACGATCCCCTCCTGGTCGCTCGTCACCACCGAGGACCGCAACATCCCCGTGGCCGCCCAGCGCTTCATGTCGGTCCGGGCGCACGCGCGCACGACGGAGATCGACGCGTCACACGCGGTGTCCGTCTCACGCCCCGACGCCGTGACCCGCATCGTCGACAGGGCGGCCCGGACGGTTCGCTGACCGGCGCGACCGGCAGCCCGCCCCACCCCCGTTCCCGTCCCGCCATCTCCCGTAAGCCGTGACGTGACCGTCACCCACCACTGTCACCACCAGACGCGAACCCACCGAAAGGCGACAACCACCATGCCGTTCATCACCGTTGGCCAGGAGAACTCCGCCTCCATCGACCTCTACTACGAGGACCACGGCACCGGGCAGCCGGTCGTGCTCATCCACGGCTACCCCCTCGACGGACACTCCTGGGAAAAGCAGTCCGCCGCCCTGCTCCAGGCCGGCTACCGCGTCATCACCTACGACCGACGCGGCTTCGGCCGGTCCAGCCGGCCCACCACCGGCTACGACTACGACACCTTCGCCGCCGACCTGAACACCGTCCTGGAGACGCTGGACCTGCACGAAGCCGTCCTCGTCGGCTTCTCCATGGGCACCGGCGAAGTCGGCCGCTACCTGGGCACCCACGGCTCCGCCCGCATCGCCAAGGCCGCCTTCCTCGCCTCCCTGGAACCGTTCCTGCTCAAGACCGACGACAACCCCGAAGGCGTCGACGGGGAGGTGTTCGAGGGCATCAAGCAGGCCGTCACCACCGACCGCTACGCCTACTTCACCGCGTTCTACCAGGACTTCTACAACCTTGACGAGAACCTCGGCACCCGGATCAGCGAGGAGGCCGTCCGCAACAGCTGGAACGTCGCCGCCGGCGCCTCCTGGTATGCCTCCCTGGCGTGCGTGGCAACCTGGACCACCGACTTCCGCACGGACCTCCCCAAGATCGACGTACCCACGCTGATCCTGCACGGCACCGCCGACCGCATCCTGCCGATCGAGGCCACCGCCGAGCCGTTCCGCCGGGCGCTTCCGCAGGCCGAGTACGTCGTCGTCGAGGGCGCCCCGCACGGCCTGCTGTGGACCCACGCCCAGGAGGTCACCGACGCCCTGCTCGCCTTCCTGGCCAAGTGACCCACGGGCGGTCGGTCACTCTCGCCGGTGACGGATGCGGCGGACGCGGAGGCGTCCGCCGCCCGCACCTCTGCGGCACGTGTGCGACCGGCCGCCAGGGGCCCGCAGACGCCGCCGGGCATGTCCGTCGCGGGGCGCTCGTACCGCTCACCGGCCTTCAGTGTCCGGCGTTCGACGTCGAACCACCGGTCCACCTGCTCGGCGGGGATGAGTTCCTCCGGGACGGCGCCCGCGGTTTGCGAGCCGGGGCCGAATTCGGGCAGCGAGCCCTGCCTGAACAGCCGGTTGCAGTCGTACCGGCCGGCGGGCCCGCCGCCTCAGCCGTGCCCCCGGGTGGGGACAGCAGCAGGGGCGGCAGGTCGTGGCGGAGGATGCCGTCGTGCAGGGCGCGCAGTGGGGGGCCGGGTTCGAGGCCGAGTTCGTCGGCGAGGTGCCCGCGCAGGTCCGCGTAACGCTGCAGGGCCTCGGGGTGGCGGCCGGCCAGGTACAGGGCCCGCAGCAGAAGGGCCCAGCCGGTCTCCCGCAGCGGGTGCCGCGCCGTCAGTTCCCGCGCCGCCTCCACAGCTTGCGGTATCCGTCCGCTCAGGAGCAGCGCGGTCGTGCGGGTCTCCCGGGTGGTCTGCCGCAGTTCCTCCAGGCGTGTGACCTCCTGGGCGGCGAACAGCTGATGCGTGGCGTCGGCGAGTGCGGCACCGCGCCACATGCCCAGGGCCCGCTCGGCCTCCTGCACCACGTCCGCGGGCCGCCCCTGCTCCAGCAGTCGGTGCGTACGGGCGACGGCCCGCTCGAAGCGCACGGTGTCCCGGCTCTCGGACGGGACGCGCAGGGCATAGCCGGCGGGTTCGGTGACCAGTACCCGGAAGGTGCCCCCCGCGCGCAGGTGCTGGGGTTCCAGGACCGCGCGGACCTTGCTGACGTGGGCGTGCAGAGAGGCCGTCGCCCCGCCCGGTGCCCGTCCCGGCCGCTCCGGCCACAGCTCCGCGCACAGCATCTCCGGAGCGACCGCCCGACCGTCGGCGAGCAGCAGCCGGATCAGCAGCAGCCGCTGTTTGCGCCGGCCGGGATCCAGCACCGTGCCCCTCCGCCGTACCACCAGCGGACCCAGCAACTCGAAGTCCCATCCCGCCCTGTCTGAACCGGGCTGTGGCGTCGGCTGCATCGTGGGATCCTCGACGATCGGGGAGTGGTGGAGCGCCTCGGGCGGCCGCGCGTATCGGGTTCCGGGGTTGTCGCCGCGCTGCTGCCCGGACACCTCTGGGGTGCCCGGGCGCGATGGCGGGTCAGCCCTTGACGTCGAAGGTGGCGGCGCGGGGAACGAACACCGTGTCCTCGTCGTTCGCCGTTGCCAGCGCCGAGACGTACCAGGTGCCCCGGCTCAGATCGGCCGCCTCCTTCTTCGTGACCTTCAGCGTGTAGGTGCAGCGGGAGGTGCCGTCCGAGGTGCTGCGGCACGTGGCGTCGTCCGTGTACCGCAACTCCGCCTCCGTCGGGTCGAGCTTCGAACTCGCGGCCCATGCCAGGACCTTGAGGCCCCGGACGCCCGAGTTGTCCCGCACGTCCGCCGTGAAGGTGAGCGAGCCGCTGCTGCCGGCGGCCGGCGCGACGTAGTGGGCCGAGCCGTTGGCCAGGGTCGGCTCCGTGGCGCTCGAGGCCAGGGCGAGCCCACCGGCGGCTACTCCGCCGACGGCAACGACACCGATGAGCGACGGGACGAGAACACGCTTGGACATGGGAGATCCCCCGGGATTCCTGTAGAAGCGGACGTGGTGCGCCCGCAGACTGGAGCGGGAGGGCGGAGCACGGCGCAGCGCGGAAGAACCGCTGGTCGAATCGAGGCCGGTCGCCTTCCCGATGTGTTCGAGACTATGGCCCGGAGCACGACGCGGTCCTCGGGCGGCCGGATGATTGCCGTCTCTAACCACAGGCGGAGAACGCCTTCGGGAGTCCACCCGCCGGGCACCGCCGGCCGGGGTGAATCTCCCGGCAGAGGGCGGACGTTGGACGATACTCAGGTGAATGCCACAGGTGGTGGCATGATCAACGAGGTGTCGGCAATGGCCGCCGCCCCTGCGTACTGCGGACAGTGGAGTGGACGGCGGCCACCTGGTCGATCGGGGCGCTCGCCCGGACGGGACCACACGCACCGCTCACGTCTGTGCGGGCGCGCTCACCGCGCTCACCGCGCTCACCGCGCGCGCCGCGACCCGCGGCCGCCGAGCGGCACAAGCCGCTCCGGCGGGGCGGCCGGGACGCGTTCCAGGACGCCGCCCGCGAAGACGTCGTACAGCGGCAGGGTCTCGAGATGGACGTATCCGATGTGGCAGTCGCAGGCGGCCAGGGGACACGGGCGGGGGCGCAGGGCGGCGCGGTAGGAACCGTCGTAGAGGTTTCCCAGTTCCGTACGGACGAAGTGGCAGCGGCGGACGGTGCCGTCGCCGTCGACCGAGATCACGGACTCGCCGGTGCGGCAGGGCAGCCCGGCGCTGGCGTGCGGGTCGCGGCTGTAGGGGAACAGGGGGTCGAGCGCGGTCCACCGCCCGGCCTCGGCGTCCTGGTAGGTGCGGCCCTCGGCGGCGTTGATCCACAGGTACACGTGGGCCGGCAGATCGGCGCGCAGACGGCGGGCCGCTTCCAGGTGTTCGGGCAGGCCGACGACGCCGACGCTGAAGCGGACACCGCGGTCGGCCAGGTCGCGGCACTTGGTGAGGAAGCGGTCGTAGGGGGTCTGGCCCGGGTGGTAGGTGCACCACAGGGCGAGGGTGTCGGTGTCGGCCTCGGTGAGCCAGTCGGTGCGGCAGCTGAGGTTGGTCTGGATGGCCACCCTGCGGATGTGCGGCAGGCGGGACAGTTCCGCGAGGGTGTTCCGGTACCAGGAGCGGACCAGGCCCTCGCCCCAGGGGGTGAAGAGGAGGGAGAGCCGGTCGTCGGTGCGGGCGGCGGCCCACCCGGCGAAGCGTTCCAGGGCGGCGCGGTCGGCGCGCAGCCCGGCGGTGGAGTCGCGCCGCTTGGCGAACGGGCAGTAGGGGCAGTCGTAGTCGCAGGAGGCGAGCGGGCCCCGGTAGAGGACGGTCAGGTCCATGGTGAGCCGGTCACTTCCTCGCGTAGGCGGCCATGGCGGCCCGCACGGCCGGCGAGAACAGCTCCGGGCCGACGGCGTCGGAGTGGGCCAGACCCTCCGGGGTGAGGCGCAGACCGGCGGCGCCGGTGTCGCTCAGCCAGCCGCGGTCGGCCAGACGGGTGAGTTCGGGGCCGAAGTCGTCGTCGGGGGAGCTGCCGAAGCAAGCGCGGTAGTCGTCGACGGCGAGGCCCTCGGCCTGGAGCAGCGACTGCAGCAGGTGGCGGCGGCGGGTCTCCTGGCCGTCCATGCGGTAACCGACCTCGGCGCGGGTGAAGTCGGTCGCGGTGACGTACCCGTCGATGATGCCGCGGATCTCGTGCATGCCGACGGCGTAGTCGAACGAATAGTGCACGGCGGAGGTGTAGGAACGGGCACCGCAGCCCAGGCCGATCATGCCGTCGGTCTGGCAGGCGTAGTCGTCGGCGCCCTGCCGCGGGGCGTCGGTACGGCGGAACATGCGCATCGACTGCTGCGTGTAACCGTGGGCGAGGAGGTGGTCGCGGCCCGCGCGGTACAGGCGCAGCCGCTGCTCGTCCCAGGCCGGGTCGGGCCGGCCTTCCTCGCCGCGGCGGCCGAGGCCGGTCAGCGGGCGGACGTAGAGCGGGTAGAGGTAGAGCTCCTCGGGCCGCCAGGCGAGCGCCGCGTCCAGGGAGTGGCGCCAGGTCCGCTCGGTCTGGCCGTCGATGCCGTAGATGAGGTCGATGTTGAGGACCGGGACGCGGGCGTCACGGATGCGGGCGAGGGCGGCCTCGACGTCGGCGCGGCGCTGCGGACGTACGGCGGCCCGGGCCTCGGAGTCGACGAAGCTCTGGACGCCCAGGCTCAGCCGGGTGGTACCGCGCTCCGCCAGCACGGCCAGGCGGTCGGCGGTGGCCGTGGCGGGCGAGGCCTCCACCGACAGCGGGACGGCGCGCAGGTCGGCGCCCATGCGGTGCTCGGCGATGTCGCACAGGCGCTCCAGCTCGGCCGCGGTGAGGAAGGTCGGCGTGCCGCCGCCGAAGGCCGCGGTGGCGAACCGGACTTGACCCTCCTGTCCCAGCGCGTCCCGTACGGCGTCCGCCTGTCGTTCCAGGGCGTCGAGGTAGGCGCCGGTCAGGCCGTCGGGCGCGCCGATCCGGGTGAAGAGGTTGCAGAAGCCGCAGCGGACCTCGCAGAACGGTATGTGCAGGTAGAGGGAGAGGGCGTCCTTCGGCTCGTCCGCCCAGAGGGAGGCGAGCGCCGGACGGTCGGGCAGTCCGCGGTAGGCGGTCTTGTGGGGATAGGCGTAGACGTAGTGCTGGTACGGGCTGGTCAGCTGCGCTGTATTCATACGGTGGCCTCGGCGGGGTCGAGGAAGAAGTGGGCGTACGGCACGGTCCACACGGACTCGTGACCCAGGCGGTGGCCGGTGTAGCCGTCGTCGCCATAGGCGGTGCCGTGGTCGGAGCAGACGACGGCGAAGCACCGGCGCCGGCTGCTCGCGACGGCGAAGAGCCGGCCGATGTGCCGGTCCACGTACTCCAGTGCGGCGGCGTGCGTCTTGCGGGTGTCTCCGTCCTCGCGGGTCGCGCCGGGCAGGTGGAACCAGTTCGGCTGGTGCAGGGCGGAGACGTTCACGAACAGGAACAGCCGTTGCTCGGCGGGGAGTTGAGCGACTACCTGCGCCACGCGGGCGATCTGGTTCTCGAAGGAGTGGGGTGAGGTGACGCCGAAGTCCGGTTCCCAGTGGGACTCGTGGAAGAGGCCGGGCAGCACCGAGCCGAGCGGGCCCCGCTTGTTGAAGAAGCCCACACCCCCGACGCACACGGTGTGGTAGCCGGCCCCGGCGAGGCCGGACACCAGATCCGGGGTGTCGAAGACGAAGGTCCCCTCGGTGGTGGTCTCGCTGCCCGCGAAACTCGCCGCGAACAGCCGTGGATGAGGCCCGGGGGAGGCGGGGGTCGGCAGGAACCCCGCGAACATCGCCTGGTGGGAGGCGTAGGTGAAGCTGCCCGGCGCGTGGCGCTTCTCCCAGCGACCGCCCGGGAGATGGCGGGCCAGGTTCGGGATACGGCCCGCCGCCGCCAGCTCGACGGCCACGTCGTGGCGCAGGGTGTCGAGGGTGACCAGCAGGATGTCGTGGCTGCCGACGACCTCGGTCATGTCGGGATCAGGCATGGGCGGTTCCTGTTCTGTCCGGGTGGGGCAGGCCGGGCCGGGGGTGCCCGCGCAGTACGGCCGCCACCTGCGCGGCGTAGGTGTCCAGGCCCTCGGCGCCGCTGCCGGGCAGGCCGGTGAGCCGGGGCAGCAGATCGCCGAACGCGTTGACCTCGCCGACGAAGGCTCTGCGCCAGCCGACGGCAGGCAGCAGGTCCACGCCGACGCAGAGGGTGCGCGGGAAGCAGGCCGCGGCCCGCTCGCACACGTCGAGCAGAGCGGCCCAGCGCGCGCCGGCCGACTCCACGGCCTGACGGGCCGCGTCGAGGTCACCGCGGAGGCCGCCGAGATGGAGGTTGGTCATCGGCCAGCGGCTGGTGCGGACCACCGCGTGCGTGGCCCGGCCGGCCACCACCACGACCCTCAGGTCGGCGGCTCTGCCCTGCTGGGACGCCTTGGGCAGCCAGCGTTCGAGGTGCAGGCCGTCCGGGGCGAGCGCGTCGACGACGGCCGCGATGTCCTGTTCGCGGTCGTAGCGCCGCACCTTCAGGGAGTTGTGCAGCCGGTTCCCCGGGGTGAGTTCCACGGACGTGGTGGCCCGGACGCGACCGCCGCCGCCCGTCTCGACGGCTAGAACTCCCGACGCGGACGAGCCGTGCGCGGGCTTGACGAACACGCGCGGCATGCGGTGCTCACGCATCAGCGTCCGTACGTCGTCCCAGCCGCGCACCGGCGCGCCCGGCGTACCCGGCCGACTCGACGTGGGTGAGGCGGGGACGGGTACGCCCGCCCCGTCCAGCACGCCGTGACAGCGCCGTTTGTCGAAGAGCGCGGCGAGGTCGTCGGGGTCGTCCAGGCGGATGCCGCCGCGCAGGCCGCGCAGCGCGGCGGTGAACCCGGCGTACCAGCGGGCCGAACCCTCGACCCGGGTGGGGTCCTGGGCGCCCCGCAGCAGACGGTCGACCTCGGCGTTCTCACCGGGCGACTCGACGCGGACGATCTCGTCCGAGCCGAAGTCCGCTCCCCGGGCACGCAGGACGTCCACCCAGGGGACGACGCGCGGGCCGGGCAGACCGGCCGCGCGCACCGCGTCGCCGAAGAGGGAGACCCGGCGGTTCTCCGGGTTGCCGACCACCGCGAAGCGCGGACGGGCGAGAGCCGGCGGCCGGGTCACAGGGGGTGTGCTCACTCGCCCACGGCGACGTATCGCCAGACCGTGCCGTCGTCCTCGGTGTCCTCGTCCGCGTCGCCACGGTCCAGGTTCACCTCCACGCCCGCCGGCTCCAATGTCTGCCGGACGCGCTCCTCGAAGGCCTTGCTGAGGTAGTGGTGGTGCAGGTCGAGCTTCCTGAGGTGGGTCAGGGGCTGACCGCCCAGCAGTGCACCGGCCCCCTCGTCGGTCAGGACGCCCATGGACAGGTCCAGCACCTCCAGACGGGCCACGACGGGGGCGGAGGCGACGGCCGCGGCGACGGCGTCCTGCATCTCGCTGTTGCGCAGGGCCAGATGCCGCAGACGCGGCAGCCGGGCACCGGACAGGACGGGCGCCAGGTCGGCGGCCTCGCTGTCGCCGCCGTACTCCGGGGTGCCCAGCCACAGGTCGAGGTGCTCCAGGGCGGGCAGGTCGCTGCCGCCGATGCCGCGCACCACCTCGGCGGGCAGTCCACCGGTCTCCACGACGAGCCTGCGCAGCGCGCCGTGGTCCACCGCGGGGAACCGCAGCCCCGATCCGCCGCGCACACCGAACTCCTCCAGGGCGGGGAAGGCGCTGAGCAGCGGGGTGACGTCGGTCTGGTTGATCCAGGAGATCTCGCACTGCTCCATCACCATGTCGCCGAGGAACAGCGCGCGCAGCGCGGGGAAGCGGTCCCGGGCGGTGACAATGGCCTCGATGACGTCGGAGGGGTCCGAGTCGTACGCCTCCTCCCAGGCCCCGACGATCAACGCCCGCACGCGCGTCGTGTCGACGGCGGCGCAGAAGCGGGCGAAGGCCCCCGTCCAGTCCTCGTCGGCGTCGTACACGTCGCCGGTGATCCGCCAGGCGACGGCGTCCGCGTCGGGAAGGCCGTCCACCTTCGCCTCGGGGCCCGGGAAGTCGTGGGCGGGCAGCCGGTACAGCGCGGAGAGGTGTTCACCAATGGTCATACGGCTGCTCCTGAGAAGAAAAGTGTGCGGTCCGTGATGTCGGAAGTTCTACCAAGAGGCACTGACAGCACCCGTCGGCGGGGCGGCTTCGCGGGGGGCGTTGTCAGTGGTCGCCTCTACGGTCGTCGACATGAGGCCGGTGCGCCGAGCACCCGGCGGTGAGGGGAAAGCCATGTACCGGCAGGGAGACGTGCTGATCGTGCCCGTGACGGAGGAAGCGGTGCCGGCCCATGTCGCCCGTTCACCGAGGGAGCGGCGCGACGCGCGGGGTCGGCTCGTGCTGGCGCTCGGCGAGGTCACCGGACATGCCCACGCCGTCGTAGGACCGGGAGAACTGGTGCGTGAGCCGGGACCGTTCGGGCCTTTGCTGCTGCACCTTCCGCAGGGCGGACGGGTGGTGCACGAGGAGCACGCGGTGATCGCGCTGCCCCAGGGGTGGTACCGGGTGATCAGACAGCGGGAGTACGTGCCCGGATCCGTGCGGATCGTGGCGGACTGAACAGCGCATGACGGAGGGGCAGATGATCAGGACCGAGGCCGACGGGACAGCGGTGGGGGCCACCGTGGAGGACAGGTCCTCCGACGCGATGAGCGCGTGGCGCGGCTGGCTCTCGGCAACCGTTCCCGCCGACCGCCCGGCTGCCGAGGCCGGTATCCGACGGGCTTATCGGCAAGGGGGTCTCCCTGAACCGGAGCGCGTGGTGTGGGCCGGGTCCCCGCGCGCGGCCGTCGAACTGCTGCGGGACCTTCCGGACCGGGGGCCCGGCGTGCGGGACGCCGTCCGCAGCACGCCCTGGGCGCTCGAACGGCGGCAACTGCACGAGCGGTTGGGAGCCACGGGCTGGTCGGCGCACTGGGCGGCGACCGGTGGGCGCCTGTGGGAGTCCACCCAGGCGCTCGTGGACCGGATCCGCACGGGCGTCCTGGAAGAGCTGGTGGGCCGCGATACGGGAAAGGCGGCTGCGGACATCAGGCTGCTTCTCCTGGACGCCGTGCTCGGGCAGCACGACGCCCCCTGGCTCGCCGCGTTCACCCCCGACGAAGGCCCGCTGGAGGCAGTGGCCGCCGTGTGCCGCAGCGCGGGCTGGTGGTGGCCGTACTCCCGCGTGGCGGTGGTGTGCGAGCGGCCCACGGCCCTGCACCGGGACGAGGCGGGCCGCCTCGACAGCGGAAGTGGCCCGGCACTCGCCTATCCCGACGGCTTCGCCCTCCACGCCTGGCGCGGCATGCCCGTACCGGCGGAGTTCCTCGCGGAACTTCCCACGCTCACACCGGAGCGGATCCGCCTGGAGGAGAACGCCGAGCTGCGCCGGGTGATGCTGGAGCACTACGGCTACGACCGCTACCTCACGGACTCGGCCGCCCACCCGGTGCACCGGGACGAGACAGGTGTCCTGTGGCGGATCGACCTGCCGGACGACGAGCCGGTCGTGATGGTGGAAGTGCTCAACTCGACCCCGGAGCCGGACGGGACCCGGCGCACCTACTGGCTGCGGGTACCGCCCTTGACCCGGACGGCCAGGGCCGGCGTCGCCTGGACGTTCGGGATTGGTCCCGAGGCGTACGCGCCGCTCGTGGAGACCTGAGGCGGCCGTGGACCGGCGGTGCCGGTGGCCCCCATCGACGGCACCCGTCACCCCCACGGCATCTCGGCCGACAACGGACCAAGACTCCCGCGCCAGCAGTGATACCAGGCCTGACCTGCAAAAGAACCACACATGGGGTTCGGACAGAGAATGGTTTCCGCGGGGTGGGATTCGACCAAGTGCGCGCTTCATCTGGCGGATGCCGCCGATCTTCCCGAGTCTGATCTCAATGCCCTGCGCCCGCAGGGGCGTATGTCGAGCACTCAAGCTGCCAGCTGCCGAGCAGTGGACACGGCCCGCTGCGCGCACCCGCCACAACTCACGCGAGGAGAGATGTCATGCCCAGAGCTGCCACGACCAAGGTTGCGCAACCCGTGACGGACGACAGCATCAAAGTGCGCCAACTCAGCCACTACCAGTTCAGCTGGGTGGCGGGGGAGCCCGCTGCCCGCGGCACCCTCACCCTGCAACTCGTACTCGATGAGGGCGCTTGGGAAGAGGTACTGACCGTTGACGTCGACGACGCCGACGTGCTCCAGGACCTCCTGCGCAGCACACCGACCGTGCACTACGACGTCAGTCGCCGGACTCTGATGTTCGGTGTCACTGCTGTCGGCGCCTGAACGGGACTGCGGGCCTGTGGTCGCCTCCTGTTGTGAAAGATCGCTCGCCGTCACATGGCGTCGGACCGCTGTCGAGGAGAAGGACCGCGGGACCCGGTGGAACTCCCGGCCCGACGGCCCTGCCGGTGGCGGAACCGCAGGCGATCGCCGGTAGGCTGCGGCGGTGCGCACGGTCGAGCTCCTGTTGGACGAGGCGGCGGAGCTGGCGGTTCGGGAGGCCTGGCGGCGGCTCGCGGACGCGGGGCTGTCCAGTCAGGCGCGCCACCGCTCACCGACCAACAGCCCGCACCTCACCCTGGCTGCCTGCCCGGAGCTGACCGCCTCGATTCGCTGGGAACTCGCAGAGGTGGCCGCCGCCCTGCCGCTGCCGGTGCGGTTCACCGGCGTGGTCCGTTTCGAGCGGCCCACCTCGGTGCTGGCCTGGGGGCTGGATCCCGACTCCGCCCTGGTCGGCCTGCACCGCCGGGTGTGGGAGGCGGTGGCCTCGGACAGCCCACCCGATACGCTCAACCCGTTCCACGAACCTGGGCGCTGGAGTCCGCACGTCACCCTCGGCCGGACCCGGCGGGCCGGTGCCTTCGCAGACCGTCGGCTCCCCGACCTGCTGCCGGCGCCGCCGCTGCTGGCCCGGCTCACCACTCTGCGCAGCTACGACACCCAGACCGGCGCTCTGGAGGTGCTGAAGCCCCGCCCCTGAAGCGCCGTTTTCGACGTCAGAGCCGCGGCGACGTTCTGGAGATCGTGATGCGGTTGAGTCTCTGTCCCCAGACGCATCGGCAGCCACGGACAAGGGCACGGTCGCGGCGCTGAAGCGGGTGGACGACCCGGGCGGGTACGTCGCCGACCACCAGCCCTGACCCGGGTCGGCTTGTCGCCCGATCAGGGCGCCTCAGCCGGGAGAGGAGGGGGCGCGTGGTTCCAACGGCACGCGCCCCACGATCGCACGCGCGTGTGGATCACACCACGGTGAAGTCGGTGGCCTTGGTGACCAGCGTCGTGTCGTCGTCCGCGGCGGTGGCGAGGACAGCGACGTGCCACACACCGCGCGGGGACGCCTCGGCGTCGGCGCGGGTGACGGTGACCTTGTAGGTGCAGTGCACGGTGTCCTCACCGGACGGCTTGCAGACGGCCGACTCCGCGGCAGCCATGTCCTTGGCGGTCAGCCCGTCCTTCGTGAAGGACGAGTCCGCCGGCCAGGCCAGGACCTTCACATCCTTGACGCCGGAGGACGCCGTGACGTCGGTGGTGAAGGTCAGTGAACCGGCGCGGTCGCCCTCGGGGGCGGCATAGCGGGCAGTGCTGTGCGCCATGGAAGGAGGCTGTTCCCCTGCGTGGGCGAGGGCGAAGGCTCCGGCACCTCCGAGGGCGACGACACCGGCAGCCACGGACAGAACGATACGGCGCGACATAAGAGATTCCCCTGTTCGGTCCTACTGGATGAAGCCGGCGCTCTTGGCTGCGCCGTTGGGGCAATACTCGCCGCGCGGCGCACACCGGGTATGAGCACACGTACTCAACCCCGCCCTGAGTAGGGCCTGTTCGGCAGTGAGGACGAAGACGCGCTCACCTCCGTGCCCGTGTCACCACGCCCGGCGGCACCGAGGCCATGGTGCCCTCCGCGGCCGGCCACCGCCACGCGTCCGGACCGGCGCCGTCGAGGAACCTGCATGGCGGCCGCGGCCTACCGGCCCTTGACGCACAGGGCCGCGTCCACGGCTCCCTGGAGGTGGCGCAGGCTTTCCCCTTCGGCCGCCCACGTCGTGGTGTAGACGGTCACGGTGCCGCGGCCGCCCGTGGCCCGCCCGCCACCCACCGAATCACCCGGCAGATCGCCGCCGTGGCCCCAGTAGGAACCGCCACAGCTGAGTGGGATCGACGCGACGCCGTACCCGTAACGGCTGCCCGGTGGGTAGACGTCGCGGCCACCGACATCGGTGGTGTCCCGGGTCATCAGGCCTACCGCCCAGCCGGGCAACAGGCGCCCGCCGAACAAGCCGTCCCAGAATGCGTTGAGGTCCTCGGGCGTGGACACGAGCCCGCCGGACGCGCCGAACTCGTACCCGGGCAGCTCGGTCACATCCACCCGGCCCGCCTCCGGGTGCGCGGGGTGGACCCCGTAGTTGCGGGCATGCGGCCCCCGCAGGGTGAACTCGCCCGGCGCGGGCCAGTAGGTGTCGTCCAGGCGCAACGGGTGCACGACCGTGCGATCGATGTATGTGCGGAAGTCGACTCCCGAGGCCGTGTCGATCACCATCCCGAGCACCAGGTAGTTGGTGTTGGAGTAGCCCCAGTCGGTACCGGCTTCGAACACGGGCTTCTCCTTCAGCGCGAGGGCCAGGTAGTCCTCGGGCGTTCCGGGCCGACTCCAGTCGACCAGCGCGGAGTACTCCGGCAGACCGCTGGTCTGCTTGAGTAACTGCCGTACGGTGATGGTGCGGTGGGCGAGCTGCGGTACATAGGTGCCCGCGCGGTCGTCCAGTCGTATCCGCCCATCCACCACCAGGCGCATCACGGCCGCCGCGGTGAACGCTTTGGTGTTGCTGGCCAGCCGGAACCTGCCCTGCGCACCGACCATCGGACGGCCCGATTCCAGGTCCGCGACGCCGAGGGTACGCGTCACCCTGCCGTCATACGCGAGGGCACCCGGCACTCCGTCTTCCTCGACGAGAAGACTCAGCTGCCGCTGCACCGGGTCGGGCCGGTGGGCGTCGTGGGCCGCTGCCGCGGGAGCGAGGCTCCCGGTGAGGGTGGCGGTGAGCAGGACTGCTGCGGCAAGACGCTTGCGGTGCATGCGTGTTCTCCCTGGGGCGTGGCTGACGGACGCGGCCGGATCATTGGCTTGCCGACGACCTTGCCAGGCTTCCACCGAGAGATCAGTACGACGGGTGCCCGTATCGAACGGTGGTCATCCCCCTTGACACAGCCCGGCGTACGACGATTCAGCCGGTCTCGCCCGCTAGCCGCTGCGGGCAGTCCCCATGAGTAGCCGGACCGAGCATTGTGCCGCCGTCGCGCAGTCGCTCGGGGTATGGCCCGTGCCATCCGGTACCGGGTGGTACCTCGCGAAACGCGCGCCCACCGGGTCGACGGCCTGGGACACCTACCATCGGTGACGCGGTCACGGCCGGGCGGCAGACCGCAACCATACTCAGCGGTGTGGCGTGTCATCCGGTGGGACGGCTTTCGTCTGTCCCCGACCTGGAAGGCGGGGGGCTCGATGACGCAGGAGCAGACCGACGACACGACGCCGCGGACGAGACCGGGCACGATGCGGCCCAGGACAGTGCGAGGACACGCGCTGCGCTGGGCGTTCCGCCTGGTCATGGCTGCCCTGATCCTGCTGCTCGCCGTGCGCACCTACGAGGAGACGGGCGTCGCGCACGCACGGTCGAACGGGACGCTGCACACGGCCGAGGCCGTCATCACGAACCTGACGTCCCACACGACGAGTGGGAGAGGCGGCGGAGGCCAGGACGGCGGCAGCGGCGTCTGGGTCGTCACCACCAAGTACACGGTCGAAGTGCGCGTCGGTGACGAGACGACGACGGTGGACGGTGTCCCGGACGACTCCGTGAACGACCTCCAGGAGGGACAGCGGGTCGAGGCGGGCCTGTGGCACGGGCGGGTCGTGGAGATCGACGGACGTGATGTGTGGCCCGGCTGGCATCCAGGGGGATGGGACATCACGCTGGTCGTGCTCTATCCGTTGATCATGGGGTATCTGATCGCTCTCGCCGTGACCGCCGCCGCGTACCTGGCCGGCCTGAGCGGCCGGGCACGGTTGGAGCGCCAGCACCGGCTGGGACCAGCGGGATCCGGGTTCGGCGTCGGGATGGCGGCGATCGTCGTGCTCGTCGTGTGCGCGGCTTTCGGGAACAGCGTCGCGTACTGGCCGGTCGTTCCCGTGGGCGCCGGGACGGCCGCCGCGCTGGTGGGGCTGAGGAGAGCGCTCCGACGGGCCCGGGCCGCCCAAGTCGCTGACACGTCCGGCGGAAGCGCACCGGCCCAGGCCTGACGGCCGGCCCCCCGCCGCCCAGGGGACCGCTCTGGAATGAATCGGCTCGGTGTGTTCAGGATCGCTCGTCGCAGTCCGGCCCGACCAGGCGTGCCCCTACTGCCAGAACCATGAGAACCGCGGTGCAACCGCCCAGCAGCATGACTGCGGACGGAGAGCTGCGGTCCAGGACGACTCCCCCTACGAGTGCACCGATCGAGATCGTTGCCTGAAAGGAAGCGGTGAACAGGACCGATGCCGCTTCCGGGGCGTGCGGTGCCGCCCTGGAGAACCAGGCCTGCGACGCGACCGGTACGGCGCCGTACGCGAAGCCCCACACGATCAGCAGCATCACTGCGCCGGTCTCCCAACTGCCCAACGCTGGAAGCAGGAGGGTCACCGCGGCGATCAGGGCGGCGGCGAACCCGAAGACACTCCGCGGATACCGGGCCACCCAGGCGCCGCCCAGGAAGTTGCCGAGGATGCCAGCGGCACCATAGAGCAGCAGGAATGCAGTGATCAGACCGCCACTGGCGTGGGTGACTTGTTCCAAGAATGGTGTCACGTAGGTGTAGGTGCCGAAGTGAGCCAGTACAACCAGGAACGTCAGCAGGAGTGCGAAGCGGGTGCTGACGCTGCGGAGCGTGCTGCCCAGGACACCCAGCCGTGTGGCCTGGACCGGAGGAAGCGGCGGGAGGAACAAGAGCAGCATGATCAGTACGCCGACCGTCAGAGCTCCCATGAGGGTGAAGGCCGTTCGCCATCCGGCGAGATCTCCGACGAGGGTGCCTGCGGGCACGCCGAGGACGGATCCCAGCGGGACGGCAGAGAAGATCACAGCGGTTGCCCTGCCGACCGAGGCCGGTGGCACCAGTCGCTCCGCCAACCCGGCCCCGATCGACCAGAAGCCGCCAATCGTGATCCCGACCATGATCCGGGAGGTCAGTACGAGCCAGTAGTCGGGTGCCGCGGCGGCAAGAAAGTTTGCCAGTACCAACAGGAGCACGAAGGCGCACAGCATCAGTCGGCGGTCGAAGCGTGCCGTGGCCACGGTGACCAGTGGAGCGGCGATCGCCGCCAGGAAGCCCGGCATGGTCATCATCAGTCCAGCCATCCCGTCCGAGACGGTGAAACTGGATCCGATCGAGGTCAGCAGACCGATCGGCAGGATCTCGGTGGTGACGATGGCGAAGATTCCCAGCATCACCGAGACCACGGCCAGCCACCCCGTCAGCGAGGACCGAGCAGGCAAGAGTTTGTCGTCGACTGAAGTCGTGGTGGTTGCCGTCATGACGTTCCGTCCTGTGAAAGGCGCTGTATTTTCGCGATCAGTCCAGCAGGTCTCATCGAGAGGTGGCTGGCAGATCTGCGACTGCACCCCTGCCGCTCACGGGTGACGTCGCATTCCGGCTCAAACATCGCGCGGGACTTCGGAAGGGGGCAGGTCCGCTCCGGCCGGCTCGGCGACACCCAACCGCTCTTCGAACACCCGACATCCTGCATACTCAGCCCCCGTCCAACCTGCGGGCCGCGGGCCGCTGCTGGGTCGTCTGCACCGATGCCGAACCTCTGGGGCACAGAGGTTCGTGGCCTCCGCCCACTTGTCGTTGCGCTGCCAGCTGACCTCGAGCTCGAAGCCATCCGTCTGCCCCTGGACGAGCCAGGGCGTGTACCGAAAGTGCCTCATGAGCATGACGGAGAGCTCGTTCGTGCTTGAGAATGATTGGATGGTCACCCTTGCGACTCCCCGTTTGATCCTGCGCCGTTGGCGCGAGGAAGACGTTGCGCCCATGGTTGCCGTCAATGCCGACCCCGAGGTCATGCGGTGGATCCGTGACGGCAGCGTCCGTGACGAACAACAGACCCGCGGCGGGATCCGGGCATGGGAGAGCGAGTGGGAGTCGCGGGGCTTCGGCCTGTTCGCCGTGGAGATCCGGTCCACTGGCGAGCTGGCCGGGTTCACCGGCCTTTCGGTGCCGGACTTCTTGCCGGAGGTACTGCCGGCGGTTGAGGTCGGCTGGCGGCTGGGACGTTCCCACTGGGGGCAGGGCCTGGCCACCGAGGCCGCTGCGGCCGCCGTGCGGTTCGGGTTCGACGAGCGAGGGCTGGAGCGGATCGTCAGCATCGCTCAAGTGGGCAACGTCGCCTCTGAACGGATCATGGTCAAACTGGGGATGCATCCGTTCCGTGAGACCGTCAGTCCCACCTGCGGGCGGCGGGTACGGGTGTTCGAGTTGTCGTCGGACGAGTACGTCACCACCACTCGGCGATGCCGGAAACCCCGACGGTAGCTCGTAGCGGCCCGCGACTCTCAGTCCCCGAGTGTCAGCCAAGCGGTGGAGGTCATCCCCGATCTCAACGAGCAGTCGGTGCCGAGCTGAACGCCGAGGCGAGGGAAACCCAGGGATGACCTCGACGGCCGGGTACCGATGGGAGTTCTTCAACCGCCACTTCTAGCAACGGCTACACAAAGAGGTGGATCGGCAGTGATGGCCGTGTCCGGGGCGGGAGTTCAGCGTTCGGTCCTGCGTGGAGTCATCGCCGTGGATCGTGCCGGATGAGCCCGCCAGGTGACGTTCTGCCTGATCCGAGCCAACGCGGCATGTCGGGTCCCGTCAAGGTGTGACCGATGCGAACCGAACGTCCTCTGACATCGGCGCGAGCTGCGCTCGGGACGGCTCATGACACGCTCAGTGCGGAGTCCGGACGCGCAGAGCCTGGACGGTCCAGTCCAAGACGCTGGTGAGGCTTTCTGGGGCCGGCCAGCCGTTGATCACTGCGAGCAGCTCCAGGTACCGCTCCCGGCGAGGATCGTTCGCGGTCTCCAACCTGGTGATGAGCCGACGGCGCAGCCGGACGTCGTCGGGGGCGCCGACGACGTCCGCGTAGTGGGCCGTCAATGCCGCGACGACCTGATCGGCCGGGGGTGCGGTCGGGGCGACGTCGGCTGTGAGGGCCGGGACAACGTGATCGCGGGTGGTCGCGATGAGGTCGCGGGCCGGCCCGCCGACACTGCTCCGGGCCTGCTCGGCCGCCTCGTCCTCGGCCATGCGCCGCATATGGGCGCGAAAGGCGGAGTCTTGAGAGAGCTCAGCCAATTCCACCCACGCCTCCACCTGCTCCGCCCGCGCGTTGTCCGGGAGCTCAGGGGTCATCGAGCGCCCGATCGCCGCGAAGACCGGGGCGTTGTGCACACCGCCGAAGGTGGCACCGAGGAAGCCGCCGATCAGGCGGTGGCGTTCGTCTTCGGAAAGCTTGGCAAGCCTGTGCATGAGATCCATCTCCTCAGGGCTGGACCCGCGCTTGGCCACCGTCGTCAGCACGGCGCGCCGCAGGCGCAGAGTGCGAATCTGGACCGCCAGCGCGTCGGCGTGCGCCGCAGCGACCTCGGGCAGCGAGAGCTCATGGTCCAGGACCTTCCGAATGGTCGAAAGGCCCAGTCCCAGGTCGCGCAGGGTCCGCACGAGGTCGAGGCGCGCGGCGGCGTCGATGTTGTAGAGGCGGAAGCCTGCCGGGTTGCGGTCGGTGGGCTCGACGATCCCGCGATCGGAGTAGAAGCGGATGGTCTTGACCGTCAGCCCGGTTCGCCGGGCCAGGTCGCCGATCGAGTAGAGCGTTTCGCCGTCCATGCACCAACCCTTGCATCTCCCCCTGGTGGAGACTCAAGCCCAGGCGCCTGCGCGTCAGGACGTCACCGCCCTCGCCGTTGAATTGCCACTCTTGAGCTCGACGACCGACGCGTCATGGGGTCGTGCAGCCGATTCCGGCCCGGTGGGTTTGCCGATTCGCCGCAGGCGGAGGAGACGGATGATGGTTCGGGCCAGCGAGGCCGTCCGGCATCAACGGCACGACGAGGAACTACGCCGCGATCGGCGATCCAGTTTGCCAGGCGCAGGTGCCCGCGCTGTTCAATCCGTTGTTCGCCCGGCTGGGCGTCGACGCGGTCCTGATTCCGCTGCATGCCGAGTAGGCGCCGGTGCCCTCATTCCCGACCGCCATGAACACCGACGCCTACTTCGAGGGCGACGCCGACATCGCGTACGACACCCTTTCGCAGCGCTGCCAGAAGGACGTCGCGTTGGAGGTGTACAGGGCCGTCGTCGATCGGGCATCGGCCGACTACGGGGATGGGCACCCGGCGACGGGCGTGACGGCGAAGGTGTCGGAGGGCATGGCGCGCGTCTCGTACAAGGTCGAGGGTCTGCCGAAGTTCGACCAGCAGGGGCAGCCGTGGGTGATGGAGGGCGGCGACTGGAAGTACGACGCCTGCTGACTGGCACCGCGAGCCGCGCCCCTAGCCCGCTGACGGGGTTCTTGCATGTCCGCGTTTTGCAGCTCCCGAGATCCGCCGCGGTCGAGTGGTCGAGATGGCAGGTACCTTGCCAGGTCGGCCCGATGAACCACACGACGGTGTGGGCCCTCGCTGTGGAGGATGGGTTGTCCGCTAGGTTCCGCAACGCTTTGCCGGCTCAGGCCGGGACGCGTATCCCCGAGGAGAGTCCCCCCATGGGCTGTTACGCCCCGGCGCCCGTCCTGCTCGTGCTGCTGTTGACCGCAGCCTGCTCGGGGACCGACAACAGTAGAGACCCGAGCACCCCGGATGGGACACGATCCAGCGCGGATCAGGCGACAGCTCTCACGCTGGCAGGCCTTCTGCGGTGTTCGGGCACGCTGTGCCCTCTCGCTTGGGGTGCGACCGTGCTCGCTGAGCGGAGCGCCGGTCAGGCGTCAGGCCAGGTCATGGAACACCGTCTGCGGAACGGCCTGTGACAAGCGGGGCCACGGGTGTGCGGGCGTGCGGGTGGTGGAGTACGAGGAGGGCGATGTCGTCGGTGCGTTGGGCGGTCGTGCTGGTCTTTTCGAGGAGGTCGTCGATCAGCAGGTCCAGGTCCCCAGTGTCGGCGGTGGAGAGGTGCTGGGCGAGGGTGTTGAGAGAGTCTTCGAGGTCCGTGCCTGGTGTTTCGATGAGTCCGTCGGTGTAGAGGGCGAGGGTCAGGCCGGGGGTGAGGGGGATGTGGGTGAGGGGGAAGTCGGCGTCGGGATCGATGCCCAGGAGTGGTCCAGGAGGAACGGTCAGGGGCCGGGCGGTGCCGTCGACGAGGCGCAGGATGGGTGGTGGGTGGCCGGCGCTGGCGAGTGTGATGCGTCGGTGGGTGAAGTCGAGGTGGGTGTAGAGACAGCTGGTGAGCAGGTCGGGGGACAGGTAGGTGAGGAGCCGGTTGGTCCTGGCGAGGACTTGGTCGGGGGGTGTGCCGAGGGTTGCGTGGGCGTAGATGGCTGTGCGCACCTGGCCCATGAGGGCTGCCGCGGCGGCGTTGTGGCCCTGGACGTCTCCGATGACGGCGGCAGCGGCGCTGTCCGAGAGGCGGATCAGGTCGTAGAAGTCTCCACCGATGCCCATGCCCCGGGTTGCGGGCAGGTAGCGGGCGGCAACTCGCAGGCCGTTGATGGGGGGCAGGGCGCGGGGGAGCAGCGCCTGCTGGAGGCTGTGGGCGAGTTCGTGCTTCGTGTCGTACAGGCGGGCGCGGTCCAGGGCCTGGGCGATGAGCCCGGCCAGTGAGGTCAGGACGGCGCGTTCCTCGGCCGGGAAGGTGTGGGGGTGGTCGTAGGACAGGATGCAGCAGCCGACGGGCCGGCCGGAGATGATCAGCGGCAGGAAGGCCCAGGCCTGTTTTCCGCTGACAATCGGGGCTTGGGGGTACAGGTGCTGCATTTCCTGCGGATTGGCGAAGAAGGCGGGCGTGCCGTCGCTGAGTGCTTTCCCGGCCGGGGTGAAACCTGTGTCCAGGGGCAGGCCGTCCAGGCGTTCGATGGTGCGCGCGTCGTATCCGCGGTGGCCGGTGATCCGTAGCCGTCCGGCGTCTGCGGCGGACAGGACCAGGCCTTGTGCTGCGAAGGCGGGCAGTACCTGGTCGGCGATCAGGTCGATGACGTCCTGGACGCCGACGACCTCGGTCAGTGCGGCGGCGAGGTGGGTGAGCTGGTAGAGGGGGCCGGCCCGCGCGGGTGTGACGGTCGCTGCCGCGCGGGCGGAGCCCGGTACGGGCGGCTGCTGTGTCCCGGCGGGCACGATGCGTACGCTGATGCCGCTGGCGTCGGGGTAGAGGTGGAAGTCCAGCCATTGGTCGGGGGGACGGCAGGCGGTGAACGTCGTGGGTTCGCGGCTGAGTACCGCGGCACGGTAGCGGTCCTCGTAGGCGGGGTCGTCAAGCCAACGCAGGGACTGCCACGGCAGGGTGCCGAGCAGACGCCCGGCTTCCCCCCCCAGCAGGTCACAGGCCCCGGAGCTGAGATAGACGAAGTGTCCCTCCAGGTCCAGGGCGCAGCTGCCGCCGGGCAGCCGCTCCACGAAGTCGGCGGCGGCCGTCGCCGGGCTGGCGGACGGGCCGCCGGCGGCGGTGACGACCCGCATCCCCTTACGCCGCACCGCGGGCCGGTCCTGCTCGGCGGCTTCCTCCAGGAGCCGGGCCAGGCGTCGGCAGCGCGAGGAGATGTGACCACGCTCGCGGCCGGTCATGTACGGCGGACGGGAGGGCGGCCACATCAGCAGCAGCGCACCCAGGCGCCGGACCCCGGTGACGGGCGCCGCCGCCAGCACCAGCGGGTAGGGCAGTGCCATCGCGGTACGGGGGTAGGAGCGGGCCAGCTCATCCTGGCTGCCGATCCAGACGATCCGCTGCTCACGCACGGTCTCGGCCACCGGTGCCGGAGCGTTCAGTGACACCCGTGCCCACGGCGCGGCGAACTCGGCCGGTGCTCCGCACAGCACGGCGAGCCACAGCACCTGGTCCTGCGGCGCGAGCGGGTCGAGCAGGTACAGGGCGCCGACGGACGCGCCGGTCTGGCGTACCGTCTGAGCGATCTCGGTATCCAGCGCACGCTCGGCGGCGGTCGGATCACCCGCGCCGGTCACAGGACACCTCCAGCATCGCGGGACGGATCGGGTGGACGGCAGCAACCGTCCCTGCGCCCTTTTCAGGTGCATCCGGCGCGGGACGCAGGGCTGGCCCGCGCGCGCCCCTTTATGGACGTTACGCCGGTGGGAGACGCCCGGCACGCCGTCCCGGTCCTGGTCGGCCCGCCCCACCCCCCCCACGGTGCCACCGCGGCGGCCCGTGGGCGGCGGTTGCGCCCGGTGACGACACGACGGGGGGTGCGTCCGCTCCGTGCGGTGGCGGCACGGTGGGGTACGGGGGGTTCCGTCGGGCCCGGCGTGGTACTCGGGGATGCGGAGGTGTCTCGTGCCGATGAGTCACACCGTTCAGGGCAGTGGGGCACCGGAAGCAGGGGAGAGGGATGCGGGGACGGGGGGCGTGGTCGGTCCCGGCGGCACGGGATGCGTACCGAACGCGCGGCCGGCCTGGCCACACCGCATGCGTACCAAATGTTCCGAAGACTCATCCGAAGGGGCCGCAGGCCTTGCGAAGGACACATGATGATCGCCGATGACGCATACGACGGCAGCCGCATCACGCAGTGGCTGCTGGAGACGGACTCGCTGGAGGACTTCCTGCAGACGCTGGCAGACGCCGCCCTGGAACTTGCCGGGGCCGAGGGGGTGGGGGTGACGCTGGAGGGCGACGGCCGGCCCGTCACGGTTGTCAGTACCGGGCCCGCGGCGTCGAAGCTGGACGAGAAGCAGTACGGCCAGGACGACGGCCCCTGCCTGCAGTCCCTGCGCACCGGCACGGAGATCACCGTCGCGGACATGCTGCGCGAAAGCCGCTGGGGCGACTATCCCGCCTACGCCGCCGCGTGCGGGATCCGCTCGTCCCTCTCCCTGCCGATCGCCGCTCGCACCCGCCTGGCCGGAGCGCTCAACCTGTACTTCGGCGCGCCGGGTGCCTGCGAGGACGACGACCGCACCGCGCTGCGCTCGCTCGCGGCCCAGGCGGCGGGCGGCATCGCCGTCGCACAGCGAATCGGCGACACCCAGGAGTTCACCCTCCAGCTACAGGCCGCCATGCAGTCCCGCAGCGTCATCGACCAGGCCCTGGGCGTGATCATGGGCCAGCGCCGATGCACCGCCGCCGAAGCCTTCACCACCCTGCGTTCGGCCTCCCAGCACCGCAACATCAAACTCCGTGACCTGTGTGCCGAACTGATCACCAACATCAGTGGACGGCCCCCCACCACCCCCGATTTCGGCTCCCGCACCTGACGCAACGCCCTCCGGCCGGCGCCCCGCTCCACCGCCTGCGCGTACGACAGCGCAGGCGGTGCGGGACTGCCGACTCGGCGGGCGAGTCCGGCGGGCAAGTCCTGCGGGCGCGGAGGCGGCCCGCGCGCCGCTCAAAGGCGCTCGTAAAGGTAAGCGGCGGCAGCGTCCTCGAACGCGGTGTGGGCGGTGCGTGCGCGCTCGGCTGCCTGCTGCACCCGCTGCTCGTCCAGCGGCTGCCCGGCAGTGGCCGAGTCGGACAGGGCGAAGGAGGTGCGGACGGCGCGGCCGGCGAGGTCCAGCACGGCGGGATCACGGACGGCCATCTTCAGGTGTGACATCGCTTCGGTGACGGCGGTGCGGGCCTGCCAGCGCTCACGGCGGGCGTCGGGGGTGTCGGGCTGCCCGTCCCGTATGGCGTCCACCTTGAGGTAATGGTGGCGCCGGTAGCCGGCCAACGCCGAGACGAGCGCGGGAACCGCACTCATGAGCGCCTGCCGACGCCGCTCGGCACGCTGCCGGCGGTCGGCGAGCGCCTGGCTGACGTGCTGGAGCAGCGCGCCGATGACAACCGCGACCAGCGTGCCGATCATCGTCCCCACGGGGATCCCCTCTCCCGGCCGGCGCCCGCCCGGCCCTTCCTCTGCATCGAGGGCAGGGCGTACCCGCCCGGCCCCCTGAAGGGGACCTACCCCCGCCGGGCCGGGCACCCATCTCGTCGGGCACGGCGCGGGCCAGGTGTCATTCTCCGTCACGTCCAGGCCGGGGTTCTCGGGGGGCCGGAGCCCGCGTTCCACCCTCGCGGTGCCCGCGGTGCCCGCGGTGCCCGCGCCTGCGCCGACGGGCCCCGTGGGCTGATGCCCGCGGGAGCCCCGTGCCGGTGGGTTCCGGTGGTTGAGGCCGTGTCGTCGCGGGTTGTCTCCGGCCGGGCTCGAGTGCGGCTCAGGGGGCGTTGTGCAGTGTTGGGGATTCGGGGATTCCTGGAGGAGGGGGTCGTGCATGGCGTCGCGTCGAGTGCTCCATGCTCAGCACACCGTCCCGGTCGCGGCTCCTGCCGGGGTTGTGTACGGCCTCCTTGCCGATGCTCCGCGCTGGCCGGTCCTGCTGCCGTCCTACGTCCACGTCGAGCGCCTGGGCTTCGACGGCGTGCAGGAGGAGTTGCGGTCGTGGTGCCTGCAGTACGGTCAGGTTCGTTCCGCGCTCGTCCGTCGTGTGCTGCGCCCCGGCGAGCGCCGTATCGAGTTCGAGGTGCGTGATGCGCTGCTGACCGGTGCACCGGCCACCGGTGTGTGGAGCGTGGTGCCTGACGGTGCCGGCCGGTGCCTGCTGAGCCTGCGTCATGAGCGCCCGCACGAACCCTGGGAGACGGCGGGGGCGGCTCACGCGCTCGAGGAGGATGTGCAGAGCGAGCTGGCGGCGCTGCGCGAGACCGCGGAGCGCTGGGACCGGCTGGATGAACTGCTGCTGTCCTTCGAGGACAGCGTCTATGTCTCGGGTTCCCCGGAGCTGGTGTACGACTTCCTGTACCGCATCGAGGACTGGGTGGACCTGGTCCCCGAGGTCGAGCGGGCGGAGGTCACCGAGGACCAGCCCGGTGTGCAGCTGACGGTGTTGCACACCTGCGCCCCGGACACCGGGCACACGCTCGTGTCCGAGGCCGTACGCCTGTGCTTCCCGGCCGCGGGACGCATCGTCCACAAGGCGACCGTGATGCCCGATCCGGTTGCCGCGCACTACGGGGAATGGTCCCTTGAGCCCGACGAGAGCGGAGTGCGGGTCGTCTCAGTCCACCAGGTGATGTTGAAGGAGAGCGCCGTCCAGGCCGTCCTGGGCGAGGGCGCGGTGCTCCTCGACGCCCGCAGGCACGTGCGTGAGTGGCTGGGACGCTCGAGCACCGAGGCCCTCGGCCTGGCGCGCTGGCACGCCGAGAGCGCCGTACGCCGACTGCGATGAGCTCCGCCGCAGAACCGACCGTTCGGTGCAGCACCGCCACTACGAGGAGGAGATCGGTGATGGCCCCGACCCGGCCCCTACCGGATGCCGGCCGGCACCCGGGGACGACCGCCACCGGACCGGCACACCCGCCGTTGGGCGCGGCGCGCCAACCACGGGGCGCGGTGGACGGGTTGGGCGCGGCGCACGAGGCACCGGGCTTGGGGCACGAGCCCCGGGGCGCGGCAGACCGCCCGTGGGACGCGGTGGACGAATCACCGGGTGCGGTGGACGGGCCGGACGCGGGGGGCAGGGAGTGGGATGCGGTGCAGTATGCGGTGCGTCTGGAGGCGTTGCTGGGTGATCCCCGGGACCGCGCCAATCCCTATGGCCGCGCCGCCCTGTGGGCGGCGGGCCATGACGCGCTGCCCGCCCCGCCCGCCGAGCTGACCGTGGCCGGGAAGGCGCCGCCGCCCTGGGAGCTCGCCCGCGCTCTGCGCCCGCTGTTGCGCCGGGATCTGGCCCTGGCTCATGCCTGGGGCACCGGTCCGCTGCTGCACGCAGTCGTGCCGCACACGGCAGCCGCGCTGCTGGGGCCTGCCGCGCTGCTCGCCTCGGCGGCCGGTGTCCTGCGCGGCGCGACCCGTATCGTGGACGGTCTGAGCAGGTACGAGCCCGGTGCCGGGCAGTGGCAGCCGGTTCTGGCCGCGGTCTTTGCGGACCTGCTGGCCTGCGAGTGTCTGACGGCCCTGGCCCTGCGCTCCTGCCCCGGGGCGGGGCAGGACGCGGTTTTGCCGAACGCGGCTGGGCAGGACGTGGCAGGGTCCGGTACGCACATCCCGGACCCGGACCCGGACCCGGACCCGTCCCCGCACGGCGTGGCGCCGCTGGCCGCTGTCGTGGGATACCTCGTGCCGCTGCTGCTGGGGGAACTGCTGGGCGACCTCGAACTGGTGCTGAACGAGTGCGGGTTCGACGCCGACACGCTCGAACGGCGCACCCTGGCCAAGATCCTTGACGACCGGGCCCTCGCCGGGGCCGACTGGACGGCTGCCCGCGCCGCCCAGGCCCGTCTGGTGCGCGGGCTGAACCCGGCGGACAGCTCCGCGCCGGGTCGGCAGGGGGAGCCGACGGCGCTGTTCAGGATCGGTGAGGCCGCCCTGGCCGCGGCGCCGGGCACCCACAGCCCGCAGGCCCTTGCGGCGACCCTGCCCGCTGCCGCCGAACGGCTCGCCGCCGCCGGCACAGTTGGCACCGTGGCGCTCGCCCGCCTGGGCCGCCGGCTCAGTGCCGAGCAACGGGCGCTGCGGGTCGCCTGCGCGGCCGCCCCCGTGTACGAGCCCGCCGACCCGGCGGCACGCGCGCTGGCGGACCGTCAGGCACTGCTGGTGCTGGCCGCCGCCGTGCTGGGCGTGCGGGAAGCGGCGGCCGCGACCCCCGAGTCCTTCCTCGGCGACACCGACTGGGCGCTGCTGGCACTGGCACGGATCACCGGCCGGCTCGCCCTGCCCCTGCCCGACCACATGCCCCAGACCCGGCCCGGCGTGTGGGACGAGCTGGCCCGGCGCGCGAAGAACGGCATGGACTGCGACCTGTACTCGACGAGGCTCCCGTGGTGAGCGCAAGCGGGGGAGGAAGGGCAAGCGTGGAAGGGAACGGGAGCGGAAGGGTGGGCGCAAGCGTGGGCGTTGGCGGGAGCGTAGGCGTTGGCAGGGGCGTTGGCGTTGTCGTGGGCGGGAGCGTAGGCGTTGGCAGGGGCGTTGGCGTGGGCGGGAGCGGTGTGGACGGTGCCGACACGCCCGCGTCGGCACCGTCCGCACCCGCGCCCGCACTTGTGTCCGTGTCGGCGTCCCCCGCACCCGCACCCGCACCTGCGCCCGGGCGCGCGTCGGTGTCCTCCGCACCCGCGTCCGCGCCCGTGCCGGTGTTCTTGCCGCCGTGCCATGCTCCGGGGCCGGACGGGCCGTGGGACGAGGTCCAGGAGCGGATCGAGGACAGCGGCCGGGCCGTGGTGTACACGACCTGGGGTCAGTGGCTGACACCGGCCCTGCTGGATCCGGGGCTGCGTACCCTGCTGGGCCGTGACTGGTCCCGCTACCGACAGCACCCGGCCCCGGCCGGGCGGCTGAGCCTGGCCGTCTCCCGGGTGGTGGTCAAACACACGGCTGCCGCCGCTCTGCAGATTCCCGCCGCCCGGCTCGACCTGGCCTACCTGCCCGGCGGGCGGCCTGTGCTGCGGGGGCTCGGCGCGGACCTGGAAGTGAGCCTGGCCCATACCGATGAGTTGATCGTGGTCGGCGTCAGCCGCACCGGGCCCGTCGGTGTCGACGCCGAACCCGCAGGGCGCCGGGTCTCCTTGGAGGCGCTGCGCGAGCACGTCTGCACCGCCGAGGAGGCCGCCATGCTCGCGGCCCTGCCCGAACCCGAGCGCACCGAGCGGTTCCTGCGCCTGTGGACGCTGAAGGAGGCGTACACCAAGGCGCTGGGAGACGGCATGCGGCGCCGGTTCTCGGCGGTCGGCTTCGGGTGGGGCGAGGCGGGAGAGCCCCGCCTCGCCGGGGACAGCGCGGGCCGGTGGGCCTTTGCCACCCATCTGGTCGAGGGAGGCTTCTGGGTCAGCGAGGCGCACCGCAAGGACACCGCAGTGGCGCCGCCGGCCGGGACCGGGGCCCCGGCACCCGCCCGCGAACCCGAGCGTTCACCCTCACCGCATTTGCAGCCAGAGTTGGAGCC
The DNA here is from genome assembly GCF_056387915.1 of Streptomyces sp. GLSS-08. Taxonomy (NCBI): domain Bacteria; kingdom Bacillati; phylum Actinomycetota; class Actinomycetes; order Kitasatosporales; family Streptomycetaceae; genus Streptomyces; species Streptomyces sp. GLSS-08. The sequence goes on from NZ_JBWJAQ010000032.1 coordinate 54,187, forward strand.
GCAACCGCTGCCGGAGTTGGAGCCGGAGCTGCGGTCGCCGGACTCCCGCGTCATCGATTTCCCGGGACGGCGGCGGCCGAAGCGGTGAGCGGCGGGTGCCCTGTACCGCCGACCACGGCCGACACCCTTCGACCACGACACCCACCGGGCCGGGACACCGCAAGCCGGCTGCTGTGCCAGCGCCGTTCGGCACGGTGCCCGGGGAAACGGATGAGTAGTTCTGACCGGCAGACGGGCATCGTTCAGGCGCTCGCGGCCCGTGTCGCCGAGCGCCACCGGGCATACGACGTCACCCTGGACGCCGAAGCGGACACCGGGCGCCTTTGTCGCCGCGTCCTGCGGCTCACCCCGCGTACCCGGGCCACGGTCGGCGGCCCGCTCATCGACGACCTGCTGGCCGACCTGTTGGCACCACCCGCGGCCGACACTTTCGCCCTGAGCGGGCATCAGCAGGCGCTGCTCTGGGCCGCCGTCGAGGATCAGGACGCCCGCGGCGGGCACGTGGAGCAGTTCACCTGGGACTGGAGCGGGCCGCTGGACGCGGGCCGGTTCGCACGTGCCTGGCAGTCCGTCGCCGAACGGGAGACGGTCCTGCGGGCCTGCTTCGACTGGAGCGGCGCCCCGCGCCTGGTGCTTCACGACCGCCCGGCGGTGGAGGTCATCTGCCATCCGCGCACGGGCCCTGCCTGGGACGAACTGCCGCGCCTGGACGGGCTCGGGGGTGACGTCGACCGCGCCTTCGAGTACGGCCTGGTTGGCATACGCGCAGCGCTTGCGGGCGATCATCAGGCTCCGCCGGGCTGACGTCGCCGGGCCTTCACTTGCTGATGGGGGGGTGTCTCGGGTGGGTGGTGGGGGTTTGGGTTGGGTGTGTGTGGGGGTTGGGGTCGCTCTTGAATGAGACTGGGTGGTTTGTTTGGTGGGGGTGGGGTGGGGGTGGGTGG
>NZ_JBWJAQ010000033.1:0-54447 GCF_056387915.1 Streptomyces sp. GLSS-08
GTCCTGCGTCGGACACGCCACCCGCACGATCTGACACCCCGACGCCGTCAGCTCCGCGATCTGCTGCAACGTCGCCCCGACATCCGACGTACGCGTCGTCGTCATCGACTGCACCGACACGGGTGCGTCTCCGCCCACGGCCACGGTTCCGACCTGGATCTGCCGGCTCTTCCGGCGCTCGGCGAGCTTGGTCGGAACGGACGGCATGCCGAGAGAAATCGCAGTCATCTGCTGTGCAACCCCAAGTGCTGGATCAAGGTCCCGGGACAGCGGGCTCCAGGAACCGAGATTACGGCACGGGCTCCGGCCCGAGCACATCCCGTGCGTAAACCCACTCATGAGTGACGGCCGGGCACACACTGTGCCCGGCCGTCATGAACGAAGTCGAACTAGCTGATTCTCACCGGGTTAACGACGTCCGCGATCAGCACCAGGATCGTGAAGCAGACGAAGATCCCGGCCACCACGTAGGCGACGGGCATCAGCTTGGCGACGTCGAACGGGCCCGGGTCGGGCCGGCGCAGCACCTTCGCGACGGTCCGCCGCAGGGACTCCCACAGGGCGCCCGCGATATGCCCGCCGTCGAGCGGGAGCAGCGGGAGCATGTTGAACAGGAAGAGGGAGAGGTTGAAGCCGGCGACGAGCAGCAGCATCATCGCGACCTGCTGGGAGGCCGGGATGTCCAGGGTGAAGACGTCACCGCCGATGCGGGCCGCGCCGACCACGCCCATCGGGGAGTCGGCCTCGCGCGGTCCGTCGCCGAAGGCCGCGTCCCACAGCGCGGGGACCTTGCCGGGCAGCGAGATCAGCGACTCGACACCACTCTGCATCATGTCGCCCATGCGGTCCACGGACTGACCGAACGACTGCTCGACGATGCCGGAGGCGGGGGTGAAGCCGAGGAAGCCCGCGTAGACGTACTTGCCCTCGACGTAGCCGCCGTTGCCGTCGGTCTTGCTGACCTGGTTCTTGATCAGGTGGGCGGTCAGGTCGAGCCGCTCGCCCTTGCGGTCGACGGTGAGCGTGACGTCGCGGCCGGGGTTGGCGCGGATGTCGGACTGGAGGCTCGACCAGTCCTCGACCGGCTTGCCGTCGAACGCGACGATCTTGTCGCCGAGCCTGAGCCCGGCGGCCTTGGCGGGTGCGGGCTGGTCGCCCTTCTCGCACTTCGTGCGGTTCTCGCTCTGCTGGATGACGCAGTCGGAGACCCGGCCGACCGTGGTCGTCTGGGTGTTGATGCCGAACGTCATCATCACGCCGAGGAAGATCGCCACGGCCAGGATCAGGTTCATGAAGGGGCCCGCGAACATCACGATGACCCGTTTCCACGGCTTGCGCGTGTAGAAGAGGCGGGTCTCGTCGCCGGGCTTGAGCTCCTCGAACGCGGCCGATCTGGCGTCCTCGATCATTCCGCGGAACGGGGAGCTGGAGCGGGCCTCGATCCTGCCGTCGGGTCCCGGCGGGAACATTCCGATCATGCGGATGTAGCCGCCGAGGGGGACGGCCTTGATGCCGTACTCCGTGTCGCCCTTCCTGCGCGACCAGATGGTCGGGCCGAAGCCGACCATGTACTGCGGCACCCGGATGCCGAAGAGCTTGGCCGTCGACAGATGCCCCAGCTCGTGCCAGGCGATCGAGATGAGCAGGCCGACCGCGAAGACGACTATGCCGAGGATCATCATCAGGGTCGTCATGCACGGGCCTCCGCGGTCGTGTGCGCCGTCGTCTTGGTCAGCTCACGGGCCCGGGCGCGCGCCCAGGTCTCCGCTTCGAGGACGTCCGCGACGGTCAGGGAAGTTCCCGTACGCGGGGTGCCGTGTTCCTCGACCACCCGGGTGACGGTCTCCATGATCCCGTTGAACGGCAGCGCGCCGTTCAGGAACGCGTCCACGCACTCCTCGTTTGCGGCATTGAACACCGCCGGCGCCGTGCCCGCGAGCTGCCCCACGTGCCGGGCGAGTCCCACGGAGGGGAACGCCGCGGTGTCGAGCGGGAAGAACTCCCAGGTGGACGCCCTGGTCCAGTCGAAGGCGGGCGCCGCGTCCGGGACGCGCTCGGGCCAGCCGAGGCCGATGGCGATCGGCCCGCGCATGTCGGGGGGCGTCGCCTGGGCGAGCGTGGATCCGTCAATGAATTCAACCATCGAGTGGACATACGACTGCGGGTGCACGACCACCTCAATCCGCTCGAAGGGAATGTCGTAGAGGAGGTGCGCCTCGATGACTTCGAGCCCCTTGTTGACCAGGGTCGCCGAGTTCACCGTGATGACCGGTCCCATCGCCCAGGTGGGGTGGGCCAGGGCGTCCGCGGGGGTGACGTCCGCCAGCTCGGCCTTCGTACGTCCCCGGAAGGGGCCGCCGGACGCGGTGACGACCAGCTTGCGCACGTCGGCGCGGGTGCCGCCGGCGAGGGCCTGGAAGAGGGCCGCGTGCTCGGAGTCGACCGGGATGATCTGCCCCGGCTTGGCCAGCGCCTTCACCAGCGGGCCGCCGACGATGAGCGACTCCTTGTTCGCCAGCGCCAGGGTGCGGCCCGCCTCCAGGGCGGCGAGGGTCGGCGCGAGGCCGATGGAGCCGGTGATGCCGTTGAGCACGGTGTGGCAGTCGGAGGCGGCGACCCGGGTGGCCGCGTCGGGCCCGGCGAGGATCTCCGGAAGCGGTTCCCCCGCTCCGAACCGCGCCGCGAGCGCCTCGCGCAGTGCCGGCACGACGTCCTCGCGGGCCACGGCGACCGTCCTGACGCGCAGGCGGTGGGCCTGTTCCGCGAGCAGCCCGACCCTCCCGCCGGCGGCGGAGAGCGCGGTGACCCGGAACCGGCCGGGGTTGCGCAGCACGAGGTCGATGGCCTGGGTGCCGATCGATCCGGTGGAACCGAGGATCACGACATCCCGGACTCCGTCCACGGGGTCGAAAACGAGATGCGGATCGGCGAGGGGGACTGGACTGTCGCTCATGCCTCCATTGTGGCCGCAACCGGCGCCCGGCAGGGCCGGGCGTCCCACTCCCGTCTCTTCCGACACCTCGGACGCCGGCCGTGCCCGGTCGTCGCGGCGTTCCGAGGTGCCGCCGGGGCCCGTTGAGGGTGGCGTCCTGGGGTGCCCGCCGGGGCCGGTGACAGTGGCGTCCTTGGGCGCCGGGCCGGGTCCCGGTCACTCTGGCACCCCGTGAGCGCGGCCGAGCCGATCATCCTCTTTGTGAAACAAGCGTGAAGATCACGTGATAACACTTCACCACTGGCCGGTTGATCGACCGGCCGGGACGAAACCCAGGGGGGTTCTCATGCGCATTCGTGCTGCCCTGCCCGCGCTCGCCGGCGCCGTGGCTTTGACGGGCACGTTCCTCAGCACTCCGGCCCAGGCGGCGGGCGGTGTGACCATCCATCACGTCTACTTCGACAGCCCGGGCTCGGACGACCGCTCCAACGCGAGCCTCAACGCCGAGTGGGTGCAGATCAAGAACACCGGTTCGTCGACGATCTCCCTCAAGAACTGGACGCTCGTCGACGCGTCACGGCACTCGTACACGTTCCTCGACGTGAGGATCGGGGCGGGTTCCACCAAGAAGGTGCGCACCGGCAGCGGTACCGACACGGCGGCGAACAAGTACCAGGACCGCGGGGCGTACGTCTGGAACAACACCAGCGACACGGCCACGCTCTACAAGGCGAGCGGGACCAAGGCCGATTCCTGCTCGTGGACGACGCGGGACCCCAGCGACACCTACTGCTGAGGTCCGGCGCCGGTGTGCCGTTCGCCGCACGCGGGACGTGCGGGGACGGCACACCGGGGCCGGGGCAGGGGCGCCCTCCCCCGGAACGCGTCAGCGGATGGGGCGGTGGACGTTCTCCCGGCGGCTCGGGCCGGGTGTCGCGTCGGCGATCCACGCCCCCTCGCCCGACGGGTCGACGACGCCGTCCTCCAGCCACTCGTACGTGCCCGACAGGACGCCCTTGACCACCGTGCGGTCGACGTCGTCGGTGTTGTTCCACAGCCGCCCGAAGAGCTCCTCGACGCGGATGCGGGCCTGGCGGCAGAAGACGTCGGCCAGTTGGTACGCCTCCCGGCCGTGGTCCTCGGTCGTGCGCAGCAGTTCGGCACGTACGCAGGCCGCGCTCATCGCGAAGAGTTCGGCGCCGATGTCGACGATCCGGCCGAGGAACCCCTGCTTGGTCTCCATGCGCCCCTGCCAGCGGGACATGGCGTAGAAGGTGGAGCGGGCGAGCTTGCGGGCGGTGCGTTCCACGTAGCGCAGGTGCCCGGAGAGGTCCACCTCGCGCTTGAACTCGCTGTACGAGTTCGGGAGCTGCCCGGGACCCGCGACCAGCTTCGGCAGCCACTTGGCGTAGAAGACACCCGCGTTGGCGCCCGCCCTGGCCTTGTCGGACAGGGACTTGTCGGGGTCGATCAGGTCGCCGGCGACCTTCAGGTGGGCGTCGACCGCCTCGCGGGCGATCAGCAGGTGCATGATCTCCGTGGAGCCCTCGAAGATGCGGTTGATGCGCAGGTCGCGCAGGATCTGCTCGGCGGGGACCGCGCGTTCCCCGCGGGCGGCGAGGGACTCCGCGGTCTCGAAGCCGCGTCCGCCGCGGATCTGGACCAGTTCGTCGGCCATCAGCCAGGCCATCTCCGAGCCGTACAGCTTGGCGAGGGCGGCCTCGATGCGGATGTCGTTGCGGTCCTCGTCGGCCATCTGGGACGACAGGTCGAGAACCGCCTCCAGGGCGAACGTCGTCGCCGCGATGAAGGAGATCTTCGCCCCGACCGCCTCGTGGAACGCGACCGGCTTGCCCCACTGCTCGCGGGCCGCCGACCACTCGCGGGCGATCTTCAGGCACCACTTGCCGGCGCCCACGCACATGGCGGGCAGCGACAGCCGCCCCGTGTTCAGGGTGGTGAGCGCGATCTTCAGACCGGCTCCCTCGGCGCCGATCCGGTTCGCGGCGGGGACCCTGACCCGGTGGAAGCGGGTCACCCCGTTCTCGAGGCCCCGCAGTCCCATGAAGGAGTTGCGGTTCTCGACGGTGACGCCCTCGGACGCGGCCTCCACGACGAAGGCCGTGATGCCGCCCTTGTGCCCCTGCGACCTCGGCACGCGCGCCATCACGACGAGGAGGTCCGCGACCACGCCGTTGGTCGTCCAGAGCTTCACTCCGTCGAGGACGTAGTCGTCCCCGTCCGGGACCGCCGTCGTGGCCAGCCGGGCGGGGTCGGAGCCCACGTCGGGCTCGGTGAGCAGGAACGCCGTGATGTCCGTGCGCGCGCAGCGGGGCAGGAACGCGTCCCGCTGCTCCTGGGTGCCGAAGATCTTCAGCGGCTGCGGTACGCCGATCGACTGGTGGGCGGACAGCAGGGCGCCGATGGCGGGGCTCGCGGAGCCGACCAGAGCGAGCGCCTTGTTGTAGTAGACCTGCGTCAGGCCGAGGCCGCCGTACTTGGTGTCGATCTTCATGCCGAGGGCGCCGAGCTCCTTGAGCCCGTTGATCACTTCGTCGGGGATCCGCGCCTCACGCTCGATCCGGGCCCCGTCGATCTTCGTCTCGCAGAAGTCGCGCAGTTTGGCGAGGAACTCCTCGCCGCGCTGTGCCGCCTCGTCGGACGGCATGGGGTGTGGGTGGATGAGGTCGAGCCGGAAGCGGCCGAGGAACAGCTCCTTGGCGAAGCTCGGCTTGCGCCAGTCCTGTTCGCGCGCGGCCTCCGCGACCTGTCGGGCCTCACGTTCGGTGACTGTGGGCTGGTGGGGTGTTGCGGACAAGAGGCTCACCTCGCCGCGAATAGGGATCTTGGGACCGTTCGTTACCGACGGGTGCTACCCGATCGTATGTACCCGATCCGGTCCGCCCCCACCAGTCCTGGCGCAGCGTTCGGCCCAACGCCCGGCCGCTCGGGGGAACCTCCGTCCCTTCGCGGACGCGGTGCGGGTGTTGCGCCGCGGGTCCCCTCGGGGGACCGTCTGGGGCACGTACCCGCAGCGGTGGGCGGGCGGGGAGACTCCGGCGGGAGTGCTCCGGCACCACCTCGCGAGAAACCTGTGTCGAAGCGCTTCGACAACCTATGGACACCCATCCGCCGTCGGGCTACTGTCGAGCCACCCTCACTCGCCGTTGTCCGCAGCACGCGCTGTCGAAGCGCTTCACACAATGCTTGGAGAGCTGGATGGTCACCCTCGCCGAGGTCGCCCAGCACGCCGGAGTCTCGGCGAGCACGGTGAGCTATGTCCTCAGCGGCAAGCGGTCCATCTCCGCGGGCACCCGGCTGCGGGTGGAGCGGAGCATCCAGGAACTCGGCTACCACCCGAACGCGGGGGCCCGGGCCCTGGCGAGCAGCCGGTCCAACATCATCGCGCTCATGATCCCCCTGCGCACGGACATGTACGTGCCCGTGATGATGGAGATCGCCATCGCGGTGGCGACCGCCGCCCGCGCCCACGGCTACGACGTGCTGCTGCTCACCGGCGAGGAGGGTCCCGACGCCATGCGCCGGGTCACCGGCAGCGGGCTCGCCGACGCGATGATCCTGATGGACGTGGAACTGGACGACGAGCGGCTGCCGTTGCTGCGCGAGACGGACCAGCCGTCCGTGCTCATCGGACTGCCCGCCGACACCACGGGACTGACCTGCGTCGACCTCGACTTCGGCGCGACGGGCGCCCTGTGCGCCGAGCATCTCGCGCTGCTCGGCCACCGTGACATCGCTGTCATCGGCGAGGCGCCCGCGGTCTACGAGCGCCACACGGGGTTCGCCGAGCGCACCCTCGACGGCCTGCGGTCCCGTTCGCGGGAGTTGGGCCTGCGGGTGCTGCACCGCCCCTGCGAGGGCGGGTACGACGCGATGGCCGTGACCCTCGCCCGGATCCTCGACGAGCGCCCGGGCACCACGGGATTCGTCGTGCAGAACGAGTCCGCGGTCGAACCGCTGCTCGCGCTGCTGCGCCAGCAGGGCCGGGCCGTGCCCGAGGACGTGTCGGTGATCGCCATCTGCCCGGACCAGGTCGCCGTCCAGGCGTCGGTGCGGCTGACCTCGGTCGCCATCCCCGCCCAGGAGATGGGCCGGCAGGCCGTGGAGCAGCTGATCGCCAAACTCGACGGGCACGGCAAGGACGAGGTCGTCCTGCTCGCGCCGGAGCTGACCGTACGGGCCAGCACGGGCCCCGCCGCTTCCTGACCCCACGCCAGCCGGCCGACTTCCGTACGCCCAGGGGCTCGGCGCCACACCCCTGCCCGTCCCGGCGCGCCACAACGGCGCCGGGTCCTGTCGCCACTCCTTACTCCGGGAGCACCCCACGTGAATCAGCCTGCCCAGAACCAGCCCCAGCAGGGGGCGGTCAGCCTCGCCCAGTCCTCCCCCACGGTCGGCACGTTCCGCGAACGGGACGGCGCGCTGGAATGGAGCGGCCGCCAGGAGACCGTACGCATCGAGCCCTGGGGGCCCGACGCCGTCCGGGTCCGCGCACGCCTCGGCGGACCTGTCCTCGACGGACTGCCCGGCGCCCTGCTCGACCAGCCGCCGGCGACCCGCGGCACCGTCACGGTCGAGGGCGGCGAGGGCCGGCTGACGGTCGGCGCCCTGACCGTCGAGGTCGGCGCCGAGGGGCTCGTCCGCTTCCTGCGCACCGACGACGGCACGGAGCTCCTCGCCGAGGAACGCGCCCACTTCTGGTGGCCGGGCCCGCGGCTCTACACCCCGACCGGCAACGGCCACCACCGCCTGGAGCAGCGGTTCGCCGCGTACGACGGCGAGAAGCTGTACGGCCTCGGCCAGCACCAGCACGGGCTGCTGGACCAGAAGGGCACCGTCCTCGACCTGGTGCAGCGCAACGCAGAGGTGAGCATCCCGGTCCTCACCTCCAGCCGCGGCTACACCCTCCTGTGGAACAACCCGGCGATCGGCCGCGTCGAGCTGGCCGGCAACGGCACGCGCTGGGTCGCCGACTCGGCCCGCCAGCTCGACTACTGGATCACGGCGGGCGACCCGGCCGCGGCCCAGCGCCGCTACAGCGCGGTGACCGGCCGGACGCCGATGCTGCCCGCATGGGCGGCCGGCTTCTGGCAGTGCAAGCTGCGCTACCGCACCCAGGACGAACTGCTCGCCGTGGCACGGGAGTACAAGCGCCGGGGACTGCCCCTCGACGTCATCGTCTGCGACTTCTTCCACTGGACACACCTGGGCGAGTGGAAGTTCGACCCGGCGGAGTGGCCCGACCCGGCCGCGATGCAGCGGGAGCTGGCCGAACTGGGTGTCGAACTGGTGGTGAGCGTCTGGCCGTCGGTGTCGCCGCTCTCCGAGAACCACCAGCTGATGGAGCAGCTCGGTTACTTCATCGGCACGCAGTACGGCCCGATGGCGCACGCCGACTGGCCCGACAAGGAGGTCGCCTCCACGGTCCAGGTCGCCTTCTACGACGCGACGAACCCCGAGGCGCGCGACTTCGTCTGGTCGAAGGTCCGCGACCACTACTTCGCGCCGTACGGCATCAAGTCCTTCTGGCTGGACGCCTGCGAGCCGGAGCTGAAGCCCGGCTTCCAGGAGAACCTGCGCTATCACGCGGGCCCGGGCCTGGAGGTCGGCAACATGTACCCGCGGGAGAACGCCCGCACCTTCCACGAGGGTATGACCGCGGCGGGCGAGAGCGAGATCGTCACCCTCAACCGCTCGGCGTGGGCGGGCAGTCAGCGCTACGGAGCCGCCCTGTGGTCCGGCGACATCGGCACCGACTTCGCGACCCTGCGCCGCCAGATCGCGGCCGGCCTGAACACCGCGCTGTCCGGGATCCCCTGGTGGAACACGGACATCGGCGGGTTCCACGGGGGTGACCCGGACGATCCGGCCTACCGCGAGGTGATGGTCCGCTGGTTCCAGTTCGGGGCGCTGTCCCCGCTGATGCGGCTGCACGGGTTCCGCGACCCGGGGACAGCGCTCGGCCCGCGGATGACCGGAGGCCCGAACGAGGTCTGGTCGTACGGCGAGGAAGCGGGGGCGATCCTGGAGAAGTACCTGCGGCTGCGCGAGCGGCTGAAGCCGTACGTCCTGACCGTCATGCGGGAGGCCCACGAGGAGGGGCTGCCGGTGATGCGCCCGCTCTTCCTGGAGTTCCCGGACGACCAGGCGGCCTGGTCGGTGGACGACGCGTACCTGTTCGGCCCCGACCTGCTCGTCGCGCCGGTGCTGACCGCCGGGGCGACGGTCCGTACGGCGTACCTCCCGGCGGGGGCGCGCTGGACGGACGCGTGGACCGGGGAGGAGTACGCGGGCGGTGCCCGCGTGACGGTCGACGCACCGCTGGACCGCATCCCGCTGTTCCTGCGGGACGGCGCGCGGCTGCCCGTGGCGCCGTAGCCGCACACGGACGAGTGCGGCCGGCCCGGGGAGGGACCGGCCGCACTCCGCACGCCGGGTCAGCTGCTGCTGACGGTCAGGTTGTTGGTGGTGAAGTTCAGGCCGCCGGACGAGGACGTGATCTCGTAGCCGAACTGGACGTCACCGACGGTCTCGTTGCCGAACCAGTGCTTGGTGTCCTTGATCCACTTGAGGATCGGGAGGATGTTCACCGTGCCGGACGAGGAGTCCGAGGTCCGCAGGAACGAGAAGACCTCGTTGGCGCCGTTGCTGCCCTTGTAGACGGTCCAGGTGTGGCCGCCGAGGGTGACGTTGCCCTGCGAGGTGCCGAGGGGGCCGACGGCGCCGTTGTAGTTCACCCAGAGCATGATCTCGTAGTCGTAGTCGGTGTCCCAGATGTCGTACGAGGTGTTGTACGCGCCGGACGACGGGACCGAGACGTTGTAGCTGCTGCTGAGCGAACCGAGCGAGGTGATCGACTTGTTGATCACCTTCTTGGAGTTGGGGTACGACTTGATGCCGCCGGTGTCGGGGTGGTTGGCGTTGACGCTCCAGTTGGTGCCGGAGTTGGCCCAGACGCACTGCGAGCCGGCGCCCGAGCCCCAGATGTTGTTGTAGAGCGTGTAGCCGTTCAGCGAGGTGTTGCCCCACTGGTCGCAGGAGCTCCAGACGGCCGCCTGGGCCGGGGCCGAGGCGAGGCCGACGGTGGCGCCGAGGGCGAGCGCGGGGGCCAGCAGCGCCTTGACGATCCGGCGGGGAGTACGTGATGCCATGGTGTCCCTTCCACGGGTGGGGGGAGTTCGGTGGTGCGGTGGGTCTACTGCGGCCCCTGGGTGAGGACGCAGTCTTCTCCGGCGCGCAGCTGGAGCGTTCGCGCTCCGGAGGAAGTCCTGAGATCGACGCGGACGGTGCGGGCGGGGCGGATGACGGCCGTGCGCCGGGCGGGGCCCCAGTCGAGGTCGATCTCGGCGCCGAAACGGGTGCGGATGCCGTGCAGACGGCCGGTCGGGTACGCCGTGGGGAGCGCGGGGAACAGGACGAGCCGCCCGGGTGTGGAGTGGACCAGCATCTCGATGAGCACGGCGGGGAGGGTGTGGGCGGCGTCCGCGTTGTACACGTGGCGGTGCGGGTAGTGGCCGCTCATCAGGGAGACGTGGAAGTAGTCGCCGGCCAGGACGTTGCCGAGGGCGCCCGCCACCCGCTCGGCGTCGCCCAGCCGGGCCGCCACCAGGGCGTGGTGCAGATGGCCGTGCGCGGAGTCGTTCTCGGCGCCGCGCAGTGCGAGGGCGCGGTGGGCCGCCGCGGCGAGCTCCGGGGTGTCGTAGGGGTTGATCTCGTCCAGCGGCCAGACGCCGTAGAGGTGGCTGAGGTGCCGGTGGTCGTAGCTGTCCCGGAGGCCGTCCCGGGCCCATTCGGCCAGCGCTCCCTCGTCGTTGATCCGGTGGGGCGGCAGCCGCGCGGCGAGCGCGCGCCGGCGTTCGGCGCCGGGTCCGGGGTGGTAGTCGGCCGCTGTGAGCAGGGCGTGGCGGGCCGCCGAGAGGTCCATGGCGGCGTTGACGGCGACGGGGCCCGAGCCCGCCGGCTGGTTCTCCGGCGAGTACGAGGGCACCACGACGAGGTGGCCGTCGGCGTCGGTACGGGTGAGGAAGTCCTCGTAGAAGCGGGCGACTTCGTCGAGGGCGGCGGCCAGGCGCGGGTCCCGGACTCCCCGCACCTCGTCGTGGTCCACCAGGGGTTTCAGCAGCCAGTCGGCGCCCGCCGTCCACACGTGCAGCGGATGGTCGCGGCTGAAGTGGTGGAGGTGCCCCGACTCCCCGTCGGTGTGGGCGGGGGCGACCACACCGCGGGTGCCGAAGATTGAGCGGGCGTTGTCGCGCCAGTGCGGCAACTGGCCGTACACCAGGGCCGCGTGGGCCTCGGTGACCTCGGGGAGCGCGGCCGCGGCGGCCGACGCGGTCTGCAGGTTCACGTTGGCGTCGGTCGTGAAGGCTCCCGACCAGGCCGTGTCCCACTCCCCCGTCCACAGGCCGGTCAGCCGCGGCGGCAGCATGCCCGAGGCGGACAGCAGGTGGTAGCGGCCGGCCGCGAAGAGCCGCTCGACGAGCGCGGGGCTCTCGGGCCGGCGCACCAGCTCCGAGCCCGGGAGGGCACGCTCGTCGGGGTCGGCGTCGAGGTCGAGGCCCGCGCGGAGATAGGCGCTGCGGTGCCGGCCGGTGTGGCGGTTCAGGAGACGGCGGTAGGGGTCCTCGTCACCCTCCGGCAGCAGGGCGCGCAGGGTGCGGGCCTCGGCCAGGACGTCCAGCTCGCCGGTGTGCCGCCGCACCCGCGTGAGCAGGAGGACCGCGCCCGCTCCGGCCACTCGTATCCCGGGCAGCGCGGTCCGGGTCCGGCCGCCGGTGACCACCGCGAGCGTCACGCCCGTGTAGGCCCGGTCGCCGCCCGGGTAGCGGGCCCGCAGGGTCAGGAGCGCGCCCTCGGGGGTGAGGACGGCGCCGTGGCCGACCGACACGTCCCGCGGCGCCCCCGGGAGCCGGTGGTCGAGGGTCACGTCGACGGTCAGGCCGGGCTCGGTCACGTACTGCACGACGACGTCGTCGGCGCGGGAGACGAAGACGTCGCTGCGCCAGCCGTCGCACTCGGCGCGGACCATACCGGTGGTGAAGTCGACCTCGCGCCGGTAGGAGCGCCGCTGGGCGGCCGGTCTGCGCAGCCGCACCTGGAAGGCGGGGTGGAAGGGCTGCACCCATTGCAGCGGCCGGCCGTCGGTGAAGTCGTCCCCGGCGGCGGTGTCCCCGGCCAGCAGCCGGTCCTGGAGTTCCGGCAGGGCGGCGGCGAGGGCGGGCGGCCGGGCGTTCTCGCCGCCGTTCGGCTGGACCAGGCTGTGCTGGTTCACGATGACCCGGTCGCTGTCCGGATCACCGAACACCATGGCGCCGTGCCGTCCGTTCCCGCTCAGGAAGGCGTCCTCCCAGCGGGCGGCGGGCGTCGGCTCCCAGGTGCCGTGGACGGGCTCACTCATCTGCCGCCTCCAGCACGGCGACGCCGTAGCGGCCCAGTTCCACGGTGTCCGTGACGTCGGCGCCGGTGAGCAGGTCGCGGTGGCGGCCCGGCACGGGCACGGTGACCGTGCCGCACCCGTGGTGCAGGAGGAACAGCAGCCCGCCGCGCCGTACGGCCTCCACCCCGGCGGGGAGCGCGTCGAGCGGCGGCCGGACCCCGGCCTGTGCGGCGATCCCGGCGAGCAGGGTCCGCAGTGCCCCGGGCTCCGGCAGGGTGGAGAGGTACCAGGCGCGGCCCTTGCGCAGCACGGCCGGGAGCCCGTCGAGTTCGCCGCCCTTGTACGGCGTGACGGCGTCGGCGTCCGCCGCCTCGATCTCCTCGGACCACAGGGTGCCGCGGAACCCCTCGGCGTCGACGTGCTCGCCGGCGTCGAGCGGCCACCACTCGTGCAGGGTGCGGATGCCGAAGAGGTCGCGCAGCCGGGCGTCCATGCCGCCGGGACGCACCCGGTCGTCCTGGTCCGCGACGCCGGTCAGGAAGCCGGAGACGAGGGTGCCGCCGCCCCGTACGTAAGCGACGAGGTTGTCGATCGCCGCGTCCGTCATCAGGTACAGCTGCGGGACGACGACGAGCCGGTACGCGGACAGGTCGTGCTCGGGGTGGGCGAAGGACACCGTGGTGTGCGCCTCCCACAGGGCGCGGTGCCAGGCGCGGACGAGCGCCGGGTGGTCGACCTCGGAGGAGAGCCGCCCGTCCTGGAGGCCGGCCCACCAGGAGTGCCAGTCCAGCAGGACGGCGACGTCGGCGCCGTCGACCCGGGTGTCCGCCACCCGCTCGCTCAGCCGCGCGAGGTCGGCCCCGATCCGCTTGACCTCCTGGAAGGTGCGGCCCCGCTCCCCCGCGTGGCCGACCATGCCGGAGTGGAACTTCTCTGAGCCCTGCCGGGACTGGCGCCACTGGAAGTAGCAGACGGCGTCGGCCCCGCGGGCCACGGCCTGGAGCGACCACAGGCGGTTGAGGCCGTGCGGCTTGGGGTGGTTCACCCCGCGCCAGTTGACCGGTCCCGCGGCCTGCTCCATGACCATCCAGGGGCCGCCGCGGGCCTGCGAGCGGGTCATGTCGTGGATCAGCGCGGAGTACTGGCCGCCGTACGGGTCGCGCGGGTCCGGGTAGACGTCGACCGAGACGACGTCCTCCCGCTCGGCCCAGGCCCAGGCGTCCTGCCCCTGCCAGAACGGCATGAAGTTGCTGGTCACGGGGATGTGCGGGGTGTGCCGGGCGACGATGTCCCGCTCGGCGAGGTAGCACTCCAGCAGCGCGTCGGAGGTGAAGCGCCGGAAGTCGAGCACCTGGGTGGGGTTGTTCATGTACTGGGCGCGGCGCGGCGGGATGATCTCGTCCCAGGTGTCGTAGCGCTGGCTCCAGAAGGCGGTGCCCCAGGCCGTGTTGAGCGCGTCGACCGTCCCGTACCTGCGGCGCAGCCAGTCGCGGAACGCGCGGGCGGCCTCGTCGCCCCAGTCGTGCGTGCAGTACTCGTTGTTGATGTGCCACATCGTGAGGGCGGGGTGGCTGCCGTAGCGGGCGGCCAGGTCCTCGGTGATGGCGGCGGCGTAGTGCCGGTAGACGAGGCTGGAGTGCGAGAACTGCTGGCGTGAGCCCCACCACACGATCTGCCCGTTCTCGTCGCGGGGCAGCGTCTCGGGGTGCAGCCGGCCCAGCCACGGGGGCGGGGCGGCGGTGGGGGTGGCGAGGACGACGGTGATGCCGTTCTCGTGCAGCAGGTCCATCAGCCGGTCGAGCCAGCCGAACTCCCGCGCTCCGGGCCTTGGTTCGAGCCGGGCCCAGGAGAAGACGCCGACGGTGACGGAGTTGACGCCGGCGTCCTTCATGAGCCGTACGTCGTCCTGCCAGGTCTCCTCGGGCCACTGCTCGGGGTTGTAGTCGCCGCCGAAGAGGATGCGGCCGCGGGTGGCGTCGGCGAGGGCGGGCATCAGGCCGGGTCTCCGTACTGGATGCCCCGGCCGTTGGTGCCGAGGTACACGCGGCCGTGGATGCGGGGGTCGCCGGTGATGACCTCGCCGGTCCAGCCCCACTGGTGGGCGTCGTCGTTGATCCGCACCCAGGTCTTCGCCTCGTCGTCGGACCGCAGGACGGCGGTGACCGTCCCCGTCGAGCCGACCTGGTAGAGCGCCGGGTAGTGCGCGCCGTCGGCGGCCCGGCCGAAGCCGAGGGTGTACGAGGACCGGCAGCTGCTCACCCGGTCGAAGCTCGCGCCCGCGTCGGTGGAGCGGTAGAGGCCGTTCCCCTTGGCCGAGAGCCACAGGTCCCCGGTCCGGCCCGGGGCGGCGGCCAGCCGGATCTGGCTGTCCCCCGACGGCAGTCCGCTCGCGCGGGGCGTGAAGGTCGCGCCGCCGTCGGTGCTGGCGTGGAGCGTTCCGGTGGCGGTGTCGTACGCGTAGAAGCGCGCCGGGTCGGCGGGGTCGGCGACCGGGGTGGCGCCCTTGGGGAAGGTGGCGGTCTCGGTCCAGGTCGCGCCGTTGTCCGTGGAGCGGTGGGCCGCGTACGTCGTGCCGTCCCAGTGGACGAAGGACCACAGCAGGGCGGAGCCGTCGGCGGCGGCGGCGATCGGGCCCGGCGCGTCCTTGGCGATGGCGGGCTGGGCCGCGAAGGGCGTCCAGGTCCGTCCGCCGTCGTTGGAGTACGCGCCGTTTCCGTGGTCGCCCCAGCCGGTGCGCACGACGTAGGACGGCCTGGCCGCGGCCTGGGCGAGTCCGGTCGCCGAGCCGGACACGGGGTGGGTGGCCATGCCCCGCGACGGGGAGGCGGTCAGCCGCTCGTGGTACATCACGCCGATGTCGCCGAGCCCGCTGATCAGATGGGCCTCACCGGCCGGGGGCGAGACCAGCCGGCGTACAGCCGTCTCCTCCAGGCCGCGGATCTGCGGCGCCCAGTGTCTCAGGTCGCGGGTGCCGTAGAGGGTCGCGCCGGTCCCGTACACGATGTGCCGGGAGTCGTACGGGTCGACGGCGACCGTCTGGATCCACCAGCCGAACTTGGGTGATCCGTCACCCCAGTTGAGGTACGGGGTCTCGGTCACGTCGAGGACCGCGGTGTCCTTGAGGGACGTCCAGGTGCGGCCGCCGTCGGTGGTGCGGAAGAGGGTGTCGACGTCCGCCCAGCGGTTGTTGGTGGAGACGACGGCGGTTCCGGGGCGGCGGGCGTCGACGGCGACACCGCCGTAGCCGAAGGTGTCGGCCGACCCCTCGGAGGTGGTGCCGCCGGGCCGTACCGGTGTCACGTCGGTCCAGGTCCCGCGCGTCGTCCGCAGCTTGTGCACGCTGCCCGTGGACTGGCCGTTGGGGCCGGGCGCGTCGGCATAGGTCACGTACAGCTCGCGGGTGTGCGCGTCGTACGCGGCGCGGACCGGGACCTTGGCCGAGGTGCCGGAGGGCTGTCCGGGGACGGCTTCCCAGTGGGTGCCGTCGGATGTGCGGTACAGGTTCGCCGTGCCCGCGGTGCCGTCCCCTTCGCCCCAGCCGGCGTAAGGCGTGCGGCCGGCCGCGACCAGGAGGGTGACGCCCTGTCCTGTGCCGCTCGCCCTGGCCGGGAACGTGGTCACCGGAGCCCAACTGGCACCCCGGTCGGTCGACTTGAGGAGGCCGTCGTGACGGGAGCCCAGCCAGAGGGTGTCACTGTCACGCGGGTCGAGAAGGAGCCGCTCACCGGCGCCGCGGCCGTCCTCGTTGGCGCCGAGCCGCACGTCCAGGTCGGTGCGGGTCCAGGTGGCGCCGCGGTCGTCGGAGCGCAGGACGGCACCGGGGCCCGCCCACGACTGGGCGTACGTGCCGAGTGCCAGGTACAGCCGGTCCGGGTGTGCCGCGTCGACGGCGATCGCCTCGACGCCGAGGAGGTTCCAGTCGTCCCAGCCGAGGTGGTCGGTGAGGGGGGTCCAGCGGGCGGCGCGCTCGTCCCAGCGGTAGGCGCCGCCGATGTCCGTACGGGCGTAGGCGAGTCCGCGGACCGAGGGGTGGAAGAGGACTCCGGTGACGAAGCCCGTGCCGCCGATGACGGCGTTGCGCCAGCGGTACGGGCGCGCCCCGGCGGCTCGCGCCGGGGCCGCGACAGCGGGGACGGCGGTCAGGGCCGCGGTGGCGGCGGTCCCGGCGAGCACGGCTCGTCGGCTCAGGCGCGGCGTGCGCATGACATACCTCGTTCCTGGAAAGATCGTGGGGATGGGCCCCGTCGGGGAGGGGCGCGGGGAACTGCGCGACCGGTCGCCTGCGGTGGTGCACGGATGCTGCTGCTCGCTCCCGGGCGCACCGCGCCCGGTGCGCCGGCGGGAGTGGGCGGGCCTGCGTCAGCCCTTCACGGCCCCGGTGAGCATGCCCTTCCTGAAGTGCCGCTGGACGAAGGGCGAGAGCACGGCGACCGGGAGCAGGGCCAGCACCATGACCGCCATCTGCACGGCGAGGGCGGACAGTTCGCCCGTCTTGATGGCCTGGCCCATGCCGACCGGGGGCTCCTGCTTCTGGACGAGCTGGATCATCACGTTCTGCAGCGGCATCATGTCCTGGTCGCTCAGGTAGATCGAGGCGTTGAACCAGGCGCTCCAGTAGCCGACGGCGTAGAAGAGCGTGATCACCGCGATGACCGCGCGGGAGAGCGGCACCACGATCTGCCGCAGGATCCGCCAGTCCCCCGCGCCGTCGATCCGCGCGCTGTCGACGAGTTCCTGCGAGATGCCCATGAAGAAACCGCGCAGCACCAGGATGTTGAAGACGCTGACCGCGCTCGGCAGGATCAGCGCGAGATACGTGTCCGTGAGGCCGAGCGACTGCACCAGCAGGTACGTGGGGATGAGGCCGGCGCCGAAGAACATCGTGGCGAGCAGCGTCATCAGGAACCAGCGGTGCCCGACCGACCCGATGCGGGAGAGCCCGTACGCCGCGAGGACGGACACCGCCATCGAGAACAGCGTGCCGACGAGGGTGACGCCGAGGCTGACGAGGGTGGCCCGGGTGACCTGTCCGCCGCTCAGCAGTTCCCGGTACGCGACGAACGTGATGCCCTTGGGGATCACCACCAGACCGCCGGCCTCGGTGATGGTCTCCTTCGAGGACAGACTGGTGACGGCGACGATCCACAGCGGGAACAGCACGCCCAGGCAGGCGCCGGCCAGGACGATGCCCTTGCCCGCGAGGCCCGCCGTGCGGGGCCGCTCCTCCCAGACGGGCCGGGGCGGGGCGGCCCAGCGGCCGGGGGCCTTCGGCCGTTGCCCGGTCACGGCGCTCACTTCTTGTACACCCCCTGCTCGCCCATCAGATGGGCCACCTTGTTCGCGGCGAGGACCAGCCCGAGACTGACCACGCCCTTGATCAGTCCGGCCGCGGCCGCGGCCGCGTAACTGAAGTCCTGGTTGCGGACGCCGTTCCACCAGACGTAGGTGTCGAGGACCTCCGCGGCGCCCGGTCCCACCGCGTCCCGCTGGAGCAGGATCTGTTCGAAGCCGACGGTGAGCGCGTCACCGACCCGCAGCACCAGCAGCAGGGCGATCACCGGACGCAGGGCGGGCAGCGTGACGTGCCACATCCGGCGCCAGCGCCCGGCCCCGTCCATCGCCGAGGCCTCGTACAGGTCCGGGCTCACGGAGGCCAGCGCGGCGAGGAAGACGATGATCCCCCAGCCGGCGTCCTTCCAGACGCCCTCCGCGGTCACCAGGAACTTGAAGATTCCTGGGTCGGTCATCAGGTCGAAGCCCTCGTACCCGTGCTGCCGCAGGGTCTGCGCGATGATGCCGGCGCCGCCGAAGATCTGCTGGAACACGGTGATGACGAGCACCCAGGAGAAGAAGTGCGGCAGGTAGAGGATCGCCTGGGACACCGCCCGTACCCGGGGCCTCACCACGCTGTTGATGAGCAGCGCGAGCAGGATCGGGACGGGGAAGAAGAGCACGAGTTGCAGCGCGAACAGGACGAGGGTGTTCTCCACGGCGTCCCAGAACGCCGAGTCCTCGAAGATGCGCGTGAACTGCTCGAAGCCCACCCAGGGGCTGTGGAAGATGGCGACGAAGCCGTTGTCGCTGACGTACGGGTCGTACTCCTGGAACGCGACGACGTTGCCGAGGATCGGTATGTAGTTGAAGACCAGGACCAGCAGGACGGCCGGCAGGGTCATCAGGATCAGGGTGCGGTCCCGCTTGAGGCGGGTGCGGAAGCTGCCGCTCTTCGGCGCCTTGGCCGCTCCCGGTTCCGCGGCGGCCCGGCCGGCCTCGGCGGCCTTCGCGCGGCCCACGGACGGCTCGGCGGGTTCCGCCGCCGACGACGCGGCGGCGCCGGTGGTGCCCGGTGCGGTGCTGTGTGCCACCTCGTCACCCCTGCGCGGAGCCGGTGTCGTCCAGCAGCTTCTTGTACCAGTCCCGCAGCTTGTCGCCGCCCTGGCTCTTCCAGTCCGACACCGCCTGCTGCATGGCGCCGATCTTCTTGCGCCCGCGGACGATGTCGTCCTCCAGCTGCTCGAAGTCGTTGGAGAGGTTGGTGTAGCGGGCCGGTTCGGTGATCTGGAGGCCGTAGAAGGAGGACTTCCTGGTGAAGGCGCCCATCCGCTGCTGCCACTGCACCTGTTCCTTCGCGATGTCCGGGAAGTCGGGGTGCGCGATGGTCGGGGCGGGACTGGCCAGCATCACGTAGGCGTTCAGGACCTCCTGGTTGCCCTTGTCGTTCTTGACGGGCGTGCCGTCCTCGACGGTGTAGTGCGTGCCCTCCACCCCGTAGTTGGTGAGCATGTACTCCTTGGTGCCGTACGGGGCGGCGGAGACGTTCGCGGCGGCCAGCACGTCGTGGATCACGGACTTCGAGGCCTTCTTGTTGACGAAGGCGAAGATGCCCGCCGGCGACCCGGACCACAGCCGCGGGTCGCCTCCGTCGTGGCCGAATATGTCCATGCCCGCGATGCGGAAGTCCTTCTTGTGGGTGGCCTGTTCGGCCATCTTGCCCCACCAGTCCGAGATGTTCTGGTTGTACATCAGGACCTCGCCCGCGGTGAAGCGCTGGCCCGCGTTGCCCTGGTTCGCCGCCTTGGCCTCGGGGTGGACGACACCGGCCGCGTAGAGCTTGCGCGTCCACTCGAGCGCTTCGAGGTACTCGTCCGTCTCGACCCGGTAGACCAGTTTGCCATCGACGAGGTTCCAGCCGAGCGGCTTCTCGCTGCCGGACAGCACGCCGAAGATGTTGAAGGCCGTCCACTTCATGTCGTCGCAGGCCCACACCTTGGCCCGGGCGTTGGTGATGTCCTTGGCGAGGGCGAGGAACTCGGCCGCCGAGGTGGGGACTTCGTACCCCTCCTTGTCGAAGACGTCCTTGCGGTAGAAGGGCACGATGCCGGTGACGGTGGGCGCGGGCTGCGGCAGGCCGCGCAGCTTGCCGCCGAAGATGGAGTACTTCCACGCGTCACTCGGAACGGCGGCGAGGTTCGGGTACTCCTTGACCTTGTCGCCGGAGAGGTACGGGCCGAGGTCGGCGAACTTGCTGATGATGGCGCTGGGGATCTTGCCGCCCATGTTCCAGCTGGGGATGACCACGACGTCCGGCATGTCACTGGAGGCGAGGACGGCACCCAGCTTCTCGTCGTACGTGTTGCCGTCCTGGTTCTGCCAGACGATGTCGGCGCCGATCTTCGCGTTCATCGCCCTGTAGTAGGCGTTGCCGCCCTTCGGGGGCGTGCCCCAGAACGGCGACATGATCCTGACGGTGCCGCCCTTGCCGAGCTTCCCGGGCACCGACGTCTTCAGGCCGGTGAGCGAGAGTTCGCCGGTGAAGCCGACCGCAGAGCCGTTCTTCGACGGGATGTCCGGCGTCACCACGTTCTGCGCCACGAAAGTGGGGAGGATCCTCTGCGCGTCCTTGCCGGAGGTGGTCCCCTCCTTGGAGCCGCCGTCGGACCCGCCGCAGGCGGCGAGCAGTGGCGTCCCGCCGGCCACGGCGGCCGCGGCCACCGCCGTGGAGGCGAGGAAGCTTCTCCGGCTGGTGCCGGAGGTGGCGGAGTTCGGCGTCATTGCGTCAACCCTTCGTGGCGCACAGCAGGACACCCGGCGGTGGAGCCGTCGGCTGCGGTGTCTTGAGTGGAACTGGCTGAGCTGAAGCGGCCCTCCGAGGGACTGCGCATCCTCGGGTGGACTCTCGTCGCTTGTCGAAGCGCTTCGATGTTGCTGCGAGGTTAAGTGAACACCTGAGGGTGCACAAGAGCCGTTTCCAACATTCCTGCGCGACCCAGAGGACTCGACCGGTCTCGTGCGGCGCCTGAAATGCCGGTCGGAGAACGGAGTTCGCGCGTTCCGGTGTCTTGACACCCACCCCTTGCCCGAATGAGCATCGAAGCGCTTCGAAAGCGCCCCGTCGCTCCACCGCAAAGGGATCACCACGTGACCGCACACCCGCCTTCCACGCCGTCCTTCCGCGATCCGCGGCTGCCGTTCGCGAAGCGCATCGACGATCTGCTGGCGCGGCTCACCCGCGACGAACGCATCGCGTTCCTGCACCAGTTCGGGCCGCCGGTCGAGCGCCTCGGTGTCGCCGCCTTCCGCACCGGCCAGGAGGCCCTGCACGGAGTGGCGTGGATGGGGCCGGCGACCGTGTTCCCGCAAGCAGTAGGGCTCGGCGCGACCTGGAACGACGACCTCGTGCACCGGGTCGGCGAGGCGGTCTCGGCCGAGGCACGCGCGATGCGCGCCCACGACGACCGCGTCGGCCTCAACGTCTGGTCGCCCACGGTCAACCTGCTGCGCCACCCGCTGTGGGGACGCAACGAGGAGGGCTACTCCGAGGACCCGAAGCTGACCTCGGCGATCGCGACGGCCTACACCCGCGGCCTGCGCGGCGACCATCCCACGTACTGGCGCACGGCCCCGGTCCTCAAGCACTGGCTGTCCCACAACAACGAGACGCACCGGGACACCTCGTCCTCGTCGGTGCGCCCGCGCGTGCTGCACGAGTACGACCTGCGGGCCTTCCGCGAGACGGTCGAGGCGGGCGCGGTGGCCGGGGTGATGCCCGCCTACAACCTGGTCAACGGCCGCCCCAACCACGTCTCGCCGTACCTGCGCGAGCACCTGCGTGCCTGGACGGAGCAGGAGCTGCTCGTCTGCTCGGACGCGGGCGCGCCCTCCAACCTGGTCGACTCCGAGCACTACTTCGACACCCACGAGGAGGCGACCGCGGCCGCGGTCCGCGCCGGGGTCGACAGCTTCACGGACCACGGCACGGACAGCTCGCAGATCGTCGCCCGCCTTCACGGGGCCCTCGACCAGGGCCTGTTGAGCGAGGACGACATCGACGCGGCGGTCCGCAGGCAGCTCTCGGTCCGGTTCCGGCTCGGCGAGTTCGACCCGCGGTCGGACCCGTACGCCGGCACGGAGGACTTCGACACCCCGGCCCACCGCGCGCTCGCGGCGGAAGCGGCCGAGCAGGCCGTCGTCCTGCTGAAGAACGACGGCCTGCTGCCGCTCGGCGAGCACACCCGCGTCGCGGTCGTCGGTCTCCTCGCCGACGAGTGCAAGCTCGACTGGTACAGCGGCACGCTCCTCCACCGTTCGACGCCCCTGGAGGGCCTCTACGAGCGCTTCGGCGCCGACCGCGTCACCTTCGCCGAGGGCGTGGACCGGGTACGGCTGCGGACGTCGTCCGGCGCGTACCTGAGCGTGCCCGCGGCCCAGGACGCGGCCGAGGAGGTGCGCGGCGCCGAGGGCGCGCTGGACCCGGCGCTCCTCGCGGGCCGCACGGACCTGCCCCCGCTCACCACCGACGCCCGGGGCAGCGAACTCGCGCTGGCCGACTGGGGCGACGGCGTACTGACCCTGCGCGCGCCCGACGGCCGCTACCTCTCGGTGGCCGAGGACGGCTTCGTCCGCGCCGCCGCTGACCAGCCCGGCGGCTGGGTCGTCCAGGAGACGTTCCGCCTCGAACCCTCCGCGACCCACGGGAACGGTCACCTCCTCAAGCACCTGGGGACGGGCAGGTACGTCTCTGTCGCCGCCGACGGCGTGCAGGTTGCCGAGCGGGACGGGGAGATCTTCGAGCTGGAGGTCACCGAGCGCGGCGAGGACGCGGTGGCCCGCGCCGCGGCCGGCGCCGACGTGGTCATCGTCGCCGCCGGCAACGACCCGCACATCAACGGGCGCGAGACGGAGGACCGGACGACCCTGCGCCTGCCCGGGCACCAGGAACGCCTGCTGCGGGCGGCCCGCACCGCGAACCCGCGCACCGTGCTGGCCCTCGTCAGCTCCTATCCGTACGCCGTGGACCCCGCGGACCTCCCGGCCGTCCTGTGGACCGCGCACGGCGGCCAGGCCGCGGGCACCGCGCTGGCCCGCGTCCTGGCGGGGGACGTCTCGCCCGCGGGCCGCCTCCCGCAGACCTGGTACGCCGCGGACGAGGACCTGCCGGACCTCCTCGACTACGACGTGATCGGCGGCCGCCAGACGTACCTGTACTTCGAGGGCACCCCGCTGTTCCCGTTCGGGCACGGACTGTCGTACACGTCGTTCGGCTACACGGACCTGCGGTTCCTTGCCGACGAGGAACGGGTACGGGTCTCCTTCGCCGTCACCAACACCGGTGCGGTGGCGGCCGACGAGGTCGCCCAGCTCTACGTCCGTGCCGTCGACCCGTCCGTACCCCGCCCCCGCCGCGAACTGGCCGGGTACCGCCGCGTCCGCCTGGCCCCCGGCTCCTCCGCGGAGCTGTCCTTCGAACTCCCGCTGTCCGTCTTCGAGTTCTGGGACGTGGCGCACGGCAGGTGGCGACTGGAGCCGGGTGCGTACGAACTGCTCGCGGGCGCGTCCAGCGAGGACGTCCGGCTGCGCGCGACCGTCGAACTCATCGGCGAGGCCGCCGGACCGCGCCCGGTGCGGGAACGCGGCCTCAACGCCGCCGACTTCGACGAGCAGCGGGCGGCCGAGATCGTCGACCGCACCAGGACGGCGGGCGACGCGGTGACGCCGGCGGGCGGCGGCACGGGCGAACTGCTGTACCGCGCCTGCGACTTCGGTGCCGGCGTCGGCGCGCTCACCGCGGAGGTGGCGGGCGAGGGCACCGTGGACGTCTCCCTGGACGACGGCCCGGTGCTGGCGACCCTGACACCGGCGGCCACGAAGGGCCCGTACGACTACACCACCGTCCGCGCCGTGTTCGCCGCCGACGGTGTGCACGACGTCCGCCTGCGACTGCGCGGCACGCTGCGGCTCGCGCACGTCGGCTTCTCCGGCTGAGGGTCCGGACAGGCCGGCGCGAGGGGCCCGGCATCACGGATGCCGGGCCCCTCGACCCACGGCAAAGGCCGGAGCCCCCGCACAGTGGGCTCCGGCCGCCGGTTCCGAGCGGTCCTACAGCGCGAGGCCCGTCAGGACCAGCACGCGCTCGTACGTGTAGTCGTCCATCGCGTACCGCACACCCTCGCGGCCGACGCCGGACTGCTTCACGCCGCCGTACGGCATCTGGTCGGCACGGTAGGAGGGCACGTCGCCGACCACGACTCCGCCGACCTCCAGCGCCCGGTGGGCGCGGAAGGCGGTCTGCAGGTCGTGCGTGAACACCCCGGCCTGCAGGCCGTACTTGGAGTTGTTGACGGCGGCGAAGGCCTCGGCCTCGCCGGTCACCTTCTGCACGGTGAGGACCGGTCCGAAGACCTCTTCGCAGGACAGGGTCGCGTCCGCCGGGACGTCGGCGAGGACGGTCGGCGCGTACGAGGCGCCGTCCCGCTTGCCGCCCGTGAGCAGCGTGGCTCCGGAGGCGACGGCCTCGTCGACCCAGGACTCGACGCGACGGGCCGCGTCCTCGCTGACCAGCGGCCCGACGTCGGTCAGGGCGTCCGACGGGTCACCGGTGACCTGGGCCTCGACGGCGGCGACGATCCGCGGCAGCAGCCGCTCGTACACCGAGGCGTCGGCGATCACGCGCTGCACCGAGATGCAGGACTGGCCGCCCTGGTAGTTGGAGAAGGTGGCGATACGGGTCGCCGCCCAGTCCAGGTCCTCGTCACTCGCGAAGTCGGCGAGCACCACGGCCGCGCCGTTGCCGCCGAGCTCCAGCGTGCAGTGCTTGCGCGGCACCGAGTCCATGATCGCGTAACCGACCTTCTCGGACCCGGTGAAGGAGATGACGGGCAGCCGCTCGTCCTGCACCAGCGCGGGCATCCGGTCGTTGGCGACCGGCAGGATGCTCCACGAGCCGGCGGGCAGCTCGGTCTCGGCGAGCAGGTCGCCGATGATCAGGCCGGACAGCGGGGTCGCGGGCGCGGGCTTCAGGATGATCGGGGCGCCGGCCGCGATGGCCGGGGCGACCTTGTGCGCGCACAGGTTGAGCGGGAAGTTGAACGGCGCGATGCCGAGGACGACACCCTTGGGGAAGCGGCGGGTCAGTGCGAGCCGGCCCTGGCCGCCGGCGTCGGTGTCGAGCCGCTGGGCCTCGCCGCCGTTGAAGCGGCGGGCCTCCTCGGCCGCGAACCGGAACACGGACACCGCGCGGCCGACCTCGCCGCGGGCCCACTTGATCGGCTTGCCGTTCTCGGCGGAGATGAGCTGCGCGATCTCCTCGGTGCGCTCCACGAGGCGCCTGCTCACGTGGTCGAGGGCGGCGGCGCGTACGTGGGCGGGGGTCGCGGCGAACTCGTCGCGCACGGCGTACGCGGCGGCGACGGCCTCCTCGACCTGGGCCTCGGTCGGCACGCTGACCTTCCCCACCAGCTGCCCGTCCCAGGGCGACGTGACGTCGAAGGTGGTCTCGCCGGTGGCCTGGCGGCCGGCGAGCCAGAAGGCGTGGGTGGAAGTCATAGTCGAGTCCCGGCCCTTCCGAGGTTGGTGTGTCCGTGTCTTACGGCCCCCACGGTAGGGCCGGAACCCCACGGTTCCGCTTGTCCACCCCGGAGCACTGCCCCCGCCCCCCACTCCGCTACGGCCAACGCCGTCCGGCACCCGGACCGCAACCGGCGCCACTTGCCCCGCCCTCCCCCAGCGGCACGCATGCCGGAGTGGCCCGGCGCCCGCAGGTACCGCACAGGTACGACCCGCACCCGCCCTCCCACCGGAGGGGCCGTGCCGTGGCGGCGCCTGCCCGCAGCGCAACAGGCACGACCCGCACCCGCGCTCGGACAGAAGGGGCCGTGCCGGTACATCAGATGCCCGTTGCAGGTCGGGCAGGAACACGCCACCCCCGTCACCAAGCCGCCCGCCCGACATGCAACGGGCGGATGTACCGGCGCGGCCCCGACCCACCCACCCACCGGAGCATGGGCGACCCACCCACCGACCCTCCGCAGCCGAGGCGCCCGACGTGAGCCCGCCCCCCGCCCTACTCCCCCACCGCCGTCGCCTTCAGCGCCAGCCACAGCTCCATCCGGACGTCCGGATCGTCCAGCGAGCGCCCCAGGATCTCCTCGACCCGCCGCATGCGGTACCGCAGCGTGTGCCGGTGCACCCCCAGGTCGGCGGCGGCCGCGTCCCACTGACCGTGCCGCGACAGCCACGCCCGCAGGGACGCCACCAGGTCCCCCCGCCCGGTCGCGTCGTGCTCGCGCAGCGCCCGCAGCAGCCCGTCCGCGAACGCCCGCACCGCGTCGTCCGCGAGCAGCGGCACCACGGACCCCGCGGCCACCTCCTCGTGCTCGACGAGGGAACGCCCCCGCCGCCGGGCCACGGACAGGGCCTGCTCGGCCTGCTTGTAGGCCGCCCGCGCGGCGATCGGCCCGGCCGGCGCCGACAGCCCCACGACCAGTTCCCCCTCGTCCCGCACGGGCTGCTCCCGCCCCGCGGCCCGCGCGGCCTCCAGCACCTCGGCGTACTCCTGGCAGGCCGCCACCGCGGAGCCCCCGTCCGCCGCGAGCACCACCAGCCGCTCCCCGTCGGGCACGACCAGCACGGACTCCCCGGACCGCGCGGCGGCGGACTCGACGACCTCGGCGAGCCCACCCAGCGGGTCGCCCTGGGGGTCGGGCAGCGCGGCCTTGGCGGCCGACGCCTTCGCGGCGCCGAGCCCGCGGCCGGGCTCGGGCCCGTGCTTGTGCTCCCGCCCGTGCCCGCGCCCGTCGGCATGCGCCCGCCCCGCCGACGCGGACGCCGACTCGGCGAGGATCAGCCGGAAGGGCGCGTCGAGAAGCTCCCCGTACAGGTCCCCGGCGACGGCCCGCGCGTGGTCGGACTCCCCGGCGAGGAGCATCCGCAGGACGGCCGCCCCGATCCGCTGCTCGGCCGCGTGCAGCGACCGGGACCGTTCGGTGGTGAGGGTGAGCAGGGCGATCGCGGAGTGGACGGCGTACCGCTCGGCGGTGCCGAGGGCGGCGGCCGTCCCGACGGCGAGCGCGGCGCGGGCCCGCCGCCCGGTACCGAGGGAGTGCAGCTCGATCCGGTCCTCGCCGTCAGGTCCGCCGACGACGGAACTCGCCGGCGCGGCCCGCTCCCGCAGCCGCTCGACGTCGGCGGTGATGCGCGCGGCCCGGCGCCCGGCCCACTCGGGCGCGGCGGCGACGACGGCACCGGACGCGTCGTACAGCGCGGCCCACCCGTCGACCTGCCCCGCGAGCGCGGCGAGCAGCTTCTCGGGGCCGTCGTGCAGCGCCTTCTTGGTCAGCTCGCGCTGGGCGGCGAACCCGGCGGTGACGGCGCGGTACTGGTCGGCGGCGATCGCGGCGGAGACGGCCTTGCTGATGGCGAGGAACGGCGTGCGGCGGGGCACCTCCAGGAGCGGGAGGCCCTCCTGCTCGGCGGCGTCGACGAGGGCCCCGGGGATCTCCTCGTAGTTGACCCCGACGGCGAAGCCGAGGCCGACGACTCCCGCCGCGGCCAGCCGCTTCACGTACCGCCGCATGGCGTCGGGATCCTCGGCGTCCAGTTTGAGCGCGGTGATCAGCAGCAGCTCCCCGCCCTCCATGTACGGCACGGGGTCGGCGAGCTCGCTGACGTGCGCCCAGCGGACGGGCACGTCCAGGCGTCCCTCGCCCGCCCGCACGGTCAGCTTGAGCGCGGAGTGGTGGACGAGGGAGGCGAGCGTGGGGGGCATGGGACCTTCAGGTCTGAGGCGGACGCGCGAGCGGTCGACCGGGTGATCTTTTGGCCGCTTCGTACGAAGGGCCTACGCCGATTCTGCCTCACCGTAGGGGTGTCCCGCGCTCTCGTTTCAGCCGCGCAGATCCACCAGCAGCGGCGGCGCGTGCTCGCCCTTCACGCTGGTGAGGGAGAGCACCGCGTGCCCCGGGGGCACCCCGTGCGCCAGTTCGGACGCCGACCACCGCTCCCGCTCGACCTGGCGCACGGTGACGGCGCGTGCGGTCGGCGCGTTCCCGGTGATCACCCGGCGCAGCATGTGGACGGCCTTCCCGGCCGGGGTCTCGGCGATGATCTGCCGGTCGGTGACGTCCCGGGTCTCGGTCCACTCCTTGCCCCAGACCTCGGCGAAGTCCTGGCCGTCCCAGGGGGTGAGTCCGGAGAGCGCCATCCGGCAGCCGATCGCGCCGAGCAGCGGACTGCGCAGCGCCCGGGGCACGTCGTCGAGGGTGCGCAGGGTCAGGACGGTGCCCGCGTTGGCGGAGCGCAGCCGCTGGATGCCGCGGACGGCTTCCGGGGTGACGACGCCGGTGGCGTCGTCGAGCACGAGGCAGGCGAACAGGGAGCGGTCCTCGCGCACGGCGACGCTGGCGGTGAACTGGGCCAGTACGAGCCGCGCGAGGATCCGCGAGGCGTCGGCGTGCCCGCGCTGCGGCAGGTCGATGCGCACCCGGACGGGGTGGTCGAGGGCGCGGAGTGAGAAGGGCCGGGACTGCCCCGAGGTGTCGAAGAACCCGGCGAAGGCGGGCCGGTCGAGCAGTGCGACACGGTCGGCCAGGACGCCGCCCACGTCTCCGGGGTGCCCCATCTGCCGCTCGCGGGCGTCGAGTTCGCGCAGCAGCGAGGCCTGTCCGGCGTCCTCGAGGCCGCTGCGCAGCGCGGCGAGCGGGCCGGGTGAGCCGTCGAGGAGCTGCCGCAGTTCCGGTACGGAGGGGAAGCGGCCGTGGACGGCGCGGTACGGGCCGAGGAGCTGGGCGAGGACGGTGGTGGACCGCCGGCTGTCGCCGGAGGGGTGCGGGTCGGCGAGGTCGCCGACGAGCGCCTCGGCGAGGACGGCGGCGGCCTCGTCGGGGTCGGTGGTCCCGCCGTAGAGGTCGAGGTCGTAGACGGACTCGGGGTTGCCGACCCGCACGACGACGTCGTACGCGTCGGCGGCTCCGAGCCCGGCGCCGGCCGCGCCGACCACCACGACGGCGGCCCGTCCGGCGAGCGCGTGCAGGCACAGCGACTCGGCGAGCGGCCAGACGACACCGCCGGTCTTGCCCGAGCCGGCGGGGCCGACGGCGAGCAGTGAGGTGCCGAGGAGGTCGGGTCCGAGGGCTAGGCCGGTGGCACGGTAGGCGTAGGGGTTGCGGGGGTCGTCGGCGGTGGCGCCGAGCCGTACCTGCCCGGTGAGCAGGTCGTGCCGGGCGTGCCGGCCGGGCAGGTCGCGGTCGCCGGAGGGGTGCAGGCAGGCGGCGGAGCCGTCCTTGAGCACGGCTGCGGTGAAGGTGGCGAGGCTGTGGCGGCCGTTCTGCACGCCCTGCCAGGCGCGGGCGATGCGGGCGTGGTCGACGTCCCGCATGAGGCCGGCGCGGGCCTCGGCGGCGAGCCGGTCGGCGGCGTCCGCGGCCCCGGCGGCGCGGAGCCGGTTCCACTGGGCGGGGTCGTCCTCGGGGGCGGGCGGCCGTTCGTTCGCGGGTGCCGTGCGGCGCCAGGCGGGCAGTCCGTAGCGTCGCCACACCTCACTCCAGCGGCCGAGCCGCCCGACGCCGATCATGATCGCCAGGGCGACGGCGGCGTAGTAGGCGTAGACGACCACGACGGCCCCGAAGCTGTGGGGCTCGGCCCAGGAGTCCGGAATCATCGCGTACAGCGGGAGCAGCCACCAGCCGCCGAGGTAGCCGTTCCACAGCAGCGACCAGATCAGCCAGCCGACGAGGAAGGCGATCAGCGCGCCGCTGAGGAGCTGTCGGGCCGGCACGGCCTCGGGCTCCTCCTCCGGCCGCGGCCGGTGCCCGAACCGCCACACGCCCGGCGCGGCCTCGGGACGCGACGTCCGCAGCCACGCCAGGAAGTCGGACCCGTCCGGCAGTGGCGGCAGGCCCGGCGCGCGGGCGGGCCGGGGTGGTGCCGCGGGGGCGGGCGGCCGCGCCGGGGGCGGGGTCGCGGGCACCGCGGGTGGCCCCGCCGGGCGCGGCACCGGACCGGCGTGCGTGCCCCGTGCGTCCTGCGTGCCGTCGCCGTCCATCGCCCTTGCCCCCTGACCAGCCGCTCCGTGCCCCGTACGCGGGTCAATCTAGTGCCCCTGCGCGGGGAGTTCACCGCTTACGCGGCCGGAGCCGAAAGGACTTGGCCGAGCGGGCCGTCGGGCCTGACCGGGCGGACCGCCAGGGCCCGACCGGGCGGACCGTCGGCACTGCTATGTCCACGGCGGACAAGGGAATCCCCCGACACCGCCCACATGGAGCATGCCGAGCCCCCTGCCCCGGCCCTAGCCTGCGAAGAAGCGTCCGAAAACACCCCCGCCCGGAAACCCCCGGCTCGCCGGAACCCCCGGTTCGCAAGATCTTCAGGGAGCCCCTCATGACCGCACTTCCGCAGGAGCGCCGCGTCGTCACCGCCATCCCCGGCCCGAAGTCGCAGGAGCTGCAGGCCCGCCGTACCGCCGCGGTCGCGGCCGGTGTGGGCTCGGTGCTGCCGGTCTTCACCACGCGCGCCGGCGGCGGGATCATCGAGGACGTCGACGGCAACCGCCTGATCGACTTCGGTTCCGGCATCGCGGTCACCTCCGTCGGCGCGTCCGCCGAGGCCGTCGTGCGCCGGGCCTCCGCCCAGCTCCAGGACTTCACCCACACCTGTTTCATGGTCACGCCGTACGAGGGGTACGTCGCCGTCGCCGAGGCGCTGGCGGAGCTGACCCCGGGCGACCACGCCAAGAAGTCGGCGCTGTTCAACTCGGGTGCCGAGGCCGTCGAGAACGCGGTCAAGATCGCGCGTGCGTACACCAGGCGCCAGGCCGTCGTCGTCTTCGACCACGGCTACCACGGCCGCACCAACCTGACGATGGCGCTGACCGCCAAGAACATGCCGTACAAGCACGGCTTCGGCCCGTTCGCGCCCGAGGTCTACCGCGTGCCGGTGGCGTACGGCTACCGCTGGCTGACCGGCCCCGAGAACGCCGGTGCCGAGGCGTCCGCCCAGGCCATCGACATGATCAACAAGCAGATCGGCGCCGAGAACGTCGCCGCGATCATCATCGAGCCGGTGCTCGGCGAGGGCGGCTTCATCGAGCCCGCGAAGGGCTTCCTGCCGGCCATCAGCAAGTTCGCCAAGGACAACGGCATCGTGTTCGTGGCGGACGAGATCCAGTCCGGCTTCTGCCGCACCGGCCAGTGGTTCGCCTGCGAGGACGAGGGCATCGTCCCGGACCTGATCACCACCGCCAAGGGCATCGCGGGCGGCCTGCCGCTGGCCGCCGTCACCGGCCGCGCCGAGATCATGGACGCCGCGCACGCGGGCGGTCTGGGCGGCACCTACGGCGGCAACCCGGTCGCCTGCGCGGGCGCGCTCGGCGCGATCGAGACGATGAAGGAGCTCGACCTCAACGCGCGGGCGAAGAACATCGAGGCCGTCATGAAGGCCCGGCTGGGCGCGATGGCCGAGAAGTTCGACATCATCGGCGACGTCCGCGGGCGTGGCGGCATGATCGCCATCGAGCTGGTGCAGGACCGCGGCACCAAGGAGCCGAACCCGGCGGCCACGGCGGCGCTCGCCAGGGCCTGCCACCAGGAGGGCCTGCTGGTCCTGACCTGTGGCACCTACGGCAACGTCCTCCGCTTCCTGCCCCCGCTGGTCATCGGCGAGGACCTCCTGAACGAGGGCCTCGACATCATCGAGCAGGCCTTCGCCCGCATCTGAGATCCCGCCCGCCCCGGCCCCCGGGGCGGACCTGCCCCCGCCCCGGATTCCGGTTCGGTTCCGGGCGGGGGCGCCGGGGGTCGGAGCGTGTGAAGAACGTGTGCGAGGTGGATGGCGGGACGCGCATGTGGCTGTCGGAGCCACATCCGCTGTCGTAGGTTTGGCCCAGATGAGAGATACACCCCGCCCACAGGGGACTGTGGGCGACGCCGGGTCGGGGCCTCCCCAGCTTCGCCCTGGTCGTGCCCTCGCGCACACACCCGGAGCTTTTGGCTCCACTCCTCACCGATCGGACGGCCGCCCGCCCCAAACCCCCCGGGGCGCGCGGCATCCCGATCCGGACGGCCACCCCGGAACCACCCCCCCTGTTCCGGGGTGGCCGACCTTCCTCCTCGGCCTTCCGGCCCTCCTTCTCGCGCTGATCACCTGGCAGGTCGCGGCCCACGGCCCCCTCGCCCGCGCGGACGAACGCCTCAGCGACGCCGTCGTCCACCCGAACCGCTGGTTCGAACTCCTCGCCGACCTCGGCAACATCACGGTCGCCGTCCCGGTCCTGGTCGTCGCCCTCGTCCTCGCGGCCCACTGTTCCCGCCGGGCCGGCGCCGACCGCTGGTGGCTGCCGTCCGTCGCTGCCGCCGTCCTGATGGCCGCCGTGCCGGCCGTGATCGTGCCGCTGAAGGAACTGATCGCCCGCCCGGGCCCACCGGTCATGGGCCCGGGCACGGGCTTCTTCCCCTCGGGCCACACGGCGACCGCCGCCGTGGCGTACGGCGCCGCGACCCTGCTCCTCCTCCCACGGCTGCCCTCCGCGGCGGCCCGCCGCACCCTGGTCGCCGGCTGCCTCGCCCTGAACCTGGCGGTGGCCACCGGCCTGGTCGCCCGCGGCTACCACTGGCCCCTGGACGTCCTGGCGAGCTGGTGCCTGAGCGCGCTGCTGCTGACGGGGCCGGCGATGTTCCTCAGCCGAAGTACGCGTCGAAGTTCCGCGAGAACTCCCAGCCGCCGAACCGGTCCCAGTTGACCGACCACGTCATCAGGCCGCGAAGCGCCGGCCAGGTGCCGTGAGGGGTGTACGAGCCGCAGTCGGTCTTCTTCGTCAGGCAGTCGAGGGTCTTGGTGACCTCGGCCGGGGAGACGTGGCCGTTGCCCGCGTTCGTGGTCGCCGGCATGCCGATCGCGATCTGGTCGGGGCGCAGCGGCGGGAAGACGTTGTTCGGGTCGCCCGCGACCGTGAAGCCGGTCAGCAGCATGTCGGTCATCGCGATGTGGAAGTCCGCGCCGCCCATGGAGTGGTACTGGTTGTCCAGACCCATGATCGAGCCCGAGTTGTAGTCCTGGACGTGCAGCAGCGTGAGGTCGTCGCGCAGGGCGTGGATGACCGGGAGGTAGGCGCCGGCGCGCGGGTCCTGGCCGCCCCATTTGCCCGTGCCGTAGTACTGGTGACCGAGCTGGACGAAGAAGGTCTCGGGCGCCATCGTCAGGACGAACCCGGAGCCGTACCTGGCCTTGAGGGTCCTGACCGCCGAGACGAGGTTGACGACCACGGGTGTCGTCGGGTTCCTGAAGTCCGTGTCGTTCGCGTTCAGGGAGAGGGAGTGGCCCTCGAAGTCGATGTCCAGGCCGTCGAGACCGTACTCGTCGATGATCTTCGACACCGAGGAGACGAAGGTGTCGCGGGCGGCGGTCGTGGTGAGCTGCACCTGGCCGTTCTGGCCGCCGATGGAGATCAGGACCTTCTTGCCCGCCGCCTGCTTGGCTTTGATGGCGGCCTTGAACTCGGCGTCGCTCTCCACGTTCGGGCATTCGGTGACGGGGCAGCGGGTGAAGCGGATGTCGCCGGAGGTGGTGGAGGTCGGTTCGCCGAAGGCGAGGTCGATGACGTCCCAGCTGTCGGGGACGTCGGCCATGCGGGTGTAGCCGGCCCCGTTGGCGAAGCTCGCGTGGAGGTAGCCGACCAGGGCGTGGGCGGGGAGGCCGGGGGCCCCGCCGCCGGAGCCCGGGGAGGTCGTCGCGGTGACGGCCGCCGACTTCGCCGACTCGCCCGCGTCGTTCACGGCCGCCACCTGGAAGCTGTACGCGGTGGCGGGTGAGAGACCGGCCACCGTGACCGAAGTGCCGCTCACCGTCTGGGCCTTCACCCCGTCGCGGTAGACCGCGTACCCGGTCGCGCCGGGGACCGCGGACCAGGACAGGGCGACGCTGCCCGCGGTCACGGTGCCGGTCTTCAGGCCGGTGGGCGGGGCCGGCGGCTGCCCGGCGTCGACGCCCGGCCCGACCAGGGAGATGTCGTCTGCGTGGTAGGCGCCGGTGCCGTACCAGCCGTGCGTGTAGAGGGTGACCCTGGTGGTGGAGGGTCCGGTGCGGAAGGTGGTGGTGAGCTGCTGCCAGTCGGTCGCGGACTGCGTCCAGGCGGAGACGTCGGTGGTGCCCGTGCCGTTCGCGCCGAGGTAGACGTAGTTGCCGCGGACGTGACCCGTGAGGGTGTACTGCGCGCCCGGCTTCACGGTGACCGTCTGGGAGCACTGCGCGTAGTCGCTGCCCGCCGGGGTCGCCTTCAGGGCCGAGGTGCCGCTGCGCACGGGTGAGGTGACGGTACCGCCCGCCGTGCAGGTCCAGTTGTCCAGACCCGCCTCGAACCCGCCGTTCCTGACGAGGTCCGCGTCGGCCGCACGGGCGGTCGACGAGAGGGCGGTGAGGCCGGGGACGGCCAGGACGGTGGCCGTGCACACGGCGAGAAGTCCGCGTCGGCGCACGAATGGTCTGTTGGGTCCGGTGGAGTCCACGAGTGCCTCCGGGCAGGGGGAGTTGGAGGGTGAAGCGCGCCCAACTTGGTCCAGACCAATTCCGTTGTCAAGACCTTCGACGCGATCCCGGCCGGTCCGGCTCCGCGGTCAGGGCCCCTCCCCGCTCGCCGGACCCGCCGCCGCCTCGTGCATGGCCAGTTCCAGGAGCGCCGGATCGGTGAGGGTGCCCGAGCCGTCCGGCGGGACCAGCCAGCGCACCCCGCCGGCCGGCCTCCCCGGGTACGGCACCACGATCCAGGTGCCGCGGCCCGCTGTGCGCACCCCCGTACCGAGCCAGCGCTGCGCGGTGCCCGCGGGGACGAAGAACCCCGTCCGGGCGTCCCGGAGGTCGACGAGCACGGGACCCGGCCGGCCGGTCACCCGGGTCAGCACGTCGAGCGTGGGACGGCCCAGCCCGGCCGGCAGGATCAGTACGTCCCACACCCTGCCCGCCGGCAGCAGCGCGACTGCGTTCAGGCTGCGCTCCCACTCCCAGCGGCATGCCTCGGGGTCCGGTGCTGCGGATGCCAGCCACTCGACCGCCGCCCTGGCGCCTGTCATGGCGAGACCTCCCTCTCTCGTGTCGACGCCGTCGCGTCACGGGAGAGAGGGAGGTCCGGGCCGGGCATTACGCGGGTTCCCGCTCCCTGTCGCCGGCGAACCGGGTCACCAGGGGGACGTCCGCTCGGTCAGCTGTCGAAACCGAGACCCAGCCTGTCCATCGCCTTCAGCCAGAGATTGCGCCGCCCGCCCCGCGCGTCCGCCCGCGCGAGGGACCACTTGGTGAGGGCGATGCCGGTCCAGGCGAAGGGTTCCGGAGGGAAGGGCAGCGGCTTCCTGCGCACCATCTCCAGCTCGGTGCGCTCGGTGCGCTCCCCCGCCAGCAGGTCGAGCATGACGTCCGCGCCGAAGCGGGTGGCGCCGACGCCGAGCCCCGTGTAGCCCGCCGCGTACGCCACCCGGCCCTGGTGCGCGGTGCCGAAGAAGGCGGAGAAGCGCGAGCAGGTGTCGATCGCGCCGCCCCACGCGTGGGTGAAGCGGACGCCCTGCAGCTGCGGGAAGCAGGTGAAGAAGTGTCCGGCGAGCTTCGCGTACGTCTCCGGGCGGTCGTCGTACTCGGCGCGCACCCGGCCGCCGTACGGGTAGATCGCGTCGTAACCGCCCCACAGGACGCGGTTGTCGGCGGAGAGGCGGAAGTAGTGGAACTGGTTGGCCGAGTCCCCGAGGCCCTGGCGGTTCTTCCAGCCGACGGAGGCCAGCTGGTCGGCCGTCAGCGGCTCGGTCATCAGCGCGTAGTCGTAGACCGGGACGGTGTACGCGCGTACGCGCTTGACCAGGTTCGGGAAGATGTTGGTGCCGAGGGCGACCCGGCGGGCCCGGACGGAGCCGTAGGGGGTGCGTACGGCCATGCCGGCGCCGTACGGCTTCAGGGCGAGGGCGGGGGTGTGCTCGTAGATGCGGACGCCCAGCTCGCGGCAGGCGCGCTTGAGGCCCCAGGCGAGCTTCGCGGGGTGGAGCATGGCGACCCCGCGACGGTCGTGCAGACCCGCGAGGAAGGTCGGTGAGTCGACTTGTTCCCGTACGGCGTCGGCGTCCAGGTACTCGAGGCCGTCCGCGAGGCCCTCGCGCCGCAACTCCTCGTACCACTCACGCAGTTCGGCCGCCTGGTACGGCTCGGTGGCGACGTCGATCTCGCCGGAGCGCTCGAAGTCGCAGTCGATGGAGTAGCGGGCGACGGCCGCCTCGATCTCGTCGAGGTTGCGGGCGCCCAGCTCCTCCAGCTTCCTGATCTCGTCCGGCCACCGGGTGAGGCCGTTCGACAGGCCGTGGGTCAGGGACGCGGCACAGAAGCCGCCGTTGCGGCCGGAGGCGGCCCAGCCCACCTCGCGGCCCTCCAGCAGGACCACCTCGCGCCGCGGGTCGCGCTCCTTGGCGAGGAGCGCGGTCCACAGTCCGCTGTAACCGCCGCCGACGACGAGCAGGTCGCAGGTCTCGGCGCCGGTGAGGGCGGGCTCGGGGCGGGGTCTGCCCGGGTCGTCCAGCCAGAAGGACACCGGCCGGGCGTCGGAGAGAGACGTCGTCCAACGGGTCATGGCGCCTGGGGCCATGATTTCAACTCCCTACGAGAATTGCTCTTACGCCTTCTGCCGGTTGCGGCGGTTGCCGATCACCATGCCGGCCAGGACGAGAAGTACGGCGACGACGAACATGGCCGTACCGATGACGTTGATCTGCACGGGTGTTCCGCGCTGTGCCGATCCCCAGACGAACATGGGGAAGGTGACGGTGGAGCCCGCGTTGAAGTTGGTGATGATGAAATCGTCGAAGGAGAGCGCGAAGGCCAGCAGCGCGCCCGCCGCGATCCCGGGCGCCGCGATGGGCAGCGTGACCCGCACGAAGGTCTGCACGGGACCGGCGTACAGGTCCTGGGCCGCCTGCTCCAGACGCGGATCCATCGACATCACGCGCGCCTTGACGGCGGTGACGACGAAGCTGAGGCAGAACATGATGTGGGCGATCAGGATCGTCCAGAAGCCCAGCTGCGCGCCCATGTTGAGGAACAGCGTGAGCAGCGAGGCGGCCATCACCACCTCGGGCATCGCCATCGGCAGGAAGATCAGCGAGTTCACCGAGCCGCGCGCCCGGAAGCGGTAGCGGACCAGGGCGAAGGCGATCATCGTGCCGAGGGCGGTGGCCCCGAGCGTCGCCCAGAACGCGATCTGCAGGCTGAGGGAGAGCGAGCCGCACATGTCGGCGACCCCGCACGGATCGCGCCAGGCGTCCGTGGAGAAGGACTGCCACTCGTAATTGAAGCGGCCCTTCGGCTTGTTGAAGGAGAACACCGTGACGACGACGTTCGGCAGCAGCAGATAGCCGAGCGTCAGCAGTCCGGCGATGACGACGAGATGGTGCTTGAACCAGCGTACGAGAGCCATTTAGACCAGATCCTCCGTCCCGGACCTGCGGATGTAGAGCGTGACCATGATGAGGATCGCGGCCATGAGGAGGAACGAGAGCGCCGCGGCCGTCGGATAGTCGAGGATCCGCAGGAACTGCGTCTGGATCACATTGCCGACCATGCGGGTGTCCGTGGAGCCGAGCAGGTCGGCGTTCACGTAGTCGCCGCTCGCGGGGATGAACGTCAGCAGGGTGCCCGAGACGACCCCCGGCATCGACAGCGGGAACGTCACCTTGCGGAAGGTGGTGACGGGCCTGGCGTACAGGTCGCCGGCGGCCTCGTGCAGCCGCCCGTCGATCCGCTCCAGCGAGGTGTACAGCGGCAGGATCATGAACGGCAGGAAGTTGTACGTGAGTCCGCAGATCACGGCGAGCGGGGTCGCCAGCACCCGGTCGCCCGAGGTCATGCCGAGCCAGCTGGTGACGTCCAGGACGTGCAGCGAGTTGAGCGCGCCGACGACCGGGCCGCCGTCCGCGAGGATCGTCTTCCAGGCGAGCGTGCGGATCAGGAAGCTGGTGAAGAACGGCGCGATCACCAGGATCAGGACGACGTTGCGCCAGCGGCCCGCGCGGAACGCGATGAGGTACGCGAGCGGATAGCCGAGGATCAGGCACAGCACCGTGGCGGAGCCCGCGTACAGCACGGAGCGCAGGAACTGGGGCCAGTAGTCCGCCAGCGCGTCCCAGTAGGTCGCGAAGTGCCAGGTGACCCGGTAGCCGTCCTCCAGGGATCCCGTCTGCACGGACGTGGAGGCCTGGTAGACCATCGGCAGCGCGAAGAAGACCACCAGCCACAGGATGCCGGGCAGCAGCAGCCAGTACGGGGTGAGCCGGCCGCGCCTGCGGGGCGGCTTCTTCGCCGGGGCGGGTGCGAGAGGCGGTGGCGCCTCGGTGAGCGTCGACATCAGGCGGCCTCCTCCTCGACCGTCTCGACGCCCGCGTCGATGTCCTGCGCCGCGTCCAGACCGAAGGTGTGCTCCGGGCTCCAGTGCAGGACGACGTCGGCGCCTGGCGCGAGCCGGGAGTCACGGTCGATGTTCTGGGCGTACACCTCGAAGCCGGGGCAGACCGCGCTGTCGACGACGTACTGGGTGGAGACGCCGATGAAGCTGGAGTGGGCGATCCTGCCGGTGATCCGGTTGCGGCCGGCCGGGATGAGCCCGGCGTCGTCGGCGTGCGTGAGCGAGATCTTCTCGGGACGGACGCCGGCCAGCACCCTGCCCCCGGCCGCGGTGGGCGCCGAACATCGCGTGGCGGGCAGCAGGAGCTTGCCGCCCCCGGCCTTGAGGACGATCTCGTCGCCGGTGCGGGTGTCCACCTCGGCCTCGATGAAGTTGGAGGTGCCGAGGAAGTTGGCGACGAACGTGGTGTTCGGGTTCTCGTAGAGGTCGGCGGGCGAGCCCAGCTGCTCGACGCGGCCCGCGTTCATCACGGCGACCGTGTCGGCCATGGTCATGGCCTCCTCCTGGTCGTGCGTGACGTGGACGAACGTGATGCCCACCTCGGTCTGGATGCGCTTCAGCTCCAGCTGCATCTGGCGGCGCAGCTTGAGGTCGAGGGCGCCGAGCGGCTCGTCGAGGAGCAGCACCTTGGGGTGGTTGATCAGGGCGCGGGCCACGGCGACGCGCTGCTGCTGGCCGCCCGAGAGCTGGTGGGGTTTCTTGCGGGCCTGCTCGCCGAGCTGGACCAGCTCCAGCATGTCCTCGACCTGCTTCTTCACCGACTTGATGCCGCGCCGGCGCAGGCCGAAGGCGACGTTCTCGAAGATGTCGAGGTGCGGGAAGAGCGCGTACGACTGGAAGACGGTGTTCACCGGCCGCTTGTACGGCGGCAGGTTCGTCACGTCCTGGTCGCCGAGGGCGACGGTGCCCGAACTGGGCTCCTCCAGGCCGGCGATCATCCGAAGGGTGGTGGTCTTGCCGCAGCCCGAGGCTCCGAGAAGCGCGAAGAACGAGCCCTGCGGGACGGTCAGGTCGAGCGGGTGGACGGCCGTGAAGGAGCCGTAGGTCTTGCTGATGCCGGAGAGGCGGACGTCGCCGCTGCTGTCAGTCTTCATCATCGTCACGCCCCTGTGAGCTTCGCGAACTTCTCTTCGTAGGCCGTCTCTTCCTTCGGGCTCAGTGAGCGGAAGGGGTGGGACCTGGCGGCCATGGCCTTGTCGGGAATGATCAGCGGGTTGTCCGCCGCGTCCTGGTCGATCTTCGCGAGCTCTTCCTTCACGCCGTCGACGGGACACACGTAGTTGATGTACGCCGCGAGTTCGGCGGCCGGCTTCGGCTCGAAGTAGTAGTCCATCAGCCGCTCGGCGTTCGTCTTGTGACGTGCCTTGTTGGGGATCAGCATGTTGTCCGTGGACGTGATGTAGCCGCTGTCCGGGATGATGAAGCCGATGTCCGGGCTGTCCGCCTTGAGCTGGACGACGTCGCCCGCCCAGGCGACGCAGGCCGCGAGGTCGCCCTTGGTGAGGTCGGACGTGTAGTCGTTGCCGGTGAAGCGGCGGATCTGGCCCTTGTCGACCGCCTTCTGGAGCCGGGCGATCGCCGCGTCGAAGTCGTCGTCGGTGAATTTCGCCGGGTCCTTGCCCATGTCCAGCAGCGTCATGCCGACGCTGTCGCGCATCTCCGAGAGGAAGCCGACGCGCCCCTTGAGCCTGGGGTTGTCGAGCATGTCGGAGATCGACTCGACCTTCTCGCCGTCGAGGGCCTTCTTGTTGTAGGCGATGACGGTGGAGATGCCCTGCCAGGGATAGGAGTAGGCGCGGCCGGGGTCCCAGTCCGGGTTGCGGAACTGCTGGGAGAGGTTCGCGTAGGCGTGCGGCAGGTTGGCGGCGTCCAGTTTCTGGACCCAGCCGAAGCGGATCAGGCGGGCCGCGAGCCAGTCGGTGACGACGATGATGTCGCGGCCGGTGTCCTGGCCCGCCGCGAGCTGCGGTTTGATCTTGCCGAAGAACTCGACGTTGTCGTTGATGTCCTCGGTGTACTTGACCCTGACGCCGGTCCGCTCGGTGAACGCGTCGAGCGTGGGGTGGTGCTTCTCGCTCTCGTCCACGTCCATGTACTCGGTCCAGTTGGAGAAATTGATCGTCTTCTCCTTGGCCGAGTGGTCCTCGGCGGAGACGCCGCCCTGGGTCGTGCCGGCCGCGGGGATACCGCAGCCGCTCAGCGCTCCGAGGCCGCCGGCGGCGAGTGCACCGCCAGCGGAGGCCCGCAGCAGCGAGCGCCGGGTGAGGGACGCCCTGCCGTTCGCGAGGCTGCGGCGAAAGGCGGCCAGCTGGGCCGGGGACGGACGGTCGGGCTCGTACTGCTCCATGCTCCTGGTGCCCTTTCGGAGGAAGCGGCCGTGGTCGCGCGGCCTGTTCTGGCTATCGGTCCCCGAAGATCGTGCGGTGCCAGTCCTTCCTGGCGACCGCGGTGTTGTCGAACATGACGTGCTTGACCTGCGTGTACTCCTCGAAGGAGTAGGCGGACATGTCCTTGCCGAAGCCGGACGCCTTGTATCCGCCGTGCGGCATCTCGCTGATGATCGGGATGTGGTCGTTGACCCACACGCACCCGGCCTTGATCTCCCGGGTGGCACGGTTCGCCCGGTAGACGTCCCGGCTCCAGGCGGAGGCGGCGAGGCCGTACGGCGTGTCGTTGGCGAGCCGGATCCCCTCGTCGTCGCTGTCGAAGGGGAGCACGACGAGGACGGGGCCGAAGATCTCGGCCTGCACGATCTCGCTGTCCTGGGCGGCGTCGGCGACGAGCGTGGGCCGGTAGTACGCGCCCTCCTTCAGCTCCTCGGGGATCTCCCCGCCGGTGACCACGCGCGCGGAGGAGCGGGCCCGGTCGACGAACGCGGCGACCCGGTCGCGCTGCGCGTGGGAGATCAGCGGGCCGAGGTCGGTGTCCGGCGCGAAGGGATCGCCGACGCGGACGCTCGCCATGAGCGCGGCGGTCCGCGCGACGAACTCGTCGTGGAGGGGCCTTTGCACGTACGCGCGCGTGGCGGCCGTGCAGTCCTGCCCGGTGTTGATGAGGGCGCCCGCGACGGCTCCGTGCACGGCGGCCTCCAGGTCCGCGTCGTCGAAGACCAGGAAGGGTGCCTTGCCGCCCAGCTCCAGATGGAGCCGCTTGACGGTGGAGGTGGCGATCTCCGCGACACGCCTGCCGACGGCGGTGGACCCGGTGAAGGAGGTCATGGCGACGTCGGGGTGGGCGACGAGGTGCTCGCCCGCGTCCTTGCCCGCGCCGGTGACGATGTTGACGACGCCGTCGGGGATGCCGGCCGCGGTGGCCGCCTCGGCGAACAGGAGCGAGGTGAGCGGGGTGAGCTCGGCGGGCTTGAGGACGACCGTGTTGCCCGCGGCGATCGCCGGGAGGATCTTCCAGGCGGCCATCTGGAGGGGGTAGTTCCAGGGCGCGATGGAGCCGACGACTCCGATGGGTTCACGGCGTACGTACGAGGTGTGGTCCCCGGAGTACTCGCCAGCGGACTGGCCCTGCAGATGCCGGGCCGCACCGGCGAAGAACGCGGTGTTGTCGATGGTTCCGGGGACGTCGAACTGGCGGGTGAGCTTGAGCGGCTTGCCGCACTGCAGCGACTCCGCCTGGGCGAACTCCTCGGCCCGTTCGGCGAGCACGGCGGCGAAGCGGTGCAGTGCGTCGGAGCGCTCGCCGGGGGTCGCGCCGGCCCAGCCGGGGAAGGCGGCGCGGGCGGCCGCGACGGCGGCGTCCACGTCGGCGGCTCCCGCCAGCTCGTACGTGTAGACCTCGTCGCCGGTGGCGGGGTCCACGACCGTGTGGGTGCGGCCCGAGGTGCCCTTGGTCAGCCGGCCCGCGATGTACTGCGCGCCGTCCGCGAAGCGGTCCTGCGCCTGGAAGCGTTGGCCCGGATTGTGCATGTCGCTCTCCTCCGCCGCCCTCCCCGTCCCACGGGGGTCGGCGTAGCTCCAGCTCGATTTGAGTGCCGATCCTGACAGAGCGGGGTGACCTCAACAAGTGATTCCGTTGTTGCCTTTTGGTTACGCGACGGAATCTGTCGACCAGGTGTCGAGTCCACCCGGAAAAGCCGGGACGGAGTGTCAGTGGTGCGTGCCAGACTCGCGTGCATGGGGACGATCGATTCTCGGGAAACCCTGGTCAGGGAGGTCCGCGCGGGGGCGCGGATCAGGTACCTGCTGTTCTGGGGACACCGGCCGCGGCCCGACGGCCGGGCCGGTGCGAGCTGTCTGAGTCAGTGGTGGCCGTCTCCGTTCACCGTGGACGATGTCGAGTATGCGACGGCGGAGCACTGGATGATGGCGGCCAAGGCGCGCCTCTTCGGCGACCCGGAGGCGGAGCGGCAGGCGATCGACGCGCCGAATCCCGCGCTCGCCAAGAAGGCGGGCCGGCTGGTGCGCGGTT
The DNA here is from genome assembly GCF_056387915.1 of Streptomyces sp. GLSS-08. Classification (NCBI taxonomy): domain Bacteria; kingdom Bacillati; phylum Actinomycetota; class Actinomycetes; order Kitasatosporales; family Streptomycetaceae; genus Streptomyces; species Streptomyces sp. GLSS-08. The sequence goes on from NZ_JBWJAQ010000033.1 coordinate 42,442, forward strand.
TCGACGCCGCGCTCTGGGAGCGCGAGCGCTTCCGGATCGTGGCCGAGGGCAGCGTCCACAAGTTCGCCGCGCACCCGGACCTGCGGGGATTCCTGCTGAACACCGGCGACCGGGTGCTCGTCGAGGCCAGTCCCGTGGACCGCATCTGGGGCATCGGGCTCGCGGCCGACGACGAGCGCGCGCTGGACCCCGAGCGGTGGCGCGGTCCGAACCTGCTGGGGTTCGCGCTGATGGAGGCGCGGAAGAGGCTCAGAGCCCCGGGCGACGGCGCCCCGGCGGCCCTGGAAGCGGACCGGTCCCTCTCCTAGGTGCCGCCGGCGGAGCCGTCCGGGCGGCGCTGTCCTAGCGGAGCCCCGCCACCACCAGGGACGTCGAGTATCCGTCGTCGCTCCCGAAGTAGGGGTCGTCGTCGCGGTCGTCGGGAAGGGCGAAGATCAGCACGGCGAAGCCGATGCCGAGCAGCAGGCCGACCGCGCCGCAGATGATGCCCGCCAGGGCCTGGCCCGGGTTCGTCGCCTCGCCCCGGCCCGCCTTGCGGCGGCCGATCACGCCGAAGACGACGGCGAGGATGCCCAGCAGGATGGCCAGCGGCCAGAGGCAGAAGAGCGCGGCCGCGATGATGCCGAGCACCAGCGAGGTGGTGCCCATTCCGTTGCTCGGCATCGGCGCCATGGCGGACCAGCCGTAGCCCGGGTTCCCGCCCGGGTAGGGGACGTGACCGCCGTGGACCGGCGGACCCGGGTACTGGGGGTAGCCGTACGGGGCCATGCCGGGGCCCTCGGGGGCCAGGGGCGGCGGCGGGACCGGCTCCCCGGGTGCCGGCCCGCCGAAGGAGCCGGGGCCGCCGGGCGGCGCGAAGGGGTGACGCGGTGGGGCGCCCGCCGAGGGCTGGGGGCCGCCGGGCGGGGCGTACGGGCCGGGGGCCGGGCCGGAGGCCGGCGGTGTGAAGGGGTTCGCCCACGGCCGGGAGGCCGCCGGTCCCCCGCCGGTTCCCGGGGAGCCCGCTCCGTGCGGCACCGGTCCGCCGACGGCCGGCATCGACGTCACGGTGGGCTGGTTGTGCACCGAGGGCGGCGCCGTGGTGCCTGGGCCCGGGGGCACCGCGTCCTCCGGCGGCGGAGCCCAGGGGTCCGGCTCGGGTACAGGGGCCTGCCCGGGTGCGGGGGTCTGCTTGTCCAGGGCGACCTTGGGCGCGGGAGGCGCGTCCTGCGGGCCGGCGCCCGGTCCGTGCCCCCGGAAGGCGGGCGCGTGCGGCCCGGCGGCGTGGTCCGGCGGTTCCGGCGTGCGGGCGTCGTCGGACATACGCGAGGTCCCCTCTGTTGTACGTTCCGTCATGCTACGGCCCGGGCCCCCGGCGTGCGGACGGCGGCCTACGATGATCCCCGAGTCACCGATCAGCCGATCACCCGCGTCCCCCTGCCACCCGAGGCGGGGCGCCGTTCCCGGGGAGGAACCCTTGACCGACCACCGCGACGCCCGCGACCCGCACGCCTTCATCGCCGGACTGCCCAAGGCCGAACTGCATGTGCACCACGTCGGTTCCGCCTCCCCCCGGATCGTCTCCACGCTGGCCGCCCGCCACCCCGACTCGAAGGTCCCGACCGACCCCGAGGCCCTCGCCGACTACTTCACGTTCACGGACTTCGCCCACTTCATCGAGGTGTACCTGTCCGTCGTCGACCTCGTGCGCACCCCGGAGGACGTCCGGCTGCTGACCTACGAGGTCGCCCGGGACATGGCCCGCCAGCAGGTGCGGTACGCCGAACTCACCCTCACCCCCTTCTCCTCCACCCGCCGCGGCATCGACGAGCTGGGCTTCATGGAGGCGATCGAGGACGCCCGCAAGGCGGCCGAGGCCGAGCTCGGCGTCGTCCTTCGCTGGTGCTTCGACATTCCCGGCGAGGCGGGCCTCGAAGCCGCCGCGGAGACGACACGGCTCGCCACCGACGACCGCGTACGGCCCGAGGGGCTCGTCTCCTTCGGCCTCGGCGGGCCCGAGATCGGCGTACCGCGGCCGCAGTTCAAGCCGTACTTCGACCGGGCGATCGCGGCCGGGCTGCACTCGGTGCCGCACGCCGGTGAGACGACGGGGCCGCAGACCGTCTGGGACGCGCTGAACGACCTCGGCGCCGAGCGCATCGGACACGGCACCAGCTCCGCCCGGGACCCGGAACTGCTCGCGCACCTCGCCGAGCACCGCATCGCCCTGGAGGTCTGCCCGACCTCGAACATCGCGACCCGCGCGGTCCGCACCCTCGACGAGCATCCCCTGAAGGACATGGTGAGCGCGGGCGTGCTGGTCACGATCAACTCCGACGACCCGCCGATGTTCGGCACCGACCTCAACAACGAGTACGCGGTCGCCGCCCGGCTGCTGGACCTCGACGAGCGGGGTCTCGCCGCCCTCGCCAAGAACGCCGTCGAGGCGTCCTTCCTCGATCCGGCCGGCAAGAAGCGGCTCGCCGAGGAGATCGACACGTACACCTCGGCGTGGCTGTCGTCCTGACGTACACCTCGGCGCGGCCGGCGTCCTGACGCCGACGCGCTCTTCGGGCGTGGACGACGACGGGCGCCGCCCGGCACCCGGCCGCCGCACCCCGATGAACGGCCGCGCGGTGGCGGGCCCGCACAATGGGCGCATGCGCACCGTGACTGCCGTCGCCCACCGCGGCGACCCCTACCGCGTCCGCGAGAACACGATCGGCTCCCTGCGTTCCGCGCTCCGCCGGGGCGCGGACGCGGTGGAGATCGACGTCCGTCTCACCCGCGACGGCGTGCCCGTCCTGCTGCACGACGAGACGCTCGGGCGGCTGTGGGAGCACGACCGTCCGCTGCGCTCGCTCTCCTCGGACGAGGTGCGCGGGCTGACGGCGGGCGGGGTGCCGACCCTCGTGGACGCGCTGGCCGCGACGGACGACGCCCGGCTCATGATCGACCTGCCCGGCGCGGACCGCGCGGCCGTACGCGAGGTCGTGGACGTCGTCCGCGCGTGCGGGGCCGAGGAGCGGGTGTACTACTGCGCGGGCGCCCCGGCCATGCTCGCGGTGCGCGAGGCCGACCCGGCCGCGGAGATCGCGCTGACCCGGACGACACTGGCACCGCCGCGGGCCGCCCTGCTCGAAGCGGTGCGTCCCCGGTGGCTCAACTACCGCTTCGGGCTGATCGACCGGGACCTGGTGGCGCGGGTGCACCGCAGCGGCTGCCTGCTGTCGGCGTGGACGCCCGACACCCGGCGCTCCATGCGGCGGCTGCTCGACCTCGGCGTCGACTCGATCACCACGAACCGCGTCGATGCACTGTGCGCCCTGCGCGGGGCGCGGGTACCGGTCGGCCCCTGACCGGGTGCCGTACGCGCTCGCTACTCGGGGGACACGAAAGGCCCGGGGCCCGGAGAGCCCCCCGGCTCCCCGGGCCTCCCGGTGCCCGACCGCCCGAGAGACCGTGATCCGCTTCCCCTCCGGGCGGCAACCCTAGGGGTGATCCCCGAGCAACCCCCGTGCCACGCACGCCAGTTGCTCGGGGGCGGTACCGGGACAGGGCCCTCCTCGCCGACGATCCGCGACGCGGCGTCCGGCCGCAGGATGATCTCACCGACCCCGACCGGTCGGCTCCGCGTCATCCATCCGAGGAGCAGTCTTGCCGCACGTCAGCGCCCGTACCCTCACCACCGTGGCCGCCGCGCTCGCCCTGGGGCTGACGGCGGGCCCCCTCGCCGCGCCCGCCCTCGCCGCGCCCGGCGCCCCCGCTGCGGTGCACGCCTCCGCCACCGGGCCGGACGCCGAGGCCCTGCGCGCGGCGCTCGCCGGGTTGCCGGGGACGGACGCGACGGCCGCGCTCGTACGCGTCGGCGGCTCCGACGGGAGCTGGCGCGGGAGCGCCGGCGTGCACGACCTGCGCGGCGACCGGAAGGCCGACCCGAACGCGCGCTTCCGCGCCGGCTCCACCACCAAGGTGGTGACCGCGGCGGTGGTGCTCCAGCTCGCCGCCGAGAACCGGGTCGACCTCATGGCGCCGGCAGAGGACTACCTCCCCGGCCTGCTGCCCGCCTCCTTCCAAGAGCCGGTCACCGTACGGCAGTTGCTCAACCACACCAGCGGCATCCGGGCCGGTGACGGTTTCGGGGACTCCTTCGAGGAGGCGTACGCGCACCGCTTCGACACGCTCACTCCGGAGGCGGTCGTGGCTTCGGCGGTCGCGAAGGGCCCGGAGTTCGGCCCGGGCGACGAGCAGCACTACCTGAACATCAACTACACGATCCTCGGGATGCTGGTCGAGAAGGTCACGGGCCACTCGTACGCGTCCGAGGCCACCCGGCGCGTGCTGCGGCCCGCGGGGATGCGCCACACGTACTTCCCCGGTACCGACCCCCGGATCCGCGGCCCGCACAACCGCGGCTACCAAACGGTCCGGGGGACGGACGGCACGACCCGGTTCGTGGACGTCACGGACTGGAACCAGGCCGACCGCCGGGCGGCGGGCGACATGATCTCGACGACGGCCGACCTGGAGCGCCTGATCACCCACCTCTTCCGGGGCGACCTGGTCCCCCGGCCGCAGCTCGAGGAGATGTTCACGGTCCCCGCGGACGTCGAGGGCGCCGACATGAGCGCCGGGCTCCAGCGCTTCGAGTACGAGGGCACGGTCTACTGGCTCAAGTCGGGCGCCCGTCACGGCTACAGCTCGCTGATCGCCGCCACCCGCGACCTCTCCCGCACGCTGGTCTACTCGGTCAACTCCACGGACGCGAAGGGCGAGGCGATGAATCCCGTCGCGGAACGGATCGGGCGGGCGGCGCTGAAGCGGTGAGCGGCCGCGGGTGACGCCCGGTGTTGTTCCCTCCGCCACGGCGGCCACGCCCCCGAGCCGGCGCCTGTCGGCTCTAGGATCGGGACATGCGCAGGACCGACCGGGTCACCCGGGTGATCGTGGCACCACCGTCCGCCGTGTACGCCGCACTCCTCGACCGGGAGTCGCTGGAGGCCTGGCTGCCGCCGGACGGCATGCGGGGGCGGATCGAGCGGTGGGACCCCCGGCCCGGGGGCGGCTTCCGGATGGTCCTCACCTATCTCGAGCCCGGCGCCGGCCAGGGCAAGACGTCCCGGGCGACGGATGTCGTCGACGTCGGATTCGCCGAGCTGGCGCCCCCGGAGCGGGTGGTGCAGCGGGTGGTGTTCGAGGCCGACGACCCGTCGTACGCGGGCACCATGACGATGACGTGGCACCTCGCCGCCACGGGTGACGGGACGGAGGTGACCGTCACCGCCGCGGACGTGCCGCCCGGCATCGACCGGTCGGACCACGAGGCCGGCATCCGCTCCTCGCTGGCCCATCTGGCGTCGTACGTCGAGACGGCCGGCTGACGCGACGGCTTTGGGCGGTCGCGGGCGGCCGGAGGTGGGCGGCCGGAGGTGGGCGGCCGGTCGCGGGCGGGCGGTCACAGCCCCGCGATCGCGTTCCATCGCTTCGCGAACTCGGGGCGTTCCGCCGACGTGATGTCGCGGGCGATCGCGAGGCGCCCGCGCATGGTGGCGTCCGGGAAGATCAGCGGGTCCTCGGCCAGGGCCGCGGTGTCCTTGTCCTTGGCGGAGGCGAGGACGTCCCGGGCGGCCGGAACCGGGCAGACGTAGTTGACCCACGCGGCGAGTTCGGCGGCGACCTCGGGGTCGTAGTAGTGGTCGACGAGCTTCTCCGCGTTCGCCTTGTGACCGGCCAGGTTCGGGATCATCAGGGACTCCGCCCACAGCTCGGCGCCCTCCTCCGGCACCACGAAGCGGATGTCGGGGTCGTCGGCCTGGAGCTGGATCACGTCACCGGAGTACGCCTGGCAGGCGAGCACGTCGCCGCCGGCGAGATCCTTGACGTAGTCGTTGCCGGTGAAGCGCCGGATCCGGCCGTCGCGCACGTGCTCGTCGACCTGGTCGCACACGGTGTGGAAGTCGTCCGCCGTCCACCGGGTGATGTCGACGCCGTTGCCCTGCATCAGCAGAGCGAACGCCTCGTCGAGACCGGAGAGGAGTGTGACCCGGCCCTTGAGGTCGTCCGCCCACAGGTCGGAGACCCGGGCGATCTCACGGCCCACCCGGCGCCGGTTGTACGCGATGCCGGTGATGCCCGACTGCCACGGCACGGTGGATCTGCGTCCCGGGTCGAAGGACGGTGAACTCAGCAGCGGGTCGAGGTACTTGGTGACGTTCGGCTGGTTGGCCCGGTCCATCTCCTGGACCCAGCCGAGCCGGACGAAGCGCGCGCACATCCAGTCGCTGACGACGATCAGGTCGCGCCCCGTCCGCTGATGGTTCATCAGGGAAGGGCTGACCTTGCCGAAGAACTCGTCGTTGTCGTTGATCTCCTCGACGTAGTCGACCGTGATCCCGGTGCGCTTCTCGAAGGCGTCCAGCGTGGGCCGCCGCGCCGTGTCCGTGTCGTCGGTGTCGATGTAGAGGGGCCAGTTCGCCCAGGTCAAGCGCTTGTCGCGGGCGGAGAGGTCGACTCCGGCACGCTCGCCCGGCGCCACGTACGCGGCCGGGACCCCGCACCCGGCCAGCGCACCGAGCGCGGCACCACCGCCGAGCGCGCTCAGCAGGGAACGGCGGGACGGGGACGGGGACTTCCGGGGCGCGGGCACCCGGGCAGCATGCCGCCGGATACTCGGGGCGGACAATGGACGCAGCGTCGAGCGATCGCACACGGGGCCGACACCCTGTCGACCGCCCCTGCGTTCGTGGGACTTCGGGCGGGGCGCGGCACGGTGCCCCCGCACCCGCACCCGTACCCGTACCCGCACCCGCACCCGCACCCGCACCCCGGGAACACCGCGGCCCCGGACGGGAGTTCCGCCCGGGGCCGCGTGCCTGCGGACTACGCGTCCAGCGACGTCATCACGTGCTTGATGCGCGTGTAGTCCTCGAAGCCGTACCCGGAGAGGTCCTTGCCGTAGCCGGACTTCTTGAAGCCGCCGTGGGGCATCTCGGCGACCAGCGGGATGTGGGTGTTGATCCACACGCAGCCGAAGTCGAGGGCCTTGGACAGGCGCATGGCGCGGCCGTGGTCCTTGGTCCAGACGGAGGAGGCGAGGGCGTAGTCCACGCCGTTCGCCCACTCGACGGCCTGCTTCTCGTCCGAGAACGACTGCACGGTGATGACCGGGCCGAAGACCTCGTTCTGGATGATCTCGTCGTCCTGCCGCAGACCGGAGACGACGGTCGGGGCGTAGAAGTAGCCCTTCTCGCCGACCTGGTGGCCACCGGCCTCGACCTTGGCGTGGGCGGGCAGGCGCTCGATGAAGCCGGACACCTGCTTGAGCTGGTTGGGGTTGTTGAGCGGCCCGTACAGCACGTCCTCGTCGTCCGGCTGCCCGGTCTTGGTGTCGGCGGCGGCCTTGGCGAGCGCGGCCACGAACTCGTCGTGGATGCCCTCCTGGACCAGGACGCGCGTGGCGGCCGTACAGTCCTGCCCGGCGTTGAAGAAGCCCGCCACCGAGATGTCCTCGACGGCCTTGGCGATGTCGGTGTCCTCGAAGACGACGACGGGGGCCTTGCCGCCCAGCTCCAGGTGGACCCGCTTGAGGTCCTTGGCGGCCGACTCGGCGACCGACATGCCGGCGCGCACGGAACCGGTGATGGACGCCATCGCCGGGGTCGGGTGCTCGACCATCGCGCGGCCGGTGTCGCGGTCGCCGCAGATGACGTTGAAGACACCCTTGGGCAGGATCGAACCGACGATGTCGGCGATCAGGACCGTGGAGGCGGGCGTCGTGTCGGACGGCTTGAGGACGACCGTGTTGCCCGCGGCGAGCGCCGGGGCGAACTTCCAGACGGCCATCATCATCGGGTAGTTCCACGGCGCGACCTGCGCGCAGACGCCGATGGGCTCACGGCGGACGATCGAGGTCAGACCCTCCATGTACTCGCCGGCGCTCCGCCCCTCCAGCATCCGGGCCGCGCCCGCGAAGAAGCGGATCTGGTCCACCATCGGCGGGATCTCCTCGGACCGGGTCAGTCCGATCGGCTTGCCGGTGTTCTCCACCTCGGCCGCGATCAGGTCCTCCGCCCGCTCCTCGAACGCGTCCGCGATCTTGAGGAGGGCCTTCTGCCGCTCGGCCGGGGTCTGGTCGCGCCAGGCCGGGAAGGCCGCGGCGGCCGCCGCCATCGCGGCGTCGACGTCCGCCTGCCCGGACAGCGGCGCGGTCGCGTACGCCTCGCCGGTCGCGGGGTTGACCACCTCGGTGGTCCGTCCGTCGGCGGCGTCACGGAATTCTCCGTCGATGTAGTTGCGCAGACGACGCAGCTCGGTGCTCACTGCCGGCCCTCCTGTCGGGTGTCCAATCACTGAGACACCCACCCTAATCCGTGTGTCCACGTTTTCAACACCCCCGATCCCTTCAGATCTGCGAAATCCGCAAGCCATGTCCTCGTAAACAACGAATTTCATCGCTGCAACCTTGCGGAACTGTCGAGACGTCGTGCAGAGTGAGTGCGTGGCCAGTCGAAGCGCAGACCCCAGGGACTCTCGGGAGTCCAGGAACGGCAGTCCCCAGCTGGATGCCGTCTCCCTCGCCATCATCGAACAGCTCCAGCAGGACGGACGGCGTCCGTACGCCGCGATCGGCAAGGCCGTCGGCCTCTCCGAGGCGGCCGTGCGCCAGCGCGTCCAGAAGCTGCTCGACCAGGGCGTCATGCAGATCGTCGCCGTCACGGACCCGCTCACCGTGGGTTTCCGCAGGCAGGCGATGGTCGGTGTGAACGTCGAGGGCGATCTCGACCCGGTGGCGGACGCGCTGACGGCCATGTCGGAAGTCGAGTACGTGGTGATGACCGCGGGCTCGTTCGACATCCTCGCCGAGATCGTCTGCGAGGACGACGACCACCTGCTGGACGTCATCAACAAACGCATCCGGGCCCTCCCCGGCGTGCGCTCCACCGAGAGCTTCGTCTACCTGAAGCTCAAGAAGCAGACCTACATGTGGGGAACCCGATAGCCGTGAGCAAGGACCTCAGCCGAACCGCGTACGACCACCTGTGGATGCACTTCACCCGCATGTCCTCGTACGAGAACGCGCCCGTTCCCACCATCGTGCGTGGCGAGGGCACCTACATCTACGACGACAAGGGCAAGCGCTACCTCGACGGCCTGTCCGGCCTGTTCGTGGTCCAGGCGGGCCACGGCCGCACCGAGCTGGCGGAGACGGCGTTCAAGCAGGCGCAGGAGCTGGCCTTCTTCCCCGTGTGGTCCTACGCCCACCCGAAGGCCGTCGAGCTCGCCGAGCGCCTCGCGAACTACGCGCCGGGCGACCTGAACAAGGTCTTCTTCACCACCGGTGGCGGCGAGGCCGTCGAGACCGCCTGGAAGCTCGCCAAGCAGTACTTCAAGCTCCAGGGCAAGCCGACCAAGTACAAGGTCATCTCGCGCGCGGTCGCCTACCACGGCACCCCGCAGGGCGCCCTGTCCATCACCGGCCTGCCCGCCCTGAAGGCCCCCTTCGAGCCGCTGGTCCCCGGCGCGCACAAGGTGCCGAACACCAACATCTACCGCGCCCCGCTCTTCGGCGACGACCCCGAGGCCTTCGGCCGCTGGGCCGCCGACCAGATCGAGCAGCAGATCCTCTTCGAGGGCCCGGAGACGGTCGCGGCCGTCTTCCTGGAGCCGGTGCAGAACGCCGGCGGCTGCTTCCCGCCGCCGCCCGGGTACTTCCAGCGCGTACGCGAGATCTGCGACCAGTACGACGTGCTGCTCGTCTCGGACGAGGTCATCTGCGCCTTCGGCCGTCTCGGCACGATGTTCGCCTGCGACAAGTTCGGCTACGTGCCGGACATGATCACCTGCGCCAAGGGCATGACCTCGGGCTACTCCCCGATCGGCGCCTGCATCGTCTCGGACCGCATCGCCGAGCCGTTCTACAAGGGTGACAACACCTTCCTGCACGGCTACACCTTCGGCGGCCACCCGGTCTCCGCGGCCGTCGGCGTCGCCAACCTCGACCTGTTCGAGCGCGAGGGCCTCAACCAGCACGTGCTGGACAACGAGAGCGCGTTCCTCACCACCCTCCAGAAGCTGCACGACCTGCCGATCGTCGGCGACGTCCGCGGCAACGGCTTCTTCTACGGCATCGAGCTGGTGAAGGACAAGGCCACCAAGGAGACCTTCACGGACGAGGAGTCGGAGCGCGTGCTCTACGGCTTCGTCTCGAAGAAGCTCTACGAGTACGGCCTCTACTGCCGCGCCGACGACCGCGGGGACCCGGTCATCCAGCTGTCGCCGCCGCTGATCTCCGACCAGTCGACCTTCGACGAGATCGAGGGGATCATCCGTCAGGTCCTGACGGAGGCGTGGACGAAGCTCTGATCATCCGGATCCGCAGAGATCTTCTTGATCCTCGCAGATCTTCCTGATCTTCCTTCTGGATGATCAATACCGGCCCCGGTGCCGCCCGTTCGAGTGAGAAAGGGCGGCCCGGGGCCGCGTGCTGTCCGGCCCAGCGCCCCCGGATCCCTAGCGTGCCAGTGACCGATCGGCCCTGCCTTCGTTCCCCCGAGCGGGGGACCGGGCGACCCCGAGGACGTTCAGGCGCGCTCCCACGCCGGCCGGCACCGGAGCGCACCGGCTCTTCCCCGAGGGCGCCGGGCAGCGCAAATCAGATCCGAACCGAGGTGTACGCGATGGTGGCCCCGCCGGACAACGACGTGCTCTGGGCACGCGCCCTGCACGTCAAGCACAACGGCTCGCCCGCGCTCAGCGGCGTCTCGCTCGGCGTCCGGGAGGGCGAGATCCTCGCCGTCAGCGGTCCGCGCGGCAGCGGCAAGACGACCCTTCTGCGATGCCTGTCCGGGCAGCTGCTGCCCGAGCACGGCGAGGTCTGGTTCAACAGCACCCCCGTCCACACCATGGGGCCGCTCACCCGGGAGCGGCTGCGCCGCGACCGCTTCGGCTGGATCGACCCGGCGCCGGTCCTCGTACCGGAACTGAACGCCTGGGAGAACGCCGCACTCCCCCTGATGCTGCGCGGCACCCCGCGCCGCGCCGCCAAGACCGCCGCGCTCGAATGGCTGGGGCGCCTCGACATCGGCGACTGCGCCCGCAAGCGGCCCCACGCCCTCCCGCAGGCCGAGCGTCAGCGCGTGGTCGTCGCCCGCGCCCTGGTCGCGGCGCCCACCGTCCTCTTCGCCGACGAGCCGACGGCCTCGCTGCACCGCGCCGACCGCGCCCAGGTCCTGCGCACGCTCACCACGGCGGCCCGCTCGCACGGCATCACGGTGGTCCTCGCCACGCACGACGCGGACACCGCGGCCCTCGCCGACCGAACGGTGTCGCTGCTCGACGGACGGCGCGTGCACACCGTCCACCTCCCGCCCGTCACCGAGCCGGAAGGCCGGGCCGCGTGCTCGCTCTCCGTCTAGCCCGCGCGGGGCAGCCCCTCGTCCAGCTCCGCCGGCTGCTCGTCGCCGCGGCCTCGGCGGGCACCGGCTTCCTGCTGCTGTGCACGCTGGGACACGCGATGACGCACCCGGAAGCCTCCACCGCCTCGGTGCTGCGCCTGGCCTGGTGCGCCGCTCCCCTGGCCGCCACGGTGTACTTCGCCGTCGCCGTCGCCCGCACCGACCCCGGGACCCGGCCGCGTCCCGGCCTCTCGGCGATCGGCCTCGGCCCCGGCCGGCTGACGGCGATCTCCGCCACCACCACGGCGCTGGCGACCACCCTCGGCTCGACGCTCGCCCTGCTGCTCTTCCTGCACCTGCGCGGCGACCTGACCGGCATGCCGTTCGACGGCGCCGCGGCGGACTTCCTCGCGGCGGACCGCCCGCTGCCGCTGCCGGCCGCCCTGACGCTGCTCTCCCTGGTGCCGATCGCCGCCTCGGCGGCCACCGCCCTGGCCCTGCGTCCGCGCGCCGGGAGCCGGGCCCGCGGCTGGCGGCACACGCCCGGCGGCGCGACGCGGCCGGGCGGCGGCACCGCCGGACGGCACGCCGTCGGCGCGCAGGCCGGCCCCGACGGACGGGGCGCTGGACCCCC
>NZ_JBWJAQ010000034.1:0-51318 GCF_056387915.1 Streptomyces sp. GLSS-08
TTCATAGTGTTTCGGTGGTCATAGCGTGAGGGAAACGCCCGGTTACATTCCGAACCCGGAAGCTAAGCCTTACAGCGCCGATGGTACTGCAGGGGGGACCCTGTGGGAGAGTAGGACGCCGCCGAACTTCTTTTAGAGCTCCGGCTCCTGGGCATTTCGCCCAGGAGCCGGAGCTTTTTTGTTTTCCGGTGACGCCCGCACCCCTCCGCTTCATGCCATGAGTGCTGCGGGTAAGGTCAGGGAGCATCGTCGGCTCGTTCCCACAGGAGGCCCCCGGGTGGAGGTCCAGGAGACCCGCGTCCAGACAGACCGGGTCCTCACCATCCCGAACATCCTCAGCATGGCGCGTCTCGTCGGCGTGCCCGTCTTCCTGTGGCTGATCCTCTGGCCCGAGTTCGGGGGACCAAAGAGCGACCTATGGGCCCTCCTGGTGCTCATGTTCAGCGGTATCAGCGACTACCTGGACGGGAAGCTCGCCAGGCGCTGGAACCAGATCAGCAGCCTCGGCCGGCTGCTCGACCCCGCCGCCGACCGGCTCTACATCCTGTCCACCCTGGTCGGCCTCACCTGGCGGGAAATCCTTCCCCTCTGGGTGACGGCCGTACTGCTGGCGCGCGAGCTGGTCCTGCTGGTCATGGTGGGCATCCTCAGGCGCCACGGCTATCCGCCGCCGCAGGTCAACTTTCTCGGGAAGGCGGCGACCTTCAACCTGATGTATGCCTTCCCGTTGCTGCTGCTCAGTGACGCAGACGGCTGGATCGCGTCACTCGGAGCTATTTTCGGATGGGCATTCACCGGATGGGGTACAACCCTCTACTGGTGGGCAGGAGTCCTCTACGTGGTTCAGGTCCGCCGTCTTGTCACGGCGGACACCATGGCCGATTGAGCTCGCCCATTGCGCGGCTGAAGTGCTCGTTGGCCCGCCGACGGAATGTGCGGGACAATTTGGACGGGTGAAGTCGGCATGACCGTCTCTTCAAGGAGGACGCTTCCGACATGAAGGCCGTCGTGATGGCCGGAGGCGAAGGCACACGCCTTCGCCCTATGACCTCAAGCATGCCCAAGCCGCTCCTGCCCGTGGCGAACCGCCCGATCATGGAGCACGTGCTTCGGCTGCTCAAAAGGCATGGGCTCAGTGAGACCGTTGTTACCGTCCAGTTCCTGGCCTCGCTGGTCAAGAACTACTTCGGGGACGGCGAAGAGCTCGGGATGGAGCTCACCTATGCCAACGAGGAGAAGCCACTCGGTACCGCCGGGAGCGTCAAGAACGCCGAGGAAGCGCTGAAGGACGACACCTTCCTCGTCATCTCCGGCGATGCGCTGACCGACTTCGACCTCACCGACCTGATCAACTTCCACAAGGAGAAGGGCGGGCTGGTCACCGTCTGCCTGACCCGGGTGCCGAACCCGCTGGAGTTCGGCATCACCATCGTGGACGAGGAGGGCAAGGTCGAGCGCTTCCTCGAGAAGCCGACCTGGGGCCAGGTCTTCTCCGACACGGTGAACACGGGTATCTACGTCATGGAGCCCGAGGTCTTCGACTACGTCGAGGCCGACGTCTCCGTCGACTGGTCCGGTGACGTCTTCCCTCAGCTGATGAAGGAAGGCAAGCCCATCTACGGCTACATCGCCGAGGGCTACTGGGAGGACGTCGGCACCCACGAGAGCTACGTGAAGGCGCAGGCCGACGTCCTGGAGCGCAAGGTCGACGTCGAGATCGACGGCTTCGAGATCTCCCCGGGCGTGTGGGTGGCCGAGGGTGCCGAGGTGCATCCCGACGCCGTGCTCAGGGGCCCGCTCTACATCGGCGACTACGCCAAGGTGGAAGCGGACGCGGAGATCCGCGAGCACACCGTCGTCGGCTCCAACGTCGTCGTCAAGAGCGGCGCCTTCCTGCACAGGGCCGTCGTCCACGACAACGTGTACATCGGGCAGCACAGCAACCTGCGCGGCTGCGTGGTCGGGAAGAACACCGACATCATGCGCGCCGCGCGGATCGAGGACGGCGCAGTCATCGGTGACGAGTGCCTCGTCGGTGAAGAATCGATCATCCAGGGGAACGTACGCGTCTACCCCTTCAAGACGATCGAGGCCGGCGCCTTCGTCAACACCTCGGTGATCTGGGAGTCGCGCGGGCAGGCGCATCTGTTCGGCGCCCGCGGTGTCTCCGGCATCCTCAACGTGGAGATCACCCCGGAGCTCGCCGTGCGCCTCGCGGGGGCGTACGCGACGACCCTCAAGAAGGGGGCCACCGTCACCACGGCCCGTGACCACTCCCGTGGTGCGCGCGCGCTGAAGCGCGCGGTCATCTCGGCGCTGCAGGCCAGCGCCATCGACGTACGCGACCTGGAGAACGTACCGCTGCCGGTGGCCCGGCAGCAGACCGCCAGGGGCAGCGCCGGCGGCATCATGATCCGGACCTCGCCCGGTGTACCGGACTCGGTCGACATCATGTTCCTCGACGGTGATGGCGCCGACCTCTCCCAGGCGAGCCAGCGGAAGCTGGACCGGGTGTTCGCACGGCAGGAGTACCGGCGCGCGTTCCCGGGCGAGATCGGCGATCTGCACTTCCCGGCCAGTGTCTACGACTCGTACACGGGCTCCCTCCTGCGGAACGTCGACACCACCGGTATCGCAGAGGCCGGGCTGAAGGTCGTCGTGGACGCCTCGAACGGCAGTGCCGGGCTCGTGCTGCCCAGCCTGCTCGGCAAGCTGGGCGTCGACGCGCTGACCATCAACCCCGGTCTCGACGAGTCGAGGCCCACGGAGACGGCGGAGACGCGCCGCTCCGGGCTGGTGCGGCTCGGCGAGATCGTGGCGTCCGCGCGAGCCGCGTTCGGCGTGCGTTTCGACCCGGTCGGCGAGCGTCTCTCGCTCGTCGACGAGAAGGGGCGGATCGTCGAGGACGACCGGGCCCTGCTCGTCCTCCTGGACCTGGTGGCCGCGGAGCGGCGCAGCGGGCGGGTGGCGCTGCCGGTGACCACCACGCGGATCGCCGAACAGGTGGCGGCCTACCACGGGACGCAGGTCGAGTGGACGACGACGTCGCCCGACGACCTGACCCGGGTCGGCCGCGACGAGACGACGATCTTCGGCGGTGACGGCCGCGGCGGCTTCATCATCCCGGAGTTCAGCAGTGTCTTCGACGGCACCGCCGCCTTCGTCCGGCTCCTCGGGCTGGTGGCGCGTACGCAGCTCACGCTCAGCCAGATCGACGCGCGGATCCCGAAGGCGCACGTGCTCAAGCGTGACCTCGCCACTCCGTGGGCCGTCAAGGGGCTCGTCATGCGGCGGGTCGTGGAGGCGGCAGGCGATCGCTCGGTCGACACGACCGACGGTGTGCGGGTCGTGGAGGCGGACGGCCGCTGGGTGATGGTGCTTCCCGATCCCGCGGAGGCGGTGACGCATCTGTGGGCCGAGGGCCCCGACGACGCGTCGGCCCAGGCCCTGCTCGACGAGTGGGCGGCGATCGTGGACAGCGCGGGGCGCTGAGCCGAGGGGCGTGCCGGACAAGTGCCTCCAAGGGGGCCTGTCCGGCACGCCGGTGGGGCCATTCGGAGGTAGCCGTCGCGACGTGCGACGATGTGCGGCATGCCGCAGCAGCACCCCGTTCGGAGCACCCCCACGCGACCCGCGCGTCCGGATGCCTCCATGTCGCTGCTCACCAACGTCATGGATCACAGCCTCGACGACGGCTACGCCGAGGCGGCCGCGCGGGAGAAGTCCGACGGCGCCGGCGGCATGCCGAAGACGCTGCGGGCGAAGCTGGGTCTCGCAGCGGGTCTGGTGCTGGCGGGACTGGTCGTCACGGTCGGTGCGGCGCAGGCCCGCGTGGCTGCCCCCGTGGTCGCCAAGGAGCGCCAGGAACTCATCGACCGCATCGAGAGCGAAACGGCGACCGCCGACAAGCTGGAAGACGCCGTCGACACCCTGCGTGACGATGTGAGCGCCCGGCAGCGCGAGGCGCTGAAGAAGGACGGGGGCGGCGACCAGGCCGACCTGGTGGGCATCCTGTCGGGTGCCACCGCGGTGCACGGACCCGGCGTGAAGCTGGTCGTGAACGATGCAAAGGACGCCTCCTCGGGCGGCAACGGCGATCCGCGCGAGACGTCCGACTTCTCCGACACGGGACGCGTGCGGGACCGGGACATGCAGCGCGTCGTCAACGGCCTGTGGCAGTCGGGTGCCGAGGCCATCTCCATCAACGGGCAACGGCTGACGGCGCTGTCGGCGATCCGCGCCGCGGGTGACGCGATACTGGTCGACAACAAGCCGCTCGTGCCGCCGTACACGGTGCTCGCCGTGGGGGACGGCAACCGGCTGAGCACGAAGTTCCAGAACAGCGCGGACGGGCTGTATCTGCACGCGTTGCAGGAGAACTTCGACATCCGGACCGGTATTTCCGTAGAGGATGACCTCCGGCTGCCCGCGGCAACGAGTGTGATCGTACGAACAGCAGAGCCGAGCACAGAGAAGGGCACATCGTGATCGCCGTACTGGGCCTCGTCGTGGGAGTCGTGGCTGGACTGTTGGTCCGGCCCGAGGTCCCGGCCGTCGTCGAGCCTTACCTTCCGATCGCCGTCGTGGCGGCGCTCGACGCCGTGTTCGGTGGTTTGCGCGCGATGCTCGACGGCATCTTCGACGACAAGGTCTTCGTGGTCTCCTTCCTGTCGAACGTGGTCGTGGCCGCGCTGATCGTCTTCCTGGGCGACAAGTTGGGCGTCGGCGCCCAGCTCTCCACGGGCGTGGTGGTCGTCCTGGGCATCCGGATCTTCTCCAACGCCGCGGCCATCCGCCGGCACGTCTTCCGGGCGTGAGGCCGATGAGCGACGAGGACAAGACACCCAAGAATTCCGGCCCGCCCGAGAGTTCGGAGCACCGCCTGCGCAGGGAACTGCCCGAGGAGGTCCCGGCGGCGCCGACGCCTCCCGGGCCGGAGACGGTCCAGGAGGAGCGGACGAAGGAAGACCCCCCGCTGACCGGCCGTCAGAGGCTGGCCAAGGGGCTGTGGCCGCCCCGGGTGACCCGCGCCCAACTCATCGTGGCGCTGCTGCTGTTCGGCCTCGGGTTCGGCCTGGCCGTGCAGGTGGCGTCCAACAGTGACAGTGGCAGCGCCCTGCGGGGTGCCCGTCAGGAAGACCTCGTACGCATCCTGGATGAACTCGACGACCGTACGCAGCGTCTTGAGGACGAGAAGCAGGGGCTGGAGGACCAGCGCACCGAGTTGCGGAACAGTTCGAACCAGGCCGAGGAGGCTCGTAGGCAGACGGTCGAGAAGGAGAAGCAACTCGGCATTCTCGCGGGCACGGTGGCGGCGCAGGGACCCGGAATCACGGTGACCGTCGACGACACGAAGGGGACGGTCCAGGCGGACATGCTGCTCGACGCGATCCAGGAGTTGCGTGCGGCCGGGGCGGAGGCGATCCAGGTCAACGGCGTGCGGGTGGTCGCCGACACCTATCTGACGGATTCCGGCGGCGGAGTGAGCGTCGACGGGAACAAGATCAAACAGCCTTATCGTTTCAAGGTCATCGGCAAGCCGCAGGACCTGGAGCCGGCGCTCAACATCCCCGGAGGTGTGGTGCAGACGCTGGAGAAGGAGCAGGCCACCGTCACGGTGGAACGCTCGACGAAGATCGTTGTGGACGCCTTGCGAGCGGTGGAGCGGCCTGACTACGCTCGGTCGTCCTCCCCGTGAGCCCCCGGCGCATGGGGGCTCACGGGTCAGGGCATGAGGTTGCGGGGGGTCGGCGCACCGATTGGGTGGTGCGTGGTGGAAACTGTCAGGTGGATACGGACGTTGTGAGGATGTCCGGGTCGACCGGTGTGTTCAATCAGGGTTCGTCCTGCCCCACGGGCGGGTCTGTTTCGGTCAAGGGGAATCGCCCGTGAAGTTGTTTGCGAAGTTGTTCGGCAAGAGCGCACGAGAGGGCAGCGACAACGCGACTGCCCGCCACCGTGCACCGCGCCCCGCGGACGGGGAGGCGCAGAGCGGTGACCGCCCGCTGTTCCGGGACCAGGTCGCTGGTCCGGGCGGTGACATGTCCGGTGGCCAGGGCGCGCGGTCTGTTGACCCTGCCGCGTCCGGCCCCATAGGTTTCGGGGATCCGTCGACCTCGGGTACGGGCGGGGGGTACGCCTCCGGCCCGTACGCGTCACCCGCCCCTGGGGGGCAGCCGCGGCAGGAGGACCCGTCCATGTCGGCCCTGGTTTGCACGAGGTGCGGCAACCGCAACGCGGAGAACAGCCGCTTCTGCTCCAACTGCGGTGCGCCCCTGCGGGGCGGTTCTCCCGCGGAGCGTCCGTCCGAGACGACCTCGACGATCTCCATCTCCGGCCTCGAGGCCTACGACTCCGAGGTGACGGGCCAGACGCAGTCGCCCGCGCTCTCCCCGGAGGCGCAGGCGGCCGTCGACGCGCTGCCGCTCGGCTCGGCGCTCCTCGTGGTGCGCCGCGGCCCGAACTCGGGCAGCCGCTTCCTCCTGGACGGTGAGCTGACGACGGCGGGGCGTCATCCGCAGAGCGACATCTTCCTGGACGACGTGACGGTGTCGCGTCGCCACGTGGAGTTCCGTCGCGCCGCGGACGGCTCGTTCACGGTGGCCGACGTCGGCAGCCTCAACGGCACGTATGTCAACCGGGAGCGGATCGACCAGGTCGCCCTGTCCAACGGTGACGAGGTGCAGATCGGCAAGTACCGGCTGGTCTTCTACGCGAGCCAGCGAAGTATCTGACCGCCCGAACTCCGTCCGGGGGGACCCAGGGAAGGTCCATGCTTCACACACCGAGCGGCGGTGCCGGCAGCGGTACCGCCGCCGCGGACATGATGAGCATCGGCGCGGTGCTGAACGTGCTGCGCGACGAGTTCCCCGAAGTGACCGTCTCCAAGATCAGGTTCCTGGAGACGGAGGGGTTGATCGAGCCGCAGCGGACCCCGTCGGGGTATCGCAAGTTCAGTGCACACGACGTCGAGCGCCTCGGGCACGTCCTGCGGATGCAGCGCGACCACTATCTGCCGCTGAAGGTCATCCGGGAGCACCTGGACGCGCTGGAGCGCGGCGAGGACGTACGCCTGCCCGCCCTGGGGCGTCAGCGCGACGTCGGCGACGGTGAACGGCTCGGAGAGCTCTTCGTCGAGCCGGAGCCGCCCACGGCGGCGCGCATCGGCCGCGACGAGCTGCTGGCCGCCGTCGGGATCGGTGAGCCGGAGCTCGCGGAGTGGGAGTCCTACGGGCTCGTCACTCCACTGCCGGACGGCGGCTATGACGCCGAGACGCTCACTGTCGCCGCGCTCGTGGTCGAACTGGGGCGCTTCGGGATCGAGCCAAGGCACCTGCGTGCGATGAAGGCTGCCGCCGACCGTGAGGCCGGTCTCGTCGACCAGGTGGTGTCCCCGCTGCGGCGCCACCGCAACCCGCAGACCAGGGCTCATGCCGAGGCCCGTACGAAGGAGCTGGCGGGGCTCACGGCGAAGCTCCATGCCGCTCTGGTGCAGACCGCGCTGGGTGTTCGACTTCCCTGAGCGGGGCGTTCGCCGGTGGCGGATCGTCCACCCGTTCTGTGCCCGACTACCCAAACGTCCCGGGCACGGCCTAGGGTTACTGTGTGAACGAGCTCGATGTCGTAGGTGTCCGGGTCGAAATGCCCTCCAACCAACCGATCGTGCTCCTGCGCGAAGTGGGAGGCGACCGTTACCTCCCCATCTGGATCGGGCCGGGGGAGGCGACGGCCATCGCCTTCGCGCAGCAGGGCATGGCCCCCGCGCGACCGCTGACCCACGACCTGTTCAAGGACGTGCTGGAGGCCGTCGGCCAGGAGCTCACCGAAGTGCGCATCACGGATCTGCGTGAGGGCGTCTTCTATGCCGAGCTGGTGTTCGCCAGCGGGGTCGAGGTGAGTGCGCGGCCGTCCGACGCCATAGCGCTCGCGCTGCGCACCGGGACGCCGATCTACGGCAGCGACGGTGTGCTCGACGATGCGGGTATCGCGATCCCGGACGAGCAGGAGGACGAAGTGGAGAAGTTCCGCGAGTTCCTCGACCAGATCTCTCCCGAGGACTTCGGGACCAACAGCCAGTGATGCCCCCGAACGGCGAGAGCCGCGACCGGCACATGCCGCAGGCCGGTGACGCGTTCTACGGCCCCTACGGAGCGCATTCGGCTAGCCTTTCCCCGCGGTGGGGCACGGTAAACCACTCCTAGGGTGATTATCACCCGGCGTGGCGAGTGTGGCGATCGTTGACGCGCCCCGGGCGACTGCCTACCGTCGAGAAGGCAGTTCAAGGACGGAGGTCGGCGTGAGAAGCAGCGGCGACGGTACGGCTGGGGGTGCCCCCGGACGCAGTCTGGGGGAGAGCGGCCCGTACCCGCTTCACGGCAACGCAGCCGGCCCCGCTCCACAGCGGCCGACACCGGTGCCGGACGGAGAGGCGGATTCCGCGGAGATCGGGTATCGCGGCCCCACGGCGTGTGCGGCGGCGGGTATCACCTATCGGCAGCTGGACTACTGGGCGCGCACCGGCCTGGTCGAGCCGAGTGTGCGACCGGCCCACGGCTCGGGGACGCAGCGTCTCTACAGCTTCCGGGACGTCGTGGTCCTGAAGATCGTCAAGCGGTTCCTCGACACGGGCGTGTCCTTGCAGAACATCCGCACCACGGTTCAGCACCTGCGTGAGCGCGGGTTCCGGGACCTGGAGCGGATGACGCTGATGAGCGACGGCGCGACGGTCTACGAGTGCACCTCCCCGGACGAGGTGCACGCGCTGCTCCAGGGAGGCCAGGGCGTCTTCGGGATCGCCGTGGGGGTCGTCTGGCGGGACGTGGAGGCTGCGCTGTCGCAGCTGCACGGCGAGCGGGTGGACACCGGCGAGACCCTCGTCGGACAGAACCCGGCGGACGAACTGGCCCGGCGGCGCAACCGAGCGGTCTGACGTCACCCGGTCCCGCCCGTGCTCCGGCGACGGACGGCGCCTTCGGCGGTTGCCCCCAGCTCGACGAGGCATTGTCAGTGGCGTAGGGCAGCATCGGACACGTGAGAACCACGCCCACGATCCTGCATCTCGACATGGATGCCTTCTACGCCTCGGCCGAGCAGGCGGCCAAGCCGAGCCTGCGCGGAAAGGCCGTGGTCGTGGGCGGGCTGGGTGTACGTGGTGTGGTGGCGACCGCATCGTACGAGGCGCGGGTGTTCGGCGTGCACTCGGCGATGCCCATGGCGCAGGCGCGCAGGCTCGCACCCCACGCCGCCTATCTCGTGCCGCGCTTCGAGCTCTACCGGCAGGTCAGCGAGCAGGTGATGGGTCTGCTGCGGGCGCTGTCGCCGCTCGTGGAGCCGCTGAGCCTGGACGAGGCGTTCGTCGATCTGGAAGCCGGAGGGACGGCGTGGGACGAGACCTCGGCGCGGCTGGTGGCCGGGAAGCTGCGCGCGGACATCAAAGCCGTCACGGGGCTGACCGGTTCGGTGGGGCTCGCCGCTTCCAAGATGCTCGCCAAGATCGCCTCGGAGCAGGCCAAGCCCGACGGCCTCGTGGTGATCGAGCCGGGTTCCGAGCGGGCGCTGCTCGGGCCCATGCCGGTGCGGACGCTGCCCGGCGTGGGGCCCGCGACCGGGGACCATCTGCGGCGGGCCGGGATCACCACGGTCGAGGAGATCGCCGAGGCCGGCGAGGACGAGCTGGTGCGGCTGGTGGGCAGGGCGCACGGGCACGCGCTGTACGCGATGGCGCTGGCGCACGACGAGCGGCCCGTGGTGGCCGAGCGGGAGGCGAAGTCGGTGTCGGTCGAGGACACCTACGAGGTGGACATCCACGACCGCGTGCGGGTCGCCGCCGAGGTGCGGCGGCTCGCCGACCGGTGTGTGCGGCGGCTGCGGGGCGCCGGGCGCTCGGGGCGGACCGTGGTGCTCAAGGTGCGGCGGTACGACTTCTCCACGCTGACCCGGTCCGAGACGCTGCGCGGGCCCACGGACGACCCCTCCGTGGTGCGCGAGGCCGCCGCCCGGTTGCTCGACGCGGTGGACACGACCGGCGGGGTGCGGCTGCTGGGCGTCGGGGTCACCGGGCTGGCCGACTACACGCAGGAGGACCTGTTCGCACAGGCGCAGGCCGCCGCCGGGGAGCTCCTGGCGCAGGAGCAGGCCGAGGAAGACGGGGCGCGGGAAGCGGTCGGGGAGCCGGCCCGGCCGGCCGAGCGGCGCTGGCCCGCCGGGCACGACGTACGGCACGCCGAGTACGGGCACGGCTGGGTCCAGGGCAGTGGACTCGGGCGGGTGACCGTGCGGTTCGAGACGCCGTACTCGCAACCGGGGCGGGTGCGGACGTTCCGGACCGAGGATCCCGCACTGGAGCCGGCGGACCCGCTGCCCCTGGTCGCGGGGGCGCCACAGACCGCGGTCCCGGCGGAGGCCGCCTGGCCGGTGCCGGGTGGGACGGATGCGGAGGAGGTGTCAGGGGGACGGGCCGGTCAGGCCTCGTCCGAACCGGCGAGCGTGCCGAAGTCGCGGTCCGGCGGGGGAGGGGACGCCAGGTCGAGCCCGTAGTGGTGGTAGAGCTGGAGTTCCTGTTCCGGAGAGAGGTGGCGGCCGACACCGAAGTCGGGCGCGTCCTTGATGAGGGCACGGTCGAAGGGGACCCGGAGCGTGCCCTCCACGACCTCGCTGGGCTCCAGCGGCACGAAGGCGTCCCGGCTGAACAGACCCGTGCGTATGGCCGCCCACTCGGGCATCCCGGTGGCGTCGTCGAGGTACACCTCGTCGACCGTGCCGATCTTGGTGCCCTTGCGGTCGAACGCCTTGCGGCCGATCAGGTTGCGCGGATCGATGTCGGTCTGCACGGGCCCTCCTCGTGGGCGCAAAACTCATCCGTAAGCACTACGAAAGAGCACATTCAGGAAGGTGGCCACTCGAAAGCCCGTGCGCTGTCCTCGCTGGTAGGCTGGCAAACGGCTGCTGACCCCGTGCGGGAGAGTCCTCCGGCGAGACCGGAGGCGCCGAAGGAGCAAATCCTCCCCGGAATCTCTCAGGCACACGTACCGCACGGACGAGGTCACTCTGGAAAGCAGGGCGGGTGTCGTCGGCTCCCGTCCTCACCGACGGTGAAAACCGGGTCGTCAGCTACGGCGGGCCGGTGAAGCTCTCAGGTTTGAGATGACAGAGGGGGAGGCCGTCGGGGTACCCGCGTCGTGGTACCCCCCGAAGGTCGCGTCAGACCAGGAGGCCTCCGCAATGACCGCCCATCGCATTCCGCTCTCCGAGCTCGAACAGGGCATCCCCTTCGAGCAGCGCCACATCGGGCCCGACCACGAGGCCCAGGCCAAGATGCTCGCGCAGGTCGGATACGGCTCGCTCGACGAGCTGACGGCCGCCGCGGTGCCGGACGTCATCAAGAACGCCGACGCGCTCGAGCTGCCCGGAGCCCGCACCGAGGCCGAGGTACTGACCGAGCTGCGCTCCCTCGCGGACCGCAACGAGGTGCTCGACTCGATGATCGGCCTCGGTTACTACGGCACCTTCACGCCGCCGGTGATCCTGCGCAACGTCATGGAGAACCCGGCCTGGTACACCGCCTACACCCCCTACCAGCCGGAGATCTCGCAGGGCCGCCTGGAGGCGCTGCTGAACTTCCAGACCGTCGTCGCCGAGCTGACCGGCCTGCCGACGTCCGGCGCCTCGCTGCTCGACGAGGGCACCGCCGCCGCCGAGGCGATGGCGCTGTCCCGGCGCATGGGCAAGAACAAGAAGGGCCTCTTCCTCGTCGACGCGGACACCCTCGCGCAGACCATCGCCGTCATCGAGACCCGCGCCGAGCCGACCGGCGCCGAGGTCGTGGTCGCCGACCTGAGCGAGGGCATTCCGGCCGACGTCGCCGGCCGCGAGATCAACGGCGTACTGGTCCAGTACCCGGGTGCCTCCGGTGCCGTACGCGACATCAAGCCCCTGATCGACCAGGCGCACGAGCTCGGCGCGGTGGTCACCGTCGCCGCGGACCTGCTCGCTCTGACCCTGCTCACCGCGCCCGGCGACCTCGGTGCCGACATCGCGGTCGGTACCACCCAGCGCTTCGGCGTCCCGATGGGCTTCGGCGGGCCGCACGCCGGTTACATGGCGGTGCGCGAGAAGTTCGCCCGCAGCCTGCCGGGCCGGCTCGTCGGCGTGTCCGTCGACGCGGACGGGCACAAGGCGTACCGCCTCGCCCTGCAGACCCGTGAGCAGCACATCCGCCGCGAGAAGGCCACCAGCAACATCTGTACCGCCCAGGTGCTGCTCGCCGTGATGGCGGGCATGTACGCGGTCTACCACGGCCCCGAGGGGCTCAGGACGATCGCCCGGCGTACGCACCGCTACGCCACGATCCTCGCCGCGGGCCTGGAGGCCGGCGGAGTGGAGGTCGTCCACGGCTCCTACTTCGACACGCTGACCGCGCGGGTGCCGGGCCGGGCCGCCGCGATCGTGGCCGCCGCCCGCGAGGGCGGGGTCAACCTGCACCTCGTCGACGCCGACCACGTGTCGATGGCCTGCGACGAGACCACCGGGCGCAAGCAGCTGGGCGCCGTCTGGACCGCCTTCGGCGTCGAGGCCGACATCGAGGCGCTGGACGCGTCGGCCGCCGACACGCTGCCCGAGGCGCTGCTGCGTACCGACGACTACCTCGCGCACCCGGTCTTCCACCTGTACCGCTCCGAGACCGCGATGCTGCGCTACCTGCGCAGGCTCTCGGACCGGGACTACGCGCTCGACCGCGGCATGATCCCGCTGGGCTCCTGCACGATGAAGCTCAACGCGACCACCGAGATGGAGCCGGTCACCTGGCCGGAGTTCGGGCAGCTGCACCCCTTCGCGCCCGCCGAGCAGGCGCAGGGCTATCTGACGCTCATCCGTGAGCTGGAGGAGCGGCTCGCCGAGGTCACCGGGTACGACAACGTGTCGCTGCAGCCCAACGCCGGTTCGCAGGGCGAGCTGGCGGGTCTGCTCGCCGTACGCGGATACCACCGTGCCAACGGTGACGATCAGCGCACCGTCTGCCTCATCCCGTCCTCCGCGCACGGCACCAACGCCGCCAGCGCCGTGATGGCCGGCATGAAGGTCGTCGTCGTCAAGACCGCCGGGGACGGCGAGATCGATGTCGAGGACCTGCGCGCCAAGATCGAGCAGTACCGCGACGAACTGTCCGTGCTGATGATCACGTACCCCTCCACGCACGGCGTCTTCGAGGAGCACGTCACCGACATCTGCGCCCAGGTGCACGAGGCGGGCGGGCAGGTGTACGTCGACGGCGCCAACCTGAACGCGCTGGTCGGCCTGGCCAAGCCGGGGCACTTCGGCGGCGACGTCTCGCACCTGAACCTGCACAAGACGTTCTGCATCCCGCACGGCGGCGGCGGTCCCGGCGTCGGACCGGTCGGCGTACGCGCGCACCTCGCGCCGTACCTGCCGAACCACCCCATGCAGCCGGCGGCCGGCCCGAAGACCGGTGTCGGCCCGGTCTCGGCCGCGCCCTGGGGTTCCGCCGGGATCCTGCCGATCTCCTGGGCGTACGTCCGGCTCATGGGCGGCGAGGGCCTCAAGCGGGCCACCCAGGTCGCCGTGCTGTCCGCGAACTACATCGCCAAGCGGCTGGAGCCGCACTACCCGGTGCTGTACACCGGGCCGGGCGGACTCGTCGCACACGAGTGCATCATCGACCTCCGGCCGCTGACCAAGGCGACCGGTGTGAGCGTCGACGACATCGCCAAGCGCCTGATCGACTACGGCTTCCACGCGCCGACGATGTCGTTCCCGGTCGCGGGGACGCTGATGATCGAGCCGACCGAGTCCGAGGACCTGGTGGAGCTCGACCGGTTCTGCGAGGCGATGATCGCCATCCGCGCCGAGATCGAGAAGGTCGGTTCCGGCGAGTGGCCGGCCGAGGACAACCCGCTGCGCGGGGCGCCGCACACCGCGGCGGCGCTGGGCGGCGACTGGGAGCACGCCTACAGCCGTGCCGAGGCGGTCTTCCCGGGCGCTGTCTCGGCGGCGGACAAGTACTGGCCGCCGGTGCGCCGGATCGACCAGGCGTACGGCGACCGCAACCTGGTCTGTTCCTGTCCGCCGCTGGACGCCTACGACGAGTAGTCGCCGCCGGGCGTACGTCGGGGCCGGTTCGGAGAGTGCGTCTCCGGGCCGGCCCCTCTCGTGCGCGGCGGCTGTCGCAGCAGGCCGCCCGTGCGGCTCAGGCGGCCGTCATCACCTGTCCCGTGCCCAGGGGGCGGTGCGGGGCGATGATCCGACCGTCGGGCAGGAGCTCACCGGTGTCCTCGAAGAGCACGACGCCGTTGCACAGCAGGCTCCACCCCTGTTCCGGGTGATGCGCCACATGGAGGGCGGCTTCCCGGTCGGCGGAGTCGGCTGTCGGACACGGTGGCTGGTGCTGGCACATGGATGGGATCTTTCGCTGGGTCGTGACGTATGAGCTGGCTGTCGTAGCTGTCCTGCGGCTCGGAACGCTGTCCATGGCCGCCCCCCGTCGACAAGTCGGTCTGGTACCAGTGTTGCCCCACGGGCGGCGATCCGCAGGGATTTGGCAGCAGCACTTCTCACAGGTTCATGACGCATCACCCGTGCGGACGGTTCACTCCAACTGCACTGTCTCTTCGGGTGGTTCGGGATAGCCGGATAGGGCTAGTCCGGACGGGGAAACGGGCCCGGCGACTCGTACGAGCGCGGGACAGCCCGGAAGAGCGGAGTGTCCCGCACAGGGCAGCGAAGTGCCCCGCAGCCGGGTCGACGGCTGCGGGGCGCGAGGCGTGACGGCGAGCTGCCGCCGAACCGGGCCCGGGCTTGCCTAGGCGGGCGAACCGAGCAGGGGTGCGGGTGTCACCCGGTGGGTGAGGACGGGCAGGAGTTCGGCGACACGGTGCGGACGGTGCGCCGCGATGCCGGGCGGAGCGGGGGCCAGCGGCACCAGCACATCGGTGGCGAGCGGGTGCCCCGTGCTGCTGTCCGCGACGCAGTCGCCGTGCAGCCACAGCGTGAGCATGTAGAGCTCCGGCACGGACAGGAGGCGCGGCTGGAAGGTCTGCTGCATGTTCTCCGCCTGGCGCAGGGCGCGCTCGGTGGAGGTGACGTACGGGCCCTCGAAGAAGTGGGAGAAGGCCCAGCCGTCGGGGGTCAGCATCGTCTCGGCGGCGGCCACCGCGCGCTCGCCGCCGCGGATCAGAAAGCGCCAGCCGGTGAGGCGGGTGGCGGCGGCGCCGGCGGGCGTGATCCGGTCAAGGACGTATACGGGCAAGGGGAGTTCGGGAGACACCGGTCCCTGGACGTTGCGCAGGGACGGGGTGTGCGCCTCGCGGACAGCGGTGGGGGAACCGAGTGCCGTGAGGACAGAGCGCAGGGCGGGCGCGGGAGCCGGGGGGACGTGCAGCGGCATGGTGGGTCGCCTCTCATTCGACAGGCAGGGTGGCGCGAGGGTGGGGGCGGGGGCGGACGACACTGTCAGCTCTCGGGGTCAGAGGGGCGGATGCGATGACGGCGTGCGCCTACTCTCTGCCTCGTTTGCAGAGTTTATACGACACGTGTTCACACAATGTTTCAGCTAGCTGTTCCGGGTATGAAGAACAAGCGCCTATTCGGTCGGCGAAAGGGGAGTTTGATCCCTGTTTCGTGCGGGCCGCGAGGAGCTGACCTCGGAATACCGCGTCCAAGTGGTCGGCCTGTTCTCGTCGGCGTTTATCACGAGCGCGAACGGGCGTGAAACTGCGCGCGGCACCATGCCTGGTGAATGTGCCCCGGGGTACTCGGCCTCAGCCTAGCGGGCCCGGGGCCAGGCCGGGACGTTATGGATCGCGATGTCGGGGCATCATCCACCGTGACCGTGTAACAGAGCGGCCGGAGCATCGGCCTACCCATCCAAGGAGGGAACTTCGATGGGAGAGAAGGTCGTGGCGGGGTCGTTCGACCTGTCCGATCGACAGCGCTACCGCAGCAAGCTCCAGGAGTGCCTGACGGGACTCGAGAGGTTGCTGGCGGAGGAGCGCTTCGAGCGTCCGCGGAATCTGATGGGCCTGGAGATCGAGCTGAATCTCGCGGGACCGGACGGCATGCCGCGGATGATGAATGCCGAAGTACTCGACAGGATAGCGAGCCGGGATTTCCAAACAGAACTCGCCATGTTCAATCTGGAAGTGAACATAGCGCCACACCGATTGGCGGGGCGGGTTTTCGACCAGCTCTCCGAAGAGCTGAACACCTCCCTCGCGTATGCCCACCGCAAGGCCAAGGAGGTCGACGCCGGAATCGTGATGATCGGCATTCTGCCGACCCTCGGCCGCGACGACCTGGTGTCCTCGAACCTGTCGGACGTCGACCGCTACACCCTGCTGAACGACCAGATCGTGGCCGCCCGGGGTGAGGACTTCGCACTCGACATCGACGGGGTGGAGCGTCTCGTCTGCACGTCGAGGTCCATCGCACCGGAGGCGGCCTGCACCTCCGTACAGCTGCACCTGCAGGTCACCCCGGGGCGGTTCGCCGACGTGTGGAACGCCGCGCAGGCGATCGCCGCCGCGCAGGTCGCGGTCGGCGCCAACTCGCCGTTCCTGTTCGGGCACGAGCTGTGGCGGGAGTCGCGGCCCCCGTTGTTCCTGCAGTCCACGGACACCCGGCCGCCGGAGTTGCAGGCCCAGGGGGTGCGGCCGCGGACCTGGTTCGGGGAGCGGTGGATCTCGTCCGCCCACGACCTGTTCGAGGAGAACCTGCGTTACTTCCCGGCGCTGCTGCCGATCTGCGACGACGAGGACCCGCTGAAGGTGCTCGACGGCGGCGGCACCCCGAAGCTGTCCGAACTGGTCCTGCACAACGGCACCATCTACCGCTGGAACCGGCCGGTGTACGACATCGCCGACGGTGTGCCGCACCTGCGCGTCGAGAACCGCGTGCTGCCCGCCGGTCCCACGGTCACCGACGTCATCGCCAACACGGTCTTCTACTACGGCCTCGTGCGGGCGCTGGCCGACGAGGCGAAGCCGGTGTGGACCCGGCTGCCCTTCGAGGCCGCGGCGGCCAACTTCGACGCCGCGTGCCGTGACGGCATCGACGCCCGCCTGGAGTGGCCGCAGCCGGGCCGGCACGGCGGGACCGCCCAGGTGGACGCCGTCGACCTGGTCCGCGACGAGCTGCTGCCGCTGGCGGCGGCCGGGCTGGACGCGTGGGGCATCGAGCCGGCCGACCGGGACTTCTATCTCGGGGTGATCGAGGAGCGGTGCCGGCGCCGGGTCAACGGTGCGAGCTGGCAGGCGGCCACCTTCCACCTGGCGACGGAGAAGGGGCTCGGCCGGGAGGCCGCACTGGCCGCGACCACCAAGCGGTACTCCGAGCTGATGCACGCCGGGGAGCCGGTGCACACGTGGCCGGTGGGGCTGCCGGAGCCGGTGCCTCTCGGGTGACCTCCGACGGGTGCCGCCGCGCCCCCGTGCGAGCCTGCCCCCGGGTGCCGCCGCGCCCCACGCGAGCCTGCTCCCGGGGGGCGCGGCGCCCCCCGGCGGACGGCCGGGCGGAGGTCAGGCGTTGTGGGCGAACACCTCCTGCGTGGAGAGGACCAGCGCCCGGTTGTGCCCCGGATCGCCCCGCTCGGTGACCGAGGGGTCGCGGGGTAACCCCGGGTGCCGCCGCCCCTCGTGCCGGCCGCCGCGGCACTGAGCCGGATGAGCGCGGGCAGCCCCGTCGCGCCGGCCGGGGCGATGTCCGGGGAGGCGGCGACCTGGAGGCGTCACCTCGTCCCGGCAGGAGGATCCGAGGACGAACAATCCGCCGCGCATCGCGGCCGCGGTGCCCGCCGCGACGGTGAGTACGAGGACGGTGGCGACGGCCACGTTGCGGCGGCGGACGCGAGGGCGGGGGGCGGGGGCACCCGCTCCGTACTCGTCGGGCAAGCTGTGACGTCCCATGGCGGTTGCCCTCCCTGATGAGCCCCGAGCCGTGAACAGCCGTATGGCAGGACACGAGGGAGGTACGCCTCGACGGTGCCCGTCCCCCGACGGCCTGTCGCGCACGGTCTTCGCAACTTCTTTCGAGACCCTGGCGGGGCGTGTACGGGGATGAGGCGGGAGTGCTCAACCGAAGGAGTGACTGCAGGTGGAGGCAGGGGCGGTGGCCGGTTCCTTTCCCGAGAGGCGGTTGTCACGACGGATTCTCCGGGACGAGACCTTGCTGGTCCTCGGGCTCTCGCTCGGCGCGAGCGGGGTCTCCGCGCTGATCAGCTTCGTCGGATCGGTCACCAAGCCGGGGGGCCTCAAGGACCAGGCGGCCACCCTGAACGCCTCGGCCGCGCCGGGACGTCCGTGGCTCGATCTGGCGTGGCAGCTGTTCGGCATCGCGTCGGCGCTGGTGCCGGTGGCGCTGGTGGCCCACTTCCTGCTGCGCGAGGGGGAGGGGCTGCGCACGCTCGGGTTCGACCGGACGCGTCCCTGGCCGGACCTCGGTCGCGGCACGGCGATCGCGGCGGTGATAGGCAGTACGGGCATCGCCTTCTACCTGGCGGCCCGGGGCTTCGGCTTCAACCTCACGGTGGTGCCCGAGGCCCTGCCCGAGGTGTGGTGGAAGTACCCGGTGCTGATCCTCTCCGCCCTCCAGAACGCGGTCCTCGAAGAGGTGATCGTCGTCGGCTACCTGCTGCGCCGCCTCGGGCAGTTGGGGTGGACCCCGGGCACGGCACTGGTGGCGAGCGCGGTGCTGCGCGGCTCGTACCACCTCTACCAGGGCGTCGGCGGGTTCCTCGGCAACATGGCGATGGGTCTGGTCTTCGGCTACCTCTACCGGCGCTGGGGCCGGGTCGGACCGCTCGTGGTGGCCCACTCGCTCCTCGACATCGGGGCGTTCGTGGGATACGCGCTGCTGGCGGGCAGGGTGGGGTGGCTGCCGACCGCGTGAGTGCGTCCGGCGTCGGGCTTGGGTGCGCGGCCGGAGCAGGTGTGCCTGGGCGTGGGGCGTACGTGGTTTCGTACGCCCCGTGTGCCCGCCGCCGTACGAGGTGCGCCGGGTGATCGTGGCCGGCGCCGTCCCAGCTACGCCGGGGGCGGTGTCCCCCTGAGCTCGCCGCTCGCCGGATGCGTCAGGATCGCGCTCGCGACGACATCGAAGAGGTGAGCGGAGCGGGGGGCGAGCGAGGGCTGATCGCTGAGCCACGCGAGCGCCGCTACCAGCGCGAAGAGATCGGTGCCATCGATGTCGGTCCGCGCCGTGCCCGCGGCCTGGGCTCGGGTGAGGAGCTGCGCACCGGCCGCCCGCAGGGTGACGCAGGAAGCGTGGAGTGCGGACTCGGTGTCCTCGATGGCGGATGCCATCAGCTCGGTCACGCCCCGGTACTCGGTCGTCCAGCCGACGCAGTCGCGCAGCCACGATACGAGAGCGTCCTCGGGCGAGTCCGACGTCGCGAGCTCGCCCGCCCTTGCCGTCAGCTCGTCGAAGTTCGTGCGGAGCAGGGCCTCGAGGAGCGCCTCGCGTGTCGGGAAGTGACGCAGCAGCGTCGCGAGCCCGACGTCGGCCCTGCGCGCGATGTCGCGCAGTGACACGTCGACGCCCTGCTCGGTGATGGCGGTGCCCGCTACTGCGAGCAGGTGGTCGCGGTTCTTCCTGGCGTCGGCCCGCATCTGTCCCTCTTGACTTTCCGGATCAGTGGTCCATATATTCGGATCAGTGGTCCACTTATGTGGAGCGCTGATCCGGATACAAGGCTATCCCGCGCTGCGGGCAGGAGAAGACGATGCCGACACGCATGATGAGGGCGATCCGGCTCCATGAGCACGGTGGTCCCGGGGTTCTGCGGCAGGACGAGGTGCCGATCCCCGAACCGGGGCGGGGTGAGGTGCTGGTTCGCGTTCACGCGGTCGGCGTCAACCCTCCGGACTGGTACCTGCGCGGGGGGCTGACCAGGATGCCCGGGGAGACCGACTCGACGGTCAGCCTGCCGGTGATTTTGGGGACGGACGTGTCGGGCGTCGTCGAGGCCGTCGCGGAGGACGTGGACGGCCTCGCTGTCGGTGACGAGGTCTTCGGTCTCCTCCGCTTTCCCGGCTTCGGCGGCAGCGCCTACGCCGAGTACGTGGCCGCGCCCGCGTCGGATGTGGCACGCAAGCCGTCCGGCATCGATCACGTGCACGCCGCCGGGGCGCCCATGGCCGGGCTCACCGCGTGGCAGTTCCTGATCGAGGCCGGACACGATCACCCGTCGCCCTTCCAGAGGACCCGGCACCGTCCGACATCGATCGACGCCGGCACGACCGTGCTCGTCAACGGCGCCGCGGGCGGCGTGGGCCACTTCGCGTTGCAGCTGGCGAAGTGGAGGGGCGCACGTGTCATCGCGGTGGCCTCGGGAGGACATGAGGCGTTCCTGCGCGACCTGGGCGCCGACCGGTTCATCGACTACACCAAAAGCCGTCCCGAGGAACTCGTGCGCGACGTCGACCTCGTCCTGGACACCGTGGGCGGTCCCGACAGCAGGCGTTTCCTGCGTACGCTCAAGCGTGGCGGAGCCCAGTTCCCCGTCCTTCCCGGGGACTTCGACGAGGAAGAGACCGCGAAGCTGGGCGTCACCGTCTCGAGCGCCCAGGTCCGCTCGAACGGCGCGCAGCTCGCCGAACTGGGACGCCTTCTCGACGCGGGCACGGTTCGCGTCGCCGTGGACAGCACGTTCCCGCTCGCGGATGCCGGGGCGGCGCACGAGCGCGCCGCCCGAGGGCACATCCGAGGCAAGATCGTGCTCACGGTCGCTCAGGGGCGAGCCGGCTCATAGCGGCGACATGTGCCGGTGTCTCCCGGGACCTCCTCACTCCGCCGGGCACAGAACTCCGTCGATGACGGTGACCGCGTGGCCGGTGAGCAGGGTGCGGTCGCCGCGCAGTTCGGTGCGGACGCGGCCCGAGCGGGGTGACGCCTGGAGGCCCGTCAGGTCGGGGCTGCCGAGACGCGCGGACCAGAACGGTGCGAGGGCCGTGTGGGCGCTGCCGGTGACCGGGTCCTCGTCGATGCCGACATTGGGGAAGAAGCAGCGGGAGACGAAGTCGTAGCCCTGGGAGGGGTCTTCGGCGCGGGCGGTGGCGATGATGCCGCGCTCCGAGTACCGCGCGAGGGCCCTGTGGTCCGGGGTGAGACCGAGGACCGTCTGCTCGTCGGCGAGTTCGATCAGCAGGTCGCCGATGTTGGGGCCCGTGTCGAAGGCGGTGAGAGGCTCCGCGCCCAGGGCTTCGGCCACGCCGTCGGGGATTGTGGCCGCGGTGAGCGGGGCGGTCGGGAAGTCCAGGGTCAGGGAACCGTCCTCCCGGGGCGTCGCGATGAGCACACCGCTGCGGGTCGCGAAGCGGACCGGTCCCGCGTGGGCGCCCGTGGTGTGCAGCACGTGCGCGGCGGCCAGGGTGGCGTGACCGCACAGCGCGACCTCGGTGACGGGGGTGAACCAGCGCAGGGCCCAGTCGGCGTCGCCGCCCTCGGCCAGGCGGTGGACGAACGCCGTCTCGGCAAGGTTGACCTCGCGGGCGACGTCCTGGAGCCAGGTGTCGTCCGGGAAGGCGTCGAGGAGCAGGACCCCGGCCGGGTTGCCGGCGAAGGGGCGGTCGGTGAAGGCGTCGACGATTCGAATGCGCATGACGGTGACGCTAGTCCCCGCCCGGAGCCGCGGGCCAAGGCCAATCCGGCGGCGCCGGCCCGTTCGGCGCGGCGGCCGGTCCTCGGGGGAACTCGTTGCCCTCGGGGTCGGCCCTCACCAGGAAGCCGCCGTCGGCGTACTCCTCCAGCCGGCGCCCGCCGGGCGCCTCGACCCGCTGCTGCTCGGGGGCCGGGTCGGGGCTACGCGTCCCCCGTTCGCGGCGCGGTCGCCTGTTGTCGTCGGCGTCGCTGACGAGCCGGCCCGGGAGGCCCTTCGCACGGGGGCTGTCCTATGACAGTGAAGTCGACCGTTGTCAGCGAAGTTCGGTCACCCCGGGGATGTCTGAGTGGTGACATGTCGCTGGGACCTTGGCCCCCGGGGTTGGGGCATCAGTTCGCGCGGTGGTCGGCGTTCCGGGGCCCAGCGGCTGCGGACAAGGCCGCGGCTTCGTGGGCTGCGAGATCTTCCGAGGTCCCGACGAAAGCAGGTCCGGAGTTCGGAGGGAGGCGCTCGACCACCATCGCGATGGCCTCCTGCGCCGTGGCGGCCGGCCCGACGGTCTCGCTGCGCAGGGGGCCGGAGACCCAGTAGCCGCCGTCTGCCGCGGGCTGGATGAAGGGAACGTCCCACGTCCATTGCCACTCTGTGCAGCGGCTGAAGTGCAGCTCTCCCATTCCGGTCCACGGGAACAGTTGCCGCAGGCGGGGTTCGGCGTAGGCCGCCTCGAGCAGCACCGGACGGACGCGCCCGTCGTCGCGAACTTTCTGCCAACCCGCTTCGACCAGAGCCCGGCCTGACGTCGTCGTGTCCATGGTGACCATCATCCCAGCCGCTGCTCGTCCTCCGCTGATCGTTCGGCGGGCGTCGGGCGAACTGGAGAGGCTTGTCAGGTAAAACTTTCCGATATATCGTTGAAGCATCGCGACCGATCAACGATGGAATGGAGTGATTGCGATGCGTTCCCATGGACAGGAATTCGGCCACGAACACGGACATGGACACCACGGCGGGCCCGGCCATCACGGTCGGGGCGGCTTCGAGGGGCGGCGCGGGGCCTTCGGGCCCTTCGGTCCCGGTGGTCCCGGCTTCGGCGGACCGGGCTTCGGCCCCGGTCCCTGGGGTGGACGGGGCGGCCGGGGCGGTCCGCGGGGCAGGGCACGGCGCGGTGACGTACGCGCGTCGATCCTGGCCCTGCTCAAGGACCGGCCCATGCACGGCTACGAGATGATCCAGGAGATCGCCGAGCGCAGCGGCGGGGCGTGGAAGCCCAGCCCGGGCTCGGTCTATCCCACCCTTCAGCTGCTGGAGGACGAGGGCCTGATCGCCAGCGAGACCGAGGGCGGCAAGAAGTTGTTCGCACTGACCGAGGCCGGCCGTTCCGCGGCCGGCGAGGGTCCCGACGCACCCTGGGAAGAGGCCGGGCGCGGGGTCGACTGGGAAGCGCTGAGCGAGATCCGGCAGGCCGGTTTCGGCCTCATGGAGGCGTTCGGGCAGGTCTGGAAGACCGGCAGCAAGGAGCAGCGCGACAAGGCGGTCGCGGTCATCAACGAAGCCCGCAAGAAGCTGTACCTGATCCTCGCCGACCAGGACTGACGGACTGCGGTGGTGCACCCCGGCGGGGGCACGCCGAAACGAGCGGTTCTCCGGCCGTACGTCTTCGCGCCCCGGCCGGCAGGTGCGGCGCCCCGTGGAACTCCTCCACGGGGCGCCGTTCGTCGTGGTCGCCGACGGGCGGGGAACGCCGGTACTCGCCTCAGGTCACCAGCCCGGTCAGTTTGCGCAGTGACTCGTGCAGCGCGGCCGTCGCCGAGTCCTTGAGCCTGCCCGCCATCAAGGAGACGGCGGCGCCGGTGAACGCACCGTCGATACGGACCGTCGTCGCGTCTCCGTCGGGGATCAGCGTGTAGCGGGTGGCCACGATGACGGCCATGGGGCCCTCGCCCCGGACGGCCAGCGTGCGGGCCGGTGCCAGCTCCTCGACGGTCCACTCGACCTCGGCCGGGAAGCCCATGAGCTTCATGTTCTCCACGAACGTGCCGCCGACGGCCAGGACTTGGGGGGTGCCCTTGGGGAAGCTCGTGTGCGTGGAGTTCCACTCCCCGTACGACGAGAAGTCCGTGAGCCGCGCCCAGACCTTCTCGGCGGGCGCCTCGATCCGTGCCTCCGCGCTGACCTCGGCCATGCGACCACCCTTCGCGTCGGGCGCTGCGCCGGGCGCAGCGACGGTGTCGCGGAACGTAGCCGCAGGGCCTCGAACATTCAATACTGATGAACCGTCAGTACGTGCGGAGCGCTGCTCGCCGACCTGTTCCGGGAGGGGGCGCGCGTCATGACGCTGGAGTGGGACCCCGAGGTGCCCGCCGCCTCCGAGGGCGGTCCGTGGCGCGGGCGTCGCCCCCGGGTGCTGCTGTCGCGCACCGACGTCGGCGCCGGGCGCGAGGAGTGCGTCTGGGGTGCCCGGGGCGTCGGGGGCAGCGGGCGTTGAGGGCTGCTCTCGGGGCCCGGCCGGGCACGACCGCGCCACCCCGGCGTCCGCGTCATCGGGTCCAGCGTATGAGACAGGTGTCATAGGGGGTGACGCTCATGACCGTGCCTGTCATCATGTGCCGGTGCGTACGTCTCGGAGCAGTGCAATTGACCGTGGCAGGGGTTTCGGACTCGGCCTCGCCCTCGTGTCCGCGGTCGCCTTCGGCGGATCGGGTGTCGCGGCCAAGCCGCTGATCGAAGCGGGGCTCGACCCGCTCCACGTGGTGTGGCTGAGGGTCGCGGGCGCCGCCCTGGTCATGCTGCCCCTCGCCGTACGCCATCGCGCCCTGGTCCGGCAGCGCCCCGCCCTGCTCGTGGGGTACGGGCTGCTCGCCGTGGCGGGTGTCCAGGCCTGCTACTTCGCCGCGATCTCCCGCATCCCCGTGGGCGTCGCGCTGCTCGTCGAGTACCTCGCCCCCGCCCTGGTGCTCGGCTGGGTGCGCTTCGTCCAGCGGCGGCCGGTGACGCGCGCCGCGGCCCTGGGTGTCGTCCTCGCGGTCGGCGGTCTCGCGTGCGTCGTCGAGGTGTGGGCGGGACTGAGCTTCGACCTGCTCGGGCTGCTGCTCGCGCTGGGCGCCGCCTGCTGCCAGGTCGGCTACTTCGTCCTGTCCGACCAGGGGAGCGACGCGGGCACCGAGGCCCCCGACCCGCTCGGCGTCATCGCGTACGGGCTGCTGGTCGGCACCGTCGTCCTGACCGCCGTGGCCCGCCCCTGGACCATGGACTGGTCGGTGCTCGACGGCAGCGCGGACATGAACGGCACGTCCGTCGCCGCCGCGCTGCTGCTCGGCTGGATCGTGCTGATCGCCACCGTCGTCGCGTACGTCACCGGAGTGGTCTCCGTGCGCACGCTGTCACCGCAGGTGGCCGGAGTGGTGGCGTGCCTGGAGGCGGTCATCGCGACGGTGCTCGCCTGGGTCCTGCTCGGCGAGCACCTCTCGCTGCCGCAGATCGTCGGCGGTGCGGTGGTGCTGGCGGGCGCCTTCATCGCGCAGTCGTCGGCGCCCGCGAAGACACCCGACGGGCCCGTCGCCGGCGGGGCGGGCGGCGAGGAAAGGGAGTTGTCCGCGCGCGGCACGGCTGCCTAGGGTGCTGATCCTGCACTCGGACGCACGCGTTCTTCCGCCTCCGGCCGCCTGAATGGGGCCGTTCGCTCTGTCCTTCTGGCGGTGTGCGGGCGGGCTCGTCCTGCTGCTCGCGGTGCGTCCGCCGCGTCCGCGCGCGACGGCCGCCGTACGCGAACCGGCTACTCCCTGATGACGCTGCTCACGCGCTGGTGGGGCCCGTCATGGCGAGGTGGACGCGGCCGGTACGACGGTGGGGGCGTTCGGTGTGACGACCCTGTGCCTGCTGCCCTTCGCCCTGGCCGAGGGCCTGGTCCCGCACACCGGGCAACCCGCCCACATCGCGGCCCTGTTGGTGTACATCGCCGCGATCCCGACGGCGCTCGCGTACGCGCTGTACTTCGCCGGCACGGCCGTGGTCCGGTCGGCCACCGTCTCGGTGATCATGCTCCTCGAACCGGTGAGCGCCGCGGTCCTCGCGGTCGGTCTGCTGGGTGAGCACCTGACGGCGGCGACACTGATCGGCACGCTGGTCATGCTCGGGTCGGTCGCGGGGCCGGCGGTGGCCGAGGCGCGGGACTCGGCAGCGGCCACGCGCGCGGCGCGAGCGGAGGAGACGGCGCCTGTCTGAGCCGGACCTTCGAGGCCTGCGGGGGACCGCAGGCGTGCGAGGCGGCGGGTGCGGCAGCTCCGGGTGCGGGCCGTTCGGTCTGTGCCCGAGGCCCGCCGGTTGGAGCCCGCCGGTTGGAGCCCGCCGGCCGGAGCCCGCCCGCCGGAGGCGTGCCCGCCCGTCCGTGTCCGAAGTCTGTCGGCGGCGTGCGTGGAGAGCGCCGCGCCCGTCACCCGCGGCCGCAGCTCTCCCGGGCCGGGAGAGCCATGCCCCCTGCCCGTGTCCCGGGGCAGTCCGGCCGCGGGAGGAGTCTCACCCCCGCCGCCCGCGACCCCGTACGCCGCACAGGTGGCCCCACGTCACAAGGCCGCCAGGTAGTCGGGCAGCCCGATGCCGGGGGCGAGGTCGGCGGCGGGGACCGGCGTGCCGTAGCCCTTCGCCAGGGGCAGCACTCCGGTCCAGTGCGGGAGCGACAGGTCCTCGGGCTCGTCGTTCGGGCCGCCGGTGCGCAGCTTCGCCGAGACCTCGTTCAGGTCGAGGCGGATCACGGCGGTCGCGGCCTGTTCCTTGGCGTTGGCCGGCCGGGAGTCGCGGGAGCGGCCGGGCACCACGTGATCCATCAGCGCGTCGAGGGCGTCCCGCTTCTCGTCGGGGTCGGTCACCTGCTGGGCGACGCCGTGCACCATCACGGAGCGGTAGTTCATCGAGTGGTGGAAGGCGGACCGGGCCAGGACCAGACCGTCGACGTGCGTGACCGTCACACAGACCGGCAGCCCGGGGTCCGCCTGGCCGGCCATCCGCAGCGGGCGCGAGCCCGTCGAACCGTGCAGGTACAGCCGTTCGCCGACGCGCCCGTACAGGGTCGGGAGCACCACGGGGGCACCGTCGCGGACGAAGCCCAGATGGCAGACGTAGCCCTCGTCGAGTATCGAGTGCACCAACTCCCGGTCGTAGGCCGCGCGCTCCCGGGAGCGGGTCGGGACGGTGCGGTCGGTCGGGGTGTAGGCAGCGGACTGCGCCGTCCCTGGCTGGGTGCTCGTCTCCGACATTTGCGGCCTCCATTGCACTAGTGCATAATCTCTTTTGTGCTAGGAGAGTATCGGATCGAAGGGCGCCGCGCAGCCGAGATCGCCGCGAGCGTGGAGCGCGGGGTGGGTGCCGGCGATCTGGAGCCGGGGCAACTGCTGCCGCCGATGCGGGAGTTGGCGGCCGGTCTCGGCGTGAATCCCAACACCGTCGCGGCCGCCTACCGCACGCTGCGCGAGCGCGGGGTCATCGAGACCGCGGGGCGCCGCGGCAGCCGCGTGCGCGCCAGGCCCGCCACCACCGGACGGGAGCGGATCGGCGTCCGGGTGCCGCCGGGCGTGCGCAACGTGGCCGACGGCAATCCCGATCCCGCTCTGCTGCCCGGCCTCACCGAGGCGTTCGCGGCGGCCACCGCCCGGGCGGACCGCGAGCCGGTCATGTACGGCGAGGGCGCCGTGGACCCCGACCTGGCACGGCTGGCCCGCGCCGAACTGGACGCGGACGGCGTGCCGGACGGGCCCGTCGTCGTCACCTCCGGTTCGCTCGACGCCATCGAACGGGTCCTGGCCGCCCACCTGAAACCCGGAGACGCCGTCGCCGTCGAGGATCCGGGCTGGGGCAGCCTCCTGGACCTGGTGCCCGCGCTCGGGCTGCACACCGTTCCGGTACGCGTCGACGACGAGGGTCCGGTCCCCGAAGACGTGCGGCGCGCGCTGGAGGGCGGCGCGCGGGCCCTGATCGTCACCGGCCGGGCGCAGAATCCGACCGGGGCCTCGGTGACCGCCACCCGTGCGCGTGCCCTGCGCTCCGTGCTTCGCGCGCATCCCCGGACGCTGCTCGTCGAGGACGACCACGGTCACCGGATCGTCGGCCTGCCGCTGCACCCGCTGGCGGGCGTGACGCGCCACTGGGCCCTCGTCCGCTCCGTGGCCAAGGCCTACGGTCCCGACCTGCGGCTCGCCGTCCTGACCGGGGACGAGGTCACGGCCGACCGGGTGCACGGACGGCTGCGGCTGGGGCCCGGCTGGGTGAGCCTGCTGCTGCAGCGGGCCGTGGTGCACCTGTGGACCTGCGGTGCGGTGGACGCCGCGGCCGTCGCGGCGGACTACGGGCGGCGCCGGGACGCGCTGATCCGGGCGCTGGCGGAGCGCGGTGTCGCGGCGCACGGACGCAGCGGGATGAACGTGTGGGTGCCCGTCCCGGACGAGACGGGCGCGGTCGCGCGGCTGCTGCACGCGGGCTGGGCGGTCGCGCCCGGCGCCCGCTTCCGGATGAACGCGCCGCCCGGCATCAGGATCACGGTCTCCCCGCTCGGCCCCGAGGACATCGGGCCGGTGGCGGACGCCGTCGCCTCCGCCGTCGGTCCCGCGCCGGAGCGCCGGTACGTGTGAAGTCCCCGGAGGTCACCTCTGCGCCGTCGTCGGCGAGCGGTCACCTCCACGTCGCGGCCCGGCCTGAGTGAGCGCGGCGCCGGCGAGGACGATCACCGCGCCGACCGGTGTCGACCAGGCCAGCGACTCGCCCAGGACGGCGACACCCGCGGCGGTGGCGATGACCGGGATGAAGTACGTGACCATCTGGGCCGTCGTCGGGCCGACCTCGGCGACCAGGCCGTACTGGATGAGCACGGCGAACCCTGTGCCGAGCGCGCCCAGCGCGGCGATCGCGAGCAGCGGGACCAGCGGGAAGCGGGTGGGGAGCGTGGTGAACAGCGGCGTGACGAAGGCCAGTTGGACGGTGGCGAGGAGCAGCTGCGCGCCGGTCATCGACAGGTGCGAGGTGCCCGTACCGGCCAGGGTGCGGCGGAGGTAGATCCAGCCGACGGGATAGCTGAGTGAGGCGGCCAGCGCCATCGCGGTGCCCCTGGCGTCCAGGCCGCTGAAGCCCTGCCAGGCACCGAGCACCGTCAGTACGCCCAGGAAGCCGACGCCGAGGCCGGCCACCCGGACCCGGGTCGGCCGGTCCTCCGAGAGGGCCACCATGGACAGGGCCATGCCCCACAGCGGCGAGGTCGCGTTGCAGATGCCCGCCAGCGTGGACGGGATCGTCAGCTCCGCGTAGGCGAAGAGCGAGAACGGCAGCGCGTTCAGCAGGAAGGCGGCGACCGTGAGATGGCCCCACGTGCGGGCGCCACGCGGCAGCCGCTCCCGCTTCACCGCCATCGCCGCCGCGAGCACCGCGGTCCCGAACAGCAGCCGGCCGAAGGTGACCTGAAAGGGCGCGTACCCCTCGGTGCCGACCTTGATGAGAAGGAAGCTGAAGCCCCAGACGAGGGAGAGGGCCCCGAAGCGGAGCCGCCAGTCGAGGGCCGCGCGGCGGGGCGGGGCGGACACGGGGGCGGGGGTTCGACGGCTGGTGACGCTGCTCATGGACGTAACGATGAGGCAGCCGATCTCGTAGCACAAGCGAGATTTTGCGAGCGATATCTCGTAGCATCACTTACATGTTGAACCTGGAGCGCCTGCGTACCCTCGACGCCCTGGCCCGGCACGGTTCGGTCAGCGCCGCAGCCGAGGGGCTGCACGTCACGACCTCGGCGGTCTCCCAGCAGATGTCCAAGCTGGAGCGGGAGGTGGGACAGCGGCTGCTCGCCAAGAACGGGCGGGGGGTGCGTCTCACCGACGCGGGACGGCTGCTCGCCGACCACGCCGCGCGCATCCTCTCCCAGGTCGAGCTCGCCCAGGCCGACCTGGAGGCGCAGCGCGGCCAGGTGGCGGGCGAGCTGCGGCTGTCCGCCTTCCCGACCGCCGCGCGCGGGCTGTTCCCGGCCGCGCTGGCCGCCCTGCGGCGCGACCACCCCGGACTGCGCGTGCGTTCGTGCGAACTGGAACCGGAGGCCGGCGTCGCCGAAGTGGTGCGGGGGGATCTCGATCTGGCCGTGGTGCTCGACTGGTACAACAAGCCGATGCCGCTGCCCGACGGCCTGGTCAAGGCGGCCGTCCTCGACGATCCCGCGGATGTGGCGATCCCGGCCGGGCACCGGTTCGCCGGCCGCGCCGAGGTGGACCTCTGCGAGTTCGCCGAGGACGAGTGGATCACCTGGGGCCAGGGCGAGTTCTGTCACGAGTGGCTGATGTTCACCCTGCGCTCCAAAGGCGTCGAGCCGCGCATCGGCCATCGTGCCGCGGAGACGCACACCCAGCTCGGCCTGGTCGCCGCGGGCCTCGGTGTCTGCATCGCCCCCCTGCTCGGCCGGCACCCCGTGCCCAGTGGGGTCGTCATGGTTCCGGTGAAGCAGCGGGTGCGGCGGCACGTGTACGTCGTGTGGCGGGCGGACGCCGACCGCCGCCCCTCGATCCGGGCCGCGGTGGAGGCGCTCCGCGAGGCGGGCCGCGCCGTCGCCTCCTGACCGACGGCCCCCGGACGCCGGCGGATCCCGGCTACAGGGACGCCAGTTTGCGGAAGTCCCAGGACGCGACGGCGTCGGGGGTCAGCCGCATCCAGGCGTGGCGGCCGTCGTGCGGAAGTTCGTCGACGCCGAAGTTCTTTCGCGCGAACAGCCGCTCCACGCCCGCCAGTTCGGGGCACGGCTCGCCCGTGCGGGGCACCTCGCCGACGAACTCGACGGTGCCGGACAGCTCGGCGCCGCGCAGTTCGCCGTACTCCTCACCGGTGTCGACGACGACGGCGACGCGCGGGTCCCGGCGCAGATCGGCCCACCGCTTGCTGCGGGTGATCGAGTACAGCCAGAGCGAGGTGCCGTCCCAGGCGAACCAGAGGGTGCTCACGTGCGGAGCGCCGTCCGCCGAGACCGTGGCGACACGGCAGGTGCGCCGGCCGGTCAGGAACTCGTCCAGTTCGTCCGGCGTCATCATGATCTTCCGGCCCCGGCGCTGAGTGACGGCCATGCGGTCCCCTTCTTCCCGGACGTGCCCGCCGCATATGAAGACTGACGGTGCGTCAGCACAGCATGAGGCGTCTTCCGTCCGCACGCAATGGTCGTTAGTCTCGCCCGCTCCGGCCGTCCGTGACCAGGGGGAGCCATGCCGTCGTACGAACAGCTCAGCGAACTCCTCGATCCCGCGTCCACCGTGCTGCTCACCGTCGAGTGCCAGCAGGGCGTCGTCGGCCCGGACAGCGCGCTGCCCGAACTCGCCGCGGTCGCACGCTCGTCGGGAGCGCTCATGAACGTCGCCCGGCTGGTCGCCGCCGCACACGAGGGCGGCGTCCAGGTGATCCACGCGATCGCCGAACGGCGGCCCGACGGACGGGGGGCGGGCCGCAACGCCCGGATCTTCCGGGCGGCCGAACGGCTGCCGGTGCAGCAGCTCGCGGGCACCACGGCCGTGCGCGTCGCACCGCCCGTCGAGGTGGCCGAGGAGGACATCGTCGTACGGCGGCTGCACGGACTGTCGCCGCTCTCGGGCACCGACGTCGACCCGCTGCTGCGCAATCTGGGCTGCCGCACCCTGGTCGTCACCGGTGTCTCCGCCAACGTGGCCGTTCCCAACGCCGTGTTCGACGCGGTGAACCGGGGCTACACGGCCGTCGTGCCCGCGGACGCCATCGCGGGGGTGCCCGCCGACTACACCCCCCTGATGATCCGGCACACCCTCGCCCTGGTCGCCACCCTCACCACCACTGACGACGTGCTGGCCTGCTTCCGGCGGATCCGCCGCGTGCCGCGGGCCTGAACGCGCGGCCGGCCCCCCGACCGGCCGCGCGCCGGTCAGCCGAGCTTGATCGCGTCGCCGTCCACGGAGATCTCGGCGGCGGCCAGCGGCTCGGTCGCCGGGCCCTTCTTGACGCTGCCGTCGGCGGCGGAGAACTGGCTCCCGTGACACGGGCAGTTGATGATGCCGTCCGAGATGCCCTTCACGGCGCAACCGCGATGGGTGCACTTGGCGGAGAACGCCTTGAACGTGCCCGCGGTCGGCTGGGTCACCACCACGCCCTGGTCCGCGAAGACCTTGCCGCCGCCCTCGGGGATGTCGGCGGTCTTGGCCA
Organism: Streptomyces sp. GLSS-08; assembly: GCF_056387915.1. Classification (NCBI taxonomy): domain Bacteria; kingdom Bacillati; phylum Actinomycetota; class Actinomycetes; order Kitasatosporales; family Streptomycetaceae; genus Streptomyces; species Streptomyces sp. GLSS-08. Next base: position 31,781 of record NZ_JBWJAQ010000034.1, read on the forward strand.
GCACGGTCCCGGCGGCCGCACCGTCACCGCCGCCGTCCTTGCCGCCGGGCTGCACCTGGGAGGAATCGGACTCCTTGTCCTGCGATCCGCACGCGGTCAGCGCGACGGCGATCCCGGCCGCCCCGACCGCCGACACGACGGTACGGCGGGCCGGCCCGGGGACGGGCGCGGGCTCAAGCGATTCGCTGGTCATGCTGACGTTCCCTTCAACGAACACGGCTTCCATCCACCCAGGGGTACGTGCCGCCCCGGCACCCCGTTCAGACCGGCGGACGCCCGCCCCGCCGGGACACCACGGCGGGGCGCCCACCCGGCGCCCCCGGCCGCCCGGAACACCCCAGTAGCCTGGGACGATGCTCAAGGAAGTCATCGCGACCCGCTACATCACGCCCCTGCGTGAGGGCGGCTCGCTGCCGGGACTCGTCGAGGCCGACGATCTCGGCACGTACGTCATGAAGTTCACCGGTGCCGGGCAGGGCCGCAAGACGCTCGTCGCGGAGGTCGTCTGCGGGGGACTGGCCCGCCGGCTCGGCCTGCGGGTCCCCGGGCTCGTCACGATCGACCTCGACCCCGTGCTGGGCCTCGGCGAACCGGACCAGGAGGTGCAGGAACTCCTCAAGTCCAGCGGCGGCCTGAACCTCGGCATGGACTACCTGTCCCGCGCCCTCGGTTTCGACCCCCTCGCCTTCGAGGTGAGCCCCGAGGAGGCCGGCCGGATCGTCTGGTTCGACGCGCTGGTCAACAACGTCGACCGCAGCTGGCGCAACCCCAACCTGCTGGTGAGGCAGGGACAGCTGTGGCTCATCGACCACGGCGCCACCATGATCTGGCACCACAACTGGCCCGGCGCGCGGGCCTCGGCGGCGAAACCGTACGACGCCTTTGACCACGCCCTCGCCCCGTTCGCCCCCGACGTCGCCTCCGCCGCGGCCCGGCTCGCCCCTCTCGTCACCGAGGAGCTGCTGGCCGAGGTGACCGCCGAGATCCCCGCGGCGTGGCTGGCCGGCGAGCCCGGCTTCGACTCGGCCGACGCCCTGCGCCGCGCCTACGCGGAGCCGCTCCTGGCCCGCGCCGCCGACATCCACGAGCGCATCGAGGGGGCCGAGTGAACGGGCGGGACGTCTTCGAGTACGCGCTGCTGCGGGTGGTGCCGCGGGTCGAACGCGGCGAGTGCTTCAACGCCGGCGTGCTGGTGTACTGCCGTGCGAGATCCTTCGTCACCGTCCGCACCCATCTGGACGAGGCCAAGCTGCGGGCTCTCGACCCGGAGGCGGACGCCGCCGGTGTGCGGGCCGCGCTGCGTGCCGTCGAGGGAGTCTGCGCCGGAGGAAGAGCCGCAGGCCAGGCGGCCCACGACGACGCCGGGCGGCGCTTTCGGTGGCTGATCGCGCCGCGCTCCACCGTCGTCCAGCCGGGGCCGGTGCACACCGGCCTCACAGCGGATCCCGGCGCCGAGGCGGAGCGGTTGCTCGGGCTGCTGGTGAGGTAATGGATCACATGCGGGCGGTGTGCCGTTGACACCGCGTGCCAGGGCTTCTAGCGTCACGTCTGCTGAGGGTACTAAGCGGTCGCTCACCGGACGGGCGTACCGTGTGAGCCGCAGGCCTCTCAGGACTCCCGCGGTCCCCGCAAGGGCGCCGAGGGTGCCGAGACAGGCATGACGACAGGCTTTTCCAAGGGCGAGGAGAACCAGCAATGTCCACCACTGAGCAGCGCGTCGCCGTGGTCACCGGTGCCGCGCGCGGCATCGGGGCCGCGACCGCCGTACGACTGGCGGCCGAGGGCCGTGCCGTCGCCGTGATCGACCTCGACGAAGCCGCGTGCAAGGACACCGTGGAGAAGATCACCGCCGCCGGTGGCACAGCCATCGCCGTCGGCTGCGACGTCTCCGACGAGGCCCAGGTCGAGGCCGCGGTCGCGCGGATCGCCGCGGAGCTCGGAGCCCCGACGATCCTGGTGAACAACGCGGGCGTGCTCCGCGACAACCTGCTGTTCAAGATGGACGTGTCCGACTGGGACACCGTCATGAACGTGCACCTGCGGGGCGCCTTCCTGATGTCCAAGGCCTGCCAGAAGCACATGGTGGACGCCAAGTTCGGCCGGATCGTCAACCTGTCGTCGTCCTCCGCCCTCGGCAACCGCGGGCAGGTCAACTACTCCGCCGCCAAGGCCGGTCTGCAGGGCTTCACCAAGACCCTCGCCAAGGAGCTCGGCAAGTTCGGCGTCACCGCCAACGCCGTCGCCCCCGGCTTCATCGTCACCGAGATGACCGCGCAGACCGCCGCGCGGGTGGGCATGGACTTCGAGGAGTTCCAGGCCGCCGCCGCCACCCAGATCCCGGTGCAGCGCGTCGGCCGCCCGGACGACATCGCCAACGCGATCGCCTTCTTCACCGGCGAGGAGGCCGGCTTCGTCTCCGGCCAGGTCATGTACGTCGCCGGCGGACCCCTCAACTGAAGCCGGGAGACACGGACATGACCACACCTCCCGAACTCTCCGGCAAGGTCGCGCTCATCACCGGCGGCAGCCGCGGCATCGGCTACGGCGTCGCCGAGGCCCTGATCGCCCGCGGTGACCGCGTGTGCATCACGGGCCGCAACGAGGACTCCCTGAAGGAAGCCGTCGAGGCGCTCGGCTCGGACCGCGCCATCGGCGTCGCGGGCAAGGCGCACGACGAGGCACACCAGGCCGTCGCCGTCGAGCGCACCATGGAGGCCTTCGGCCGCGTCGACTACCTGGTCAACAACGCCGGTACGAACCCGGTGTTCGGGCCGATCGCGGAGCTGGACCTCGACGTGGCGCGCAAGGTCTTCGAGACCAACGTCGTCTCGGCCCTCGGCTTCGCCCAGCAGACCTGGAAGGCCTGGCAGAGCCAGAACGGCGGCGCGATCGTCAACATCGCCTCCGTGGCGGGCCTCGCCCCCTCGCCGTTCATCGGCGCGTACGGCATCAGCAAGGCCGCCATGATCAACCTGACCGTGCAGCTGGCGCACGAGTTCGCGCCCAAGGTGCGGGTCAACGCCATCGCCCCGGCCGTCGTGAAGACCAAGTTCGCGCAGGCCCTGTACGAGGGCCGGGAGGCGGAGGCGGCCGCCGCCTACCCGCTCGCACGGCTCGGTGTCCCGTCCGACATCGGCGGCGCCGCCGCGTTCCTCACCTCGTCGCAGTCGGACTGGGTCACCGGTCAGACGCTCGTCGTCGACGGCGGGATCTTCCTGAACGCCGGAGTCGCCTGACGGTCGTGCCGACGCGGGCGCCCCTTGGCAGAAGGGGCGCCCGCGTCGACCTCCACGGCGCGTACAGAGGCATGACAACGTAGTCACGAACGTGCTGATCAAGTGCCCCGCCGGAACGCGGTTCCACCGGCGGGGCACTGCGGTATCGTCTGCCGACCCTTGGTACGGCAGATCGAGGAGCGTGCGCGTGTTCAATCGGAACCGATGTCTGCGTCAGCTGGCGGCGGTCACGTCCATATCCCTGGTGACCGGGTGCGGAGTCCTGTCCACGGACTCCTCCAGCGACAAGGGGCCGATCGTCGTGGGCACCACCAGTGCGCCCAGCACGCTGGATCCTGCCGCCTCCTGGGACGGTTCCTGGGAACTGTTCCGCAACATCTACCAGACCCTCCTGAGCTACCCCTCCGGGGCGAGCGCACCGGAGCCCGACGCCGCCGAGAGCTGCCGGTTCACCGACGACTCCAACCGCGTGTACCGGTGCGTGCTGCGCAAGAACATGAAGTTCTCCGACGGTGACAAGCTCGACGCGCGCGCGGTCAAACACTCGATCGACCGGATCCGGAAGATCAACGTGGACGGCGGCCCGGCCGGCCTGCTGGGCAGCCTGGAGCGCGTCCAGGCGCTGAGCGACCGCGAGATCGTCTTCCACCTCAACAAGCCGGACGCCACCTTCCCGTTCGTCCTGGCCACGCCCGCCATGTCGATCGTCGACCCCGACGACTACCCCGCGGACTCGCTGCGCAAGGACGGCAAGGTCTTCGGGTCCGGGCCGTACAGCCTCCAGTCCTACGAGGAGGGCAAGGAGGCCCAGCTCGTCAGGAACGACCACTACGACGGCTTCGCCGAGCGCAAGAACGACGCGGTCACCATCCGCTACTTCCAGGACTCGGGCCATATGCTCCAGGCGCTCAGGGACAAGGAGATCGACGTCACCTTCCGCGGTCTCGCGTCCAAGGACATCGTGGCGCTCCAGCGGCAGCGGGCCAAGGAGGAAGGTCTCCAGCTCGTGGAGGGCTCGGGCACCGAGATCAGCTACCTGGTGTTCAATCCGAAGGACCCCTGGGCCAAGAAGCCCGAGGTCCGCAGGGCGATCGCCCAGATCGTCGACCGGCCGGCGATCGCGCACAAGGTCTACAAGGACACCGTAGACCCGCTGTACTCCATGGTTCCCAAGGGTTTGGTCGGACACACCACGGCCTTCTTCGACGACTTCGGTGAGCCCAGTACGTCCAAGGCCCGCAAGATCCTCTCCGAGGCCGGCATCACCGAGCGGGTCCCGCTCACCCTCTGGTACACCACCGACCGCTACGGCTCCGAGACGGCACCGGAGTTCGAGGAGCTGAAGAACCAGCTCAACGCCTCCGGCCTGTTCGACGTAAGGGTCAAGGGCCGCCCCTGGAAGACGTACGAGGCGGGCTACCGCAAGGGCGAGTACCCGGTCTTCGGGCGCGGCTGGTTCCCGGACTTCCCGGACGCCGAGAACTTCATCGCGCCCTTCGTGGGCGAGCAGAACGCCCTCGGCACGCCGTACGAGTCGCCCGAGATCACCGGGGTGCTGCTGCCCGAGTCCCGCCGCGAGAGCGACCGCGGGGCCGTGATCGAGGAGTTCGAGGAGGCGCAGCAGATCCTGGTGGACGACGCGCGCCTGCTGCCGCTGTGGCAGGGCAAGCAGTACGTGGCCGCGAGCGAGGAGATCGCGGGCGGGGAGCGGGCGCTGGACCCCTCCACGATCATGACGATGTGGGAGCTGCACCGCAAGACGAGCTGGTGACCGCGGCGCCGCGGGGGCCGCGGGACCGGGGGCGGGGCCGATTGTCAGTGGTCGCCTGTAGGTTCTGAGGCCTGGAAGTGACCGCACATCGGAGGAAGTTGACGTGACCGACATTGCCATGCTGCCCGAGTCCTGGCGCGACGTCCTGGGCGAGCAGCTGCAGCAGCCCTACTTCAAGGAACTCACCGAGTTCGTTGAGGAGGAGCGCGCCAAGGGTCCCGTCTATCCCCCGCGCGAGGAGGTCTTCGCCGCGCTCGACGCGACGCCGTACGAGCGGGTGAAGGTGCTGATCCTGGGCCAGGATCCCTACCACGGCGAGGGCCAGGGGCACGGACTGTGCTTCTCCGTCCGTCCCGGGGTGCGGACCCCGCCCTCGCTGCGCAACATCTACAAGGAGATGAAGGAGGAGCTCGGCACCCCGATCCCGGACAACGGCTATCTGATGCCGTGGGCCGAGCAGGGGGTGCTGCTGCTCAACGCGGTGCTCACCGTGCGCGCCGGGGAGGCCAACTCGCACAAGGGCAAGGGCTGGGAGAAGTTCACGGACGCCGTGATCCGTGCGGTGGCCGACCGTCCCGACCCGGCCGTCTTCGTGCTCTGGGGCAACTACGCGCAGAAGAAGCTCCCCCTGATCGACGAGGAGCGGCACATCGTCGTGAAGGGCGCCCACCCCTCGCCGCTGTCCGCGAAGAAGTTCTTCGGCTCCCGCCCCTTCACGCAGATCAACGAGGCGGTCGCCGCGCAGGGGCACGAGCCGATCGACTGGCGGATCCCGGACCTCGGCTGACGGGGGAGGGGCCGCAGGTGCCCGCGGCGGAGCCGGCCCGGGCGTCACCGGCCTGGCGCAGCGCTGCCCGGAGCCGCCTGACCGTGATTGCCGGTGTCTGCGGTTAGCGTCGTGGAAGAGGGGCGGCGAGCTTGGAGGACGCGGTGGCGGAGCAGCAGGAGCAGGCGGCACCGGACGCGATGATGACCCGGATCGGACAGGCCGTCATGCTCCACCACGGCGGTGATCGCGAAGAAGCCCGGGGCCGTCTCATGAACCTGTGGGCGGAGATCGGTGAGGACGGCGACCCGCTGCACCGCTGCACGCTGGCGCACTACATGGCGGACACGCAGGACGACCCCTCGGACGAACTGGCCTGGGACCTGCGCGCCCTGTCGGCGGCCGAGGAGCTCACCGACGGCCGGATCGCCGAGCACCACCGGTCGCTCGAGGTGCGGGCGTTCTATCCCTCGCTTCATCTGAACCTGGCCGCCGACTACGTGAAGCTCGGCCGCTCCGCTGCCGCCCGCAGTCATCTGCGCCGGGCCCGGAGCGCGGTCGGGGCCCTAGGCGACGACCCCTACGGGGACGGGGTGCGGGCGGCGATCGGCCGCCTCGAACTGAAGCTGGGTGAGGAAGGCGGGCCGCAGGAGCGCCGGGACTCCGCGCCGGGCCCTGGCCCCTCATGGGGCGCCGGGCCTGCGCGGGGGCCCGGGCACGGTTCCGGCTCCGGAACCGCTCCGGGGTCCCCGCCCGGCGGCGGCCCGACGGGGGAGACCCCGAGGCCACCGCGACAGGGGCGGCCGTAGCCGGGCGCTCCAGCGGTTCCCTGGGGAGACAGGGGCGGCCGCCGGGGAGGCCGGGCGGCCCCTTCTGCGGTCGTGTCCGGCGTCCTTCGTGCCGTCGGGGTGCCCGCTGCCGCGTCCCCTCGGCGTCAACGCCCGTACGTGCCCTTGCAGATGACCGCTTGCGGGCTGTCCGGTACCCAGCCTCCGTACGTCTTGCCGAGCGCGCAGATGTCCGCGTTCTTAGCGTGTCCCCGGGGTCCGGGCGGAACGAGGGCCGGGGCGTCGGGCAGGTGCCGTTCCGGCGGCGGGTTCTCGTGCCGTGGACGGGGAGGGGCCGGAGGTGGCGCCGCCGGAGCCGCCGTCCGGTGCGGCGCCGGGGCCGGCGAGGGGTGCCGGGACGGGCCGACGGGTTCCAGCGCCTCCCGGGCCGGGGCCTGTACGACACGCGGCGCGGTGCCGCCGTCGGAGCGGGCCGCCGACGGCGGGGACGGCGCGGGTGGCGGGCCCGAAGCGGGAGGTCGCTGAACCGTCATACAACCCGACAGGGCCGAGACGGCCAGAGTGACCAGAAGCGTTGCGGTGGTCGTCGTTCGATGCATCCAAGCAACTCTGGTCGGTCCTGGCCGCTTTGGGGAGCGGACAGGCGGAGGATGCCCCACATGGGTGAGCCATCGGGGCGGTTCCCCGCGGCCTGGCCATCCGGCCATCGAGGCGGAGCCTTGGCCTGTCCGGCCGGACTTCGCGGGGCGGCCGTGCTCCAGGCGCCAGTCGTCCCTGGGCCGGTGTACCCGGGCGACGGCCTCCGGGGCCCGCGTCCAAGCGGCCCGGCGTGGTCAGCCGCTCAGCATTCCGTGCAGCAACTCGCTCAGGCTGTCCCGCAGTTCGTCGGCAGTCGGCACGGAGGCGTGGAACCCGCCCGCCACGCACGAGAACATCAGCCCGTCGCACCACGCCGCCAGCGACAGCACGTGCCGCGCCGGTGCCGGTGAACCGGCCGCGGTGACCAGCGCGGCCAGCGGATCGCGGAAGCGCTGTCCTGCCGCGTCGAAGAACGTCCGCAGCTCGGGGCGCCGGGTGGCCTCCAGGGCCAGTTCGTAGCGGGCGATCAGCAGCTCGTGGTGACGGGTCAGGTACCGGTGCAGCGCGAGGGCCAGTCCGTCGGCGAGCGCGTCGAGACCGCCCCGGGGGTCGGGCAGATCCTCGGGCAGGAGGACCTGCGCCTCGCGTTCCGCCAGTCTGCGGACGGCGGCTTCCAGGAGCGCCAGCCGGGTGCGCGCCTGGTTGGACGTCGAGCCCTGCGGGAGCCCCGCCGCCTCGTCGACGGCCCGGTGGGTGAGGCCTCGCATGCCGCGCTCGGCGAGGAGGGCGAGCGCGGTGTCGGCGATGAGTTCGGTGCGGGAGGCGCCGGTGCTGCGTACGGGCATGAGGACAACCTACCCGCGTCACTACATCTGTAGTAACGTCGAGCCTACGGGTACTACAGATGTAGTGACGCGGGAGGCCGGCTGCCGGCTCCCGCATCCCGCGGAGAAGGGTGAGGTGGAGTCATGGCACGGTCGTCGCACGCCGTCGTGGTCGGGGGCGGCATCGGAGGCCTCACCGCGGCGGTGGCCCTGCACCGGCGCGGCTGGCGGGTCACCGTGCTGGAGCGGGCCTCCTCCCTGGCGCCGCTCGGTGCCGGGATCTCCCTCGCGCCGAACGCCCTGCGCGCCCTCGACGTCATCGGGCTCGGCGACGAGATCCGCGATCTCGCCGCATGGCAGGGTGACGGAGGTCTGCGCAACCCCGGTGGACGCTGGATCTCCCGGGTCGACGCCACCGCCCTGGCCGAGCGCTTCGGCGGCCCCCTCGTGGTGCTGCACCGGGCCAGTCTCATCACCAGCCTCGCGGCCCGCCTCCCCGGCGGATGCATCCGGACGGGGGCCCGCGCGACCCTCGCCGACCCCGGCGACACCGGCCGTCCGGCCCGCGTCGCCACGGCGGAGGGCGAGCTGGAGGCCGACCTGGTGGTGGCCGCCGACGGCATCAACTCCGCCGTACGCGGGGCGCTCTTCCCGCAGCACCCCGGGCCCGTCTACTCCGGGTTCACCACCTGGCGCGTCGTCATCGCGGTACCGGGCCTGCGCTTCGCCTCGCACGAGACCTGGGGACCGGGACGCCTCTGGGGCACGCATCCGCTCAAGGACGGCAGGATCTACGCGTACGCCGCCGCCGTGACCCCGGCGGGACAGCGCGCCCGTGACGACGAGAAGGCGGAACTGCGACGCCGGTTCGGCGACTGGCACGACCCCGTCCCCGCCGTCATCGACGCGGCCGGTGCCGCCGACGTCCTGCGGCACGACGTCCATCACATCGCCGACCCCCTGCCCGCCTTCCACCTCGGCCGGACCGCACTGCTCGGCGACGCAGCGCACGCCATGCCGCCCACCCTCGGCCAGGGCGGAAACCAGGCCATCGAGGACGCCGTCGTGCTCGCCCACCACGCCGGTCCGCCCGGGGCCGGCCGGGAGCTGTCCGGCCTCGCCGCGTACACCGCGGACCGCAGGCCCCGTACCACCGCCATCGCCCGCCAGGCCGTCCGGATCGCCCGGCTGAACATGATGCGCAGCCGCGCCGGTGCCGTCGTGCGCGACACCGCGATCACCGTCCTCTCCCAGGTGGGACCGGGACTGTTCCTGCGCGGCTTCGACGGCATCGCCGACTGGCGGCCGCCCGGGCGGCCGTATGCTTCCGGCGAGGTACGGAGCCCCGAGCGGACTCCCTGACATCGCCCGCACTCGTCGAGGAGACTCCCGTGAAGGTCGGCTGCATCGGACTCGGTGACATCGCACGCAAGGCGTATCTGCCGGTGCTGTCCACCCAACCCGGGATCGAGCTGCACCTGCAGACGCGCACGCCCGCGACGCTCGCCGAGATCGGGGACGGCCTCCGTCTCCCGGCCGCGCAGCGGCACACCGACCTGTCGGAGCTCCTCGCCCAGGACCTGGACGCGGCCTTCGTGCACGCGGCGACCGTCGCTCATCCCGAAATCGTGACGCGGCTCCTGGAAGCGGGCGTACCGACGTACGTCGACAAGCCGCTCGCCTACGAACTCGCCGAGTCCGAGCGCCTGGTGCGGCTCGCCGAGGAACGCGACGTGAGTCTCGCCGTGGGCTTCAACCGCCGCCACGCACCCGGCTACGCGCAGTGCCTCGAGCATCCGCGGGAGCTGATCCTGCTCCAGAAGAACCGGGTGGGACTGGCCGAGGCGCCCCGCACGATGATCCTCGACGACTTCATCCACGTCGTGGACACGCTGCGGTTCCTGGTGCCGGGTCCGGTCGACGACGTCACCGTACGGTCCCGGTCCGAGGCCGGCCTGCTCCACCACGTCGTGCTCCAGCTCGCCGGCGACGGCTTCACGGCGCTCGGCGTCATGAACCGGCTGAGCGGATCCACCGAGGAGATCCTCGAGATCTCGGGTCAGGACACCAAGCGGCAGGTGGTCAACCTCGCCGAGGTCATCGACCACAAGGGACAGCCGACGGTGCGGCGGCGCGGGGACTGGGTGCCGGTGGCCCGGCAGCGCGGCATCGAGCAGGTGGTGCTCACCTTCCTCGACGCCGTACGGGCGGGAAAGGTGCTCAGTGCCCGGGACGCGCTGGCGACCCATGAACTGTGCGAGCGGGTCGTACGTGCGGTCGAGGAGCCGTCCGCCTGAGCCGCGGAGACCTCAGGCACTCGGTCACGCCGAGCGCGGCCAGCACCAACAGGGCCGTGTGCACCGGCCAGTCGCCGAAACGGACGTACGGCGTGACGCCACGGGCCGGCGGCACCTCGTAGACCGCCGAACCGCTGGTACCGGTGCCGAGCCGGGGACCGACCCGCTCGCCGCTCGGCCCGTAGACGGCGGAGACACCGGTGAGTGTGGCGTGCAGCATGGGGCGGCCGGTCTCGGCGGCCCGCAGCGCCGCCAGCGAGGCATGCTGTGCGGGCGCCCAGCTGTGCTGGAACGACGACGTCGACGACTGCGCGACCAGCACCTCGGCGCCGTCCTCGGTGAGCCGGCGGCTCATGTCGGGGAACGCCGACTCGAAGCACACCATGGGGCCCACGCGCAGCCCGTGCCCGACGTTCATCACCACCTGCTCGCTGCCGTTGCGGCGGTCCTCGCCCGCCGCCTTGCCGACGGAGGTGGCCCAGCCGAGCAGCGAGCGCGCCGGTATGTACTCACCGAAGGGCACGAGCCGCATCTTGTCGTACCGGTCGCCCGTCGGGCCCTCGGGACCGACGAGGACGGAACTCTTGTATATGCCGGGGCGATCGGAGCGCCGGGCGTCCACGTTCACCAGGATGTCGGCGCCGGTGAGCCGGGACAGGGCGGTGAGCCGGCCGGCCAGGTCGGGGCGGTCGGCCAGGTCGAAGCCGACGCTGCTCTCGCCCCAGACGATCAGATCCGGCTTCCGGCCCGCGAGCCGCCGGGTGAGTGCCTCCTCGCGGGCGAAACGCTTCTCGCCGCTGTCGGCACCGTCGACGACGCCGGGCTGGACCACGGCGATCCGGACACCGCCGTCCGCGTCGGGACGCGGCGACCACACCCAGGCGGCGGACGCCGCGGCCACCGTGGCCAGCAGTCCGGCCAGGGCGGGGATCCGCGACTCGCGCACCGAGACGAGCACGGCGACCGCGACGTTGAGCGCCACCACCAAAAAACTCAGCAGCCAGACCCCGCCCACCGAGGCGAGTCGCAGCGCGGGCTCCACCTGCCACTGGCTCGAACCGAGCAGCCCCCACGGGCCGCCCAACCCCTGCCAGGACCGGACCAGTTCGACCATCAGCCAGCCCGACGGCAGCACGAGGAGCGCACCCACCAGCCGGCCGGGCGTGGGCACCCCGGTCAGGAACCGGCGCACCAGCCAGCCCCACGGCGCCCACAACGCACCGAGCAACGCCGCTATGACGACCGTGAACACATGCAGGCTCGGCAGCAGCCAGTGGTGCACGGCCAGCATGAAACCGAGCCCGCCGAGCCAGCCGTCGTACGCCGCCCGCCTGCCGGTGGGTGCCGAACGGATCAGCAGGATCCACGGCACCAGGGCGACGTAGGCGAACCACCACAGGGACGGCGCCGGGAACGCGAACATGGGCAGCGCGCCGGCCAGGAGAGCCGCGGCGCCGCGCCACCGGCGGGAGGCGAGCCGGTCACCGGTCATGCTCATACGGTCTCCCTCTCCCCGGTGCGTGCCTCCCCAGTCTGCCCAGCGGAAGAGATCTCAGACAGCTCAGGTGCCGACGGCTCGGCTCCCGGGTGTTCGCGCAGGTCGGTGCCTCGGTGCCGGGCGACCGCACCGGTGCGGAAGCCCCGTTGTCAGGGCGGCCGCTCAACTGCCGTTGGGCGGTTGGTCCTTCGGCCCCTCGGGGGAGCCGGGTTGTTCTGACCGGCCGGCGTGCCGATGCGGCTGCTCGGGGGACGGGGCCGCGAGGGTGCGCCACTTCTCGTGGACGACCACCTCGCTCAGGCGCCACCCGTCGGACGTACGCAGCAGCCCGAAGGCGTACCGCCCGCCGCAGACGAGGTCCGGCTGCCCGGAGGGCACCGCCGCCGTGGAGCCCGCGTCGCGCCGCGCGAACCGCATGGGGTTGACGTAGTCGGCCCGGACGCGGGCCGTGTCGCCGGTGTCCTGCTCCAACGCTTCGAACCGGACCCGCCGGTTGACGATCAGATGCTGCCGCACGGAGAACAGCCCCATGCTCCGGGCGAGCCACCCGACGATCTGCGCGGCGTCCCCCTCGATGCCCCCGGCGGACCGGTAGTCGGCACGGCCTCCCGGAGCGAACAGCGCCCGGTACGCCTCCCAGTCGCCGTCGTCCACGGCCACCGCGTAGTCGGTGATCAGTTCGTCCACGGCCAGCCGGTCCATCACGGTCGCGAGCTCCACACGCTGCGTCATCGGCTCAGTGTTGGCCACCGGAGGGGATCAGCCAAGGGGCGTGCGGGGCTATTCGCTGGCCTTCGTACATGTGCGCGACGGATCCTGTTCCCGTGAACGACCGACTCCCGCCGACACGGCCCGCGTTCCAGGTCCGCGCCCGGCACACCCCGTCCACCCTGACGCTCTACCAGGCATACCCGCCGGGGATCGGCGGGCCCGCGGCACGGGAGGGCCGGTTCCCGTCGACGTGGAAGCGCGACCGGATGACATGAATCATCGAGCAGCGTTCACGGGCCTGTGCCGCCATGTGCCCCACGGGTGATGCCGGCAGTTGTGCCCGGATTACCGGTCAGGGACGCAGGTGGGCCAGGAGTTCTGCACCGGCGGGGTATTCCTGCTCCTTGGGGAGCAGTCGGGTGGCTGAGTCCAGTTCGCCGTCCCTGACGAGTGCGTGGATCTCGTTGGCGAGCGGGGTCACATCGCTGATGGACACGATCCACTCGGCCGCGTAACGCGACGATGCTTCACCCGAGAGCCCCAGTTGCAGCGAGCGGTGTGGCAGGGGACGCAGGTGCAGATCGCGTTCGGGATCCCACTGGACACGGGCCGGTGCGCGCTTGAGGTCACGCTGCCAGGTGCCGCGATCGGGATGCAGTCCGCGAACGTAACTCGACAGGCAGGCATGGCGCAGCGCCCAGTCGAAGCCGTGGCGAGTGATTTCGACGGCGAGGACGGTCTCCTGCCCCTCCTTCGTGCCCCAGCCGGAGCGGTACATCATCCACATGAAACTGGGTTTGATCCACGTCATGCGGCCAGGCTTCCACGCGGCGGGGAAACGGCCCTCTCGGATGGCGGGCAGTCCGATCTCAGGGGGGTACGCCTGGTAGACGGTGATCGTGGACGCCGTGTGGAGCGCACGGATCCTGCGGTGCGGTTCTTCCATGGCGTACAGGGTGGGCTCGGTCAGCTCAGGTGACCACCGGTTTTCGACCCGTTGCCCGATCCGACGGAGCACGCCGGCCGCAGGCGGCAGGCGGTTGCCCGTGCGAGCCAAGTAGCGTCCGGCACACGGAGCGGCATCTCGACAGTGCCGTACTCGATGGACCGACGTGTCGGGCGCGGTCGTTCGTCAAGTGTCTCTCTCGGTGCTGAACTCAGATTCCGCGTTCTGGGCCGTACGCCTCGCGGGCGTGCCGGCCTGGTCCTGCGGGCGGGAACTCCAGCCACACAGGGCCGGGGTAGGAGTTGCACTGTCCCAGCCCGCCATCTCCTCGCCGATCAGGTAGTTGTCCCTTGTCCGGTGATGGAGGCAACCGGGCTGGGATGCGATGTCAGCCGTTGAAGCGGCCCACCCCACTGCGGCGTCGGCCGACGGGGCGAGAGCGCTGCGGTGGGGTGGCGGCGGCCCAAATGCTGAAGCTGTCGTCACCTTCGTCCGAGCTGTGCGGGACAGGCCCTGGGCGACGTAGAAACGCATGGGGGCCACGGCCAGGCGGGGCGCAGCGGCACGGGGTGAAGTCCTTCGGCGAGCCTCCACCTGCTGTGCGGTATGTCCGCCACACAGCGCCACACGGTCGGCGCCCATCGCGGCCTGACCACCACACCGATGGTGTCCGTCAAAGCGGAACAAGCTCACCTCGCAGCTCTGCCGACGCAACGCATATGGTCCCGGCCCGGGCATCAGGCCCGGGCCGGGACCTCTATCGGCCGGCGACTCCGCGTCGGCCAGGACTTCAGAAGGCGCTGTTGCTGCAGCCCGCGGTGGAGCCGACGGTGGTGGCCTGGGCGCCGGGGTTGCCCTCGCCGTTCAGCAGGTTGCCGCCCAGGCCGTTGAGCAGGCCGACCTGGCCGAGGACGTCCGCGTTCAGGTCGTGCGACTGGCAGGTGGAGTGCTGCCTGACGACGAACCCGTCGCCGTGGTCACCGGCATGGGCCGTGCCGCCCACGAGTCCGATGCTGCCGATCGCGGCGATCAGGACGGCCACGTTGCGAAGCTTGCGCATGTCATCTCCGTTGGAGTGAGTGGGTGCGATCTAGGGAAGATCGACTTTTACAATTCCGGGAGATTAGTCTGGAAAATGCCGAAACGGGCGCTGGCGCGCCGGGTCTCATGATCGCGCAGCAGAAGCACCCGAAAGCCTTAGCGCATGCGAACGGAACCGTCCGTGGCCACCGGGCCGGCAGGCGGTGGCGGTCGGTGCTGACGCTCCGCACGGCAACAGAGAACAGCCTCAAGGCTGCGGGGGCCTTCAAGCCGGAAGCGGGGAGCGCGCCGACGAGACGGGAGACCGTCGGATCGCAATCGCCAAAGGCGCGAGGCCGGTAAGCCCCAGCCAGGGACATCCTGGGAATGGAAAGGTCTGTGAGCGAGGCCTGACATGGATCAAGCCGTCGTTCCTCTGGATGATGTACCGCTGCGGATGGGGTGCCAGAGAGGGGCAGGGGACCGTGCCGGCCGTCGAGATCAGCCGCGCCGGGTTCGTGTGGGCGCTGGGGAACGCCTGCCTGTCCCACTACGTTCCGGAGCTGCACGACGACCGGCAGGCCTGGAAGCGGCAGTTGAGGCAGGCTCTCGTGCGGGTGCGGTGGAACCCGGAACGGGACCTGCGGCTCGCCCCGCCGCCGTACCGCTCTCTCCAGCTGGGGCTGGCCGGCGAGGCCGCCACGCGGTACGCGGACGAGTGGATCGTGGGCATCGAGGACGTGACGTCGCTCGCCGGTGACATCCACGCGCACGTGCGGGCCGGAGAACCGGAGCGCGCGGCGGCCCTGTTGCCCCTGGAACCGCCGTACCCCCTCGACGAGGAGCTTCTCGCACATCTGCGCGCGTAGGGTGGTCCGGCGGGATCGCTGGATCCCCGGGCGTCACTAGGAGACACGCATGGCACGTCCCGTCACGGTCGTCACGGGCGGCAGCCGGGGAATCGGCGCCGCCACGTGCGTGCGTCTCGCGGCGGACGGGCATGACGTGGTGCTCGGGTACGTGAGCGACGGCGCGGCCGCCGAGCGGACCGCCGCCAACGTGCGTGCGACGGGGGCGCGTTGTGTCACCGTCCGTGTGGACACCTCCGTCGAAGCCGACGTGGACCGTCTCTTCGACACGGCGGCGTAGCGGCTGGGGCCCGTGACGGGACTGGTGAACAACGCCGGTGTGACGGGGCCCCTCGGCAGGCTCGCCGACGCCGACCCCGCCGACCTGCGGCGGGTGGTCGAGGTCAACCTCCTGGGCACGCTGCTGTGTTCGCGCCGGGCCGCCGGGGCGATGGCCGCACGGGGCGGCGGCGTCATCGTCCACGTCTCCTCCGCCGCGGCCACGCTCGGCAGCCCCGGAGAGTTCGTCCACTACGCGGCGACGAAGGCGGCCGTCGACGCTCTCACGCTGGGGCTCGCCAAGGAGCTGGGCCCGGACGGCATCCGGGTCAACGCCGTCGCCCCGGGCATGATCGACACCGAGATGCACGCGGCGATGGGGGACCCGGGCCGCGCCGAGCGGGCGGCCGGGTCGATTCCGCTGCGCCGGGCGGGCCGCGCCGAGGAGATCGCCGCGGCCGTCGCGTGGCTGATGTCACCGGACGCCTCGTACACGACCGGGGCCGTGCTGCGGGTGGCGGGCGGACGCTGAGCTGCACAGCCGAGGGGAGGGGGTCTCGGCCCCCGGGGCACCAGGACTTCGCCCCGAGGGCGCCGGGGGAACGCGCGGGGCGGCGCCGGACCGTTCGCCAGACTGCTCGGCTGGAGGCCGGCGGTCAGGCCGCTTCGACGACCTCTTCGCGGATCGCCGCGGCCCACTCCACGACCAGGAGCGCGTACTCCGCCCGCTCCTGAGCCGACAGGGAACCGCCCGTACGCATCCACAGGGCGCGAATCTGCTCATTTAACTCGGCCGCAGACCGCACGGAACCAGGGGTCATGGAATCGGGGGACATGCGCACCAGCCTAGGCGCAAGGACTGACGCTGCGCTACCGGACGGCTACGCAAGCCGTATGTGGTTGGTCACGGTGGATCCTGGTGAAACCTGTCGCGATGGATGCCACCCGGGGTCGCCAGGGAGTCACTGATGCTCTTCGAGGTGCTGGAGCGCCATCCCGCACTCGCCTCGCGGATGCGCGCGTCGGGTGCCGGTCTCCTCGTCCGGGGCCGACTGGGCGACGCGGTTTCCCCGAGCCGTGAGCCGTTCCGGAGCCGGAAGCCGCCGCGGCCGTCCTCACGACCGCCCCGGTCGGTGCTCGGGCGGGCGCCGCCCCGGGGTTCCGCAGACCGCGCGGGCCCTGAGCCGGCCGGCGGCACCCGGGCCGGACCCGGCAGGAGGGCGGCCGGGGAGGCCTTCCCCCCTCAGCCCGCGGACTCGGCCGCGTGCGGGCTCAGTGCCCCCGTCGCCACGAGCGCGATGATGACGATGCCCAGCACGATCCGGTACCAGACGAACGGCATGAAGCTCTTAGTGGTGATGAACTTCATGAACGAAACTATGTCGACGTGTCCTGAGCGGCTTTGACCTGCTGGTTTCCACCTCTTTTCAAGATCGAATGGTAGAGCAGTGGGAGATGGCACCACTTTCCTGTGCTCGCGCTGGCCGCGAAGCGCAGCCACATGGTTTGCACTTTTGTACGGCGTGAGCGCGTGTGGGGCCGTTCGCCAGCTTGCGCGCGAGGCCAGTCGCTTCCAGACCCAGGTCGTCGTTCGGGACGACGCGGTTGACGGCGCCGGACAGTCCGCGCCCCGAGCTGGACTTCCGCTGTCGGTGACCGGATCCGAAATCACCTGTGCCGTGAAGTCGCAGGTCAGGGGTCTGGTGTGCGTGGAGTTCTGGATGCGCGGGCTGGCGCGGGCGACATGCAGGTCCCTTCCGCCTCATCCATCGCCTACGAGACAGCCGAACCGCCACGGAGAACACGGAATCCGGTCGAAGGCGCGCGACGGTAGAAGCGTTCAGATCATGCTCTGACCAGTAAAAACAGTCACGACCAGCCTGCTGCAGCCCTGTGCGTCTCAACTCATGCGCACAAGCCTCGACGGAGGTCGGTCACAACCTAGCTTTGCAGCGTGACAACCGTGTTCTACACGTTCTACACTTGCGTTATGAGTGCACGCGTACCCGTGAGAGAACTAAATCAGAACACCTCAAACGTCATCGCGCGCGTCAAGGCGGGCGAGACCATCACCATCACGCAGAACGGCGAAGAGGTTGCCACCATCGCTCCGAAGGGAGGTCCCGTGAGTGAACCCACTTATCCCTTCCGCACAGACCCTATGGGCCCCTTTGCTGACCTGCCAGTCCTCGACGGCGAGGCTCCCAGTGATGACGAGCTGACCGGCATGCTGCGTGACATGGGAAGTCATGGGCTTGACTGACTCCAACATCCCGGTCGCCATCGTTGATGCCAACGCCTTGGTGCGCCTTATGTTTCGCGATGACCGACTTCACGAAGCAACCCGTGGCGCAATGGAGAGTATCGGGCATCTCGTAGTCTCGCCCATGGTGATGGCTGAGGCCGACTACCTGCTGACCAAGCTGCGCGGCCCATCTGCCAGCACCAACCTTCTCAACTTCATAGTCAGCCAAGTAGACAAACGCCGCTGGTCCATTCCGGACATTCAGCCCCATATGCACACAGCGTTGACTGTCATGGAAGCCTATAAGGACGCGAGGGGCGGAGACGGCGTCGGGCTCGCCGACGCTGTCAGCGTGGTCCTTGCCGAGCAATACCGCACCAATGTGCTGGTGACTACGGACAGCGATTTTCGCATGATCCGGCCGCTGAGTGCCCACGACGCTTTTCGGCTCTTGCCCGAGGACCTCTAAAAGGCGGCATCACCTGCGCCATAGAGACCTGGCTCCGCGCAGGGTGGTGTCCGACTCCTGCCCGTTCACCGACCGGTTCGCGGCGCCTGCGTGCCGTCGGTGGGCGAGGTCGGCGGCGGCCTGCCGACGTAACGGGACGGTCACCGTATTTCGTCGCCGCCACACCATCTTCGACAAGCCCGGCGCCGCACACTTCTACGACCGGATCGCCTGGTTCAGCAAGGGTTCAGCAGCAGCGCCCCGTCCTAAACCTGGAAGCCGTCGCCGGAGGCCAGGTCGACTTGTTGGCGATGTGCGCTTTCTGTCCCGGTGGCGATCTCAAGGGACCTGTCGACGGCACTGGCAGGTTGACCGACCGGCGAGATGATTTTCGAGTGGATAAGGCTGGGAGGAGCAGCAGCAGTGTTCCGCGGGAACGTCCCGCCAGCTCACGCTCTTGCACAGCACGTAGACGATGCCACGCAACGCAGCCCGGTCATCCGCGCGCAACCGCCCAGGATACCGATGTCGCCTCGGCGGACGAGCCGGCAAAAGCGGGGCCACACGCTCCCACCACCCCGGAGGGAACTCCGGCCAGGATCGGAGGCATCGGGCCGGAGAGCGACCAGGTTCGCCGACAAGGAAGCCTGAACGACTGGGTTCGCTGTCAGACGCCTCGATTGAATGACGGCGAACAGATGCGTCTGCGCTACGGCGGATCCGCCAGTACTTCGGGTTTCGCCCTCTACCTCGCGAGCACCGATGCGTACCAAGACGACCCCTCATACACCACCTCAAGGTGAACTGGGACCAGGCCGCAAGGCGATCGATTGCACGGAGCGAAGACCCGGGCACCATCGACGCTTAGCCGCTCCGCAACTCGGTCGGCCGCATCCTCGACCAGCGCCCTGTGGACGGCACCTACAGCAGTCTCCCAGGTCAGTGCGCCGAACCACTGCGGACGCGGCCATTCGCGCAGGACCTGGATCCTTAGGACTCCGTCCTCACCACGGCGATGGACCTCAAACCGGCCCATCTTCGCAACGACTTCGGTCCCGTTCCGAAACCGAGCAGAGGCGGACATCTCCGATGCGAGCTCTCGCGTCACCAACCCGCCAACTGGTAGCTGCGCGCCTTCTTCATACCGCATGTCTAACGAGCTCGTGCACGACAAGCGGTGAGACGTCGGGCCCGTGATGGTTGATCATGGTCGGGTGGTGGGGAACAGGGCTCGCGCAGTGATCATCAGCAACCGTCGCATCACGGGCCTGACGGGCGCCGT
>NZ_JBWJAQ010000035.1:0-48052 GCF_056387915.1 Streptomyces sp. GLSS-08
CGATGTGGTACCCGCTCCGCGGGTACCACATCGCTGCGCGATGTGCAAGCGAACACCCGCGCTGCGCGCGGGTGTTGCGCTCCCGCTCCGCGGGAGCGCCTGCTGATCGCTGCGCGATCAGCCCACCGGCCTGGCTGCGCCAGGCCGGTGACGCTCCGTCCGCTACGCTCCCGGAGCTGCGGGGCCTGCGGCCCCGCGAGGTGGCCTCCGCTGCGCTCCAGCCACCCGGGGCGCTGCGCGCCCCAAAGGCCGGACCCGCTGCGCGAGTCCGCCAACGGGCCTGCGGCCCGAGCGGCAAGGGGGAGAGGGTGGGGTCGGTGACCTTGCATCAGGTGATGC
Organism: Streptomyces sp. GLSS-08; assembly: GCF_056387915.1. NCBI lineage: Bacteria > Bacillati > Actinomycetota > Actinomycetes > Kitasatosporales > Streptomycetaceae > Streptomyces > Streptomyces sp. GLSS-08. The sequence continues at coordinate 340 of NZ_JBWJAQ010000035.1, forward strand.
AGCATGCAGCTTTGGCGGAAGTGGGCCACACAAAACGTAGGGGTGCCGAAACGGCCGGCCCCGCAGCACCCCAGCTCGTGGGACGCTGCGGGGCGCCTGATGATGCTCCGTCCGCTGCGCTACCGGAGCTGCAGGACTCCGCCCCACCGACCCTGGGCCCGCTTCGCTCTGCCCAGGGTCGGTGGGTTACTCGATCCACATTTCGATACTCTCGAGATTGCGGACCTCACCGGTGGTGCCGAGCCTCATGGTCGGGGCGGCAACCTGATTAGGCAGCCAGCCCTTGTTCGTTACGTGCCCCCGGCCCCAGACGCCGAGGTAGTCGGCATAGACATCAACTGCTTCCATAGCGAGCGCCTGGCCTTCGGTTCCTACCTCAACCACCATGCCGCTGTTTGCGCACCGCGAGCCCTGCCAGCCCACGTTCCTGATATGTGCATTGGCGCAGAAGACACCCATGCCGGTGATCTTTATCTGAAGCTTCTCAATGGGCAGGTTCTTTCCAGTGAAACCGGCCTGCGCACCCTGGCATTTCCAGTCCAAGGAGTGCCAGCCATAGTTGGCGACGTACGCTCTGTAGCAAACCGACTCACCGGGCTGGGGCGCCGCATGCGCCACCCCACTACCGGCCAGCCCCAGACCCAACACAGAAACGAATGCCAGAAGTATGCGAGTAACGCGTCTCACTGAAACTTCCCCACCATAGGTCGCGCATGCCTGCAGTCAGGAATTACCTGTCAGGTCTTCCTGGAAGAATGCGGAAATGAAGTGCTTCAATCTTGGAGTCGGATAGACTCTGGACTTGAGGAGTGTCACCTCTGAAGCGACTCGAACCTTATCAAGATGATGTTGGCCTGTCACGGCCGCCTGAGATTCACCTCCCGCAAGGAGACCAGGGTCGCTCCGTCATACGTCTCAAGGGTTGGGCTCTAACGGGGGGTTGCCGTCACGTCGATCGGGCGATCCCAAGGACAAGGTAGACGAGTATGTCGAGCACAGACCGCGCTGATCAGCGCGAGGCAGCCCAGCGAGAAGCCGTGGACGCCGTTCTTCGTGCACTCGAATTGCCTGCAAGATCACTTGTACCCGAACGGGGGCTTCGGACACAGGTGATCATGGCGACCGGGTCCGGGAAGACCCGGGTGGCGGTCCGCAGCGCGGAGGAACTCCACGCGGGCCGTGTGCTGGTGCTCGTGCCCTCGCTGGACCTGCTCGTCCAGACGGAGGCCGCGTGGCGTGAGGGAGGCCGCCGGGGGCCGATGATCGGGGTGTCCTCGCTGCGGGGCGAGGAGGTGTCCTTCCCCAACACCACGGACGTGGACGAGCTGGTGGAGTGGACGCACGGCCTGGACAAGGTGACCGTGTACGCCACGTACGCAAGCCTCGGTCTGGGCACGCTGGAGCGGGCGCACGCCGCCGGCCTTTCGGCTTGGGACCTGATCGTCGTGGACGAGGCCCACCGGGTTTCCGGCCGGATCGGGAAGCCGTGGGCGGTCGTCCACGACAACCAGAAGATCCCGTCCCTGCGCCGCCTCTACATGACGGCCACGCCCCGGCTGTGGCAGCTCGGGGACGAGGACGAGGCAGGCGCACCAGGCGAGCTGGTCGCGAGCATGGACGACGACCCCGCCGGTCCCTTCGGCAGCAGGGCGTTCACCTTGACCCTCTCGGAGGCCATCGACCGGGGAATCTGTGCCCCCTACCAGGTCGTATGCGTCGACGTCACCGACACCGCGCTCCAGGCCGCGCAGCTCCTGGGCGCCGAAAGCCGCTCGGCAGAGGTGCGTGGGGCCCGGCTCGCCGCCCTGCAGACCGCCCTGGTGAAGGCGTCCGCTGAGGAGAACTTCCGGCGCACGCTCGTCTTCCACCACGTCGTCAAGGAAGCCGAGGCGTTCGCGGCCGCCCTCCCGGACGTCGCCGCGCAGCTGCACGCCAGCGATCCCGAGCTGTACCCCAAGACGATCTGGGCGGGCTGGCTGTGCGGCGACCACAAGCCGCTCCACCGCCGCCGGCTCCTTTGGGAGTTCGCCGCCGGGATCGCCACGGACGGCACCGTCGTGGAGAAGTGCTTCCTGAGCTCGGTGAAGGTCTTGGGCGAGGGCGTCGACACCAAAAAATGTGACTCCGTGTACTGGGCGGACGTACGCGGCTCGATGCCCGACCTCGTCCAGGCCGTGGGCCGGGCGCTGCGGATACAGCCCGGCGAGGGCAAGGTGGCCTCGCTCGTGGTGCCGGTGCTGCTCGGGCCCGGCGAGACGGCGGACAACATGCTCACCTCCCGGGCGTACGGCGGACTGGCGAAACTGCTCGAGGCACTCCGCGCACACGATGCCCGCATCGTCGAGCAACTCGCCGAGCAACAAGCACGGAGCCGTGTCTGGGGGGTGCAGAGCCGCAGCGGAGAGAAAGGCGAGGGAGCCGAGAGCGACCGAAGCGACCGACTCTCGGTGCCGGCCAGAGAACTGCTGAAGTTCAGCACACCGCGCGACCCCGCGCAGCTGGCAGCGTTCATCAACCTGCGGGTCCTCAACCCGGAGCACGAGCACTGGCGGCGCGGCGTGGAGGCGGCCGTCATCTACGCCCGCGAGCACGGCGACTTGAAGGTGCCGTTCACGTTCCGCGTGCCTGCCGTCGACGACCAAGAGGCGGAAAGGGAGGGGTGGCCGGCCTCGCTCGCCGGGTTCCCGCTGGGCCAGTGGACCGCCGACGCGCGCAGGTTCTACACCCGCGGGGACATGGACCAGGACCGTGTCGAGCAGCTGGAGAAGCTGGGCATGGTCTGGTCTCACTACGACGTCGCATGGGAGGAAGGCCTGGCCGCCGCCCGCGGATGGGCCGCCGAACACGGGCACCTCCTGGCCCCGCTGGACGCCACCTACCAGGGCACGAAGGTGGGTATCTGGCTGAAGAACGCCCGGGCCGCCGCGCGGAAGGCGATGGACATCGAGCAGCGGCGTGCCGAGGGCCTGCCGGCCCAGTCGGCCGGGGCGATGTCGGATGAGCGGCGCGAACAGCTCGAAGAGATCGACGCGTCCTGGTGCCCGGCCTGGCCGGTGACGTGGCAGCGGTGTTTCCACCTTGTGCGGATGCACCTGGACGCGGGCGAGGCGCTGCCCACCACGGCGGGCGAGGTCCTGCGCCAGGGCGAGGATCTGGGGCGGTGGGTGCAGTCGGTGCGGCTCGGGTGGGACCAGCTCACGGGCGTACAACAGTGGATGTGCGAGCAAGTCCTCGGGATCACACCCGCGACCGAGGACGAGAAGCCCAAGCGCCGCACGCAGGCCGACAAATGGTCGATGAACTACGAGGCCGCCAAACAGTACTACCAGCGCGAAGGCCACCTTCAGGTGCCGCGCAAGCACATCGAACGGATCGTCGGCGGCGACGACCAGGAGGAGCGGGAGCTCAAGCTGGGCGCCTGGATCGGCAACCAGCGCAGCAGGGCCGCGACGCTGTCACCGGAACGGATCGAGCAGTTGTCCAAGATCGACATGCGCTGGTCGTAGCCGTGGTGGTCTCGGTCGCAGGGTGCCGGGCAGGCCGGGTCGAGTTGGGCCCGCCGATGGCGTCCGTGCATGTTCCGCCGGGGAAGAGGTGCGGATGCTGGGTGGCCCACCTGGGACGTACTGGGGGGTTTCGGTGCCGATCTGAGCGCGGACGAGCGGGCGGCGAACAAAATGCTGCTGGGCCAGTTGCCCCAGGCATGGGAACTCAGCAGCGAACTCATCGGCGCGCTGCAGGGCGTACGGCTGTGCGGCAGCGTGCACGTCATCGCCGCCGCGGAGACCCTTGTTGCCGCGACCGGCGACCTGGACTTGAACGAGAAGAGCGCCGACCGCTTCCAGCAGCAGGCCGATGCTGTGGTGGCCGCCCGGAATGCGTTCCTGGACGTCTGCCGGGAAGACCTTGCCTACACCGCCCGCTGGTGGCAGGTGCGTCGACGGATTAAGGAGCGCCGCTTCCTGCGTGAGCAGGCCGAGCGCTGAGGTGCCGGCAGTGCCGCGGTCGGTGTCGTGCCACCGCTGCCTGCTCGGGGAGCATCCTGTCCGGCCGGGCGCTCCGCTCGCGGCACTGCGCCATCGAGGTGAACGGGGCGTGCCCTGCGGCTATGTCTCATGCGCTCGGCTGTCCGCCGGGATAGCGATACGGGCATGGACCTCAATGACGTCATCGATCGCGCAGAGTTGCATGGGGAAGTTGCGCGCCGGTTCGGCAATCCGCCCGTCCCAGGGCGGCGTCGGCAAATGGATGCCCACCTGGCAGGCGCGTGGGCTCTGCTCGAAACCGCGATGAAGACGTATGACCCGGCCAACGCCCAAGGCCTGGTCCGGGCGGCGGCGGAGGCTCACCGGCAATACACCGCCCCAGGCGCCCTGATGACCGCTGGCTTCCTGCACTTCATCTTCCGGGAGCTCGATGCCCACAAGCGGTTGGACGCTGCCCTGCACCTTGCCCCGCGGGTGGAATGGGCCGGCCGTGTCGTGGAGTGCGTGCGGGCAGGACTGGGCGATAAGGACTTCTCAGGGCTGATCGAGGGCATCAGCGACATCCTGACCGACCTGGCCGACGAGGCCGAACCAATCAGCGTGAGGTGACTCCGGCGCTCTCCGCTCGCGTCGCTGCGGCCGGCACCGATGCCCGCCTGAGCCTGTACAGCGCTTCGACGGGCCCGGTCCACCACGGCCGGCTGCCGGATCCGATTGGACGCCATACCGGTACTTGTACTTGTACCGCTCTGCGCCGCCCCGCGTATGGGCCTGGACGCCTGCCGGCTCCCGGGCCAGGCTGTCGAGATGAACGACGCGGACAACTCCGGCTCAGACGACGGCAGGATCGACAACGTCTCCCTCTACATGCAGACGCTCAAAGCCCGCATGGACCCCGAGCAGTACGACGTCCTGGCCAAGGCCGTGCACGAGACAGCGCACCTGATAGCCGAGGGCCATCAGGCCGGCCCTGTCGGTGACGCCTCACAGTTCACCGATGAGGTGCAGCGGGAGTACGCGACGGTCCTGGCGATTCTCCTGACCGGCCGCATAGACCACCGACTCGTGGAGATGCCCGGCCCCCACGGCAGGCCCGGTTTCGCCATCGTGGAAGCCTCCACCGCCGACTACCCGGCGAAACTGCAAGAGTTGCGCGAAACGCACCGTCACTTCGTCACCGAGCAGCAGGCCCTCTACAACGAACTGGACGGCATCGCCCGCGCCAGCGGCCTGAGCTCCGACGACTGACCATACGCCGCGCGACTCACCCCCGCACCGCACCCCGCCGCCCCCACGCGGCCGCGGCGCTGAGACCGTCCTCCCCGCACGCTGACATCGCCCGCAGCCGGACTTCTCCCTGCCGATGTTCACCTGACGCCGCCGCGCTGACGGCGGCGGGGCGCGGCGGCCCGGGCGGCGCGCAACCGGCTGAGCGCGGCCCGATCCCCGGCCGTGGCCGCGCCGCCCATCCTGGCAACGACCTGGCCACCTGCCCGGCCTGCGCCGCCTCGGCCATTGTTCCGGTGCGCACCCTGGGCTATCCCGCCGCAGACTCGTACATCTGCTTCGGGTGCGGCAGCGACTGGGAAGGGATCTGCGAGTGGTGTGGGAACGGCGGGTACATAGTCCCGGAAGCGGACATGTGCGATGAATGCTACGACATACGCCTCGCCAACTTTTGAGGTCCAGGCCCGGCCTGCTCGACGGGTACCAGGCATCGCCCGCGATGCGGTCTCTTGGTGCTCAGGCCGTCGGTGGTCTGGATACGGCCGGTCATCGCCCATTCATGCGGCAGGCACGGGCGCTGTCTTGGGGGGGTGAGCTCCTCACGGATGGCTTCGCAAGCGGCCAACGGACATCTGGCCGACCTCTTTGCCGCGCTTCCCTTGCCAGGCACGCCCGATGGTGCTGAGTTCTGGCGTTCCTTGGGGCAGGCGGGAGGTGACGCCGCTCTCTACATCGATCCCGGCAACGCGGGTGGTCCGTTCTTCGAGCGCATTCTTGAAAGCAACGAGGGAGGCATCGCAGACCGCGTACTCAGCTTTCTGGGAGAACTCTCCGACCAACAGCGCGACGCTGTAGCCGACGTGCTCGGTGACGCATTGGCGCGTGACACGTTCACCGGCGGAAGTCGGTACCTGGGGCGGCTGTGGCTGCGCGACGCTGAGACCAGTGCCTGGCACGTTCTACTCGCCAGCCGGCGGACGGACGACCGCACACGCTTCCTCGAAGCCTGGGGCAACGCCTGAGCAGACTGGGCGATGAGTGGGCGCGGGCCGCGCCGAACACGTCGTCGAGTCGTAGACGGTGCCCGGGACGGCGTCGGCGAGCAGCTGGTGGACACAACTCCCAGTCCGCGAGCTCCGCCGGGCCCCGGACGTCGTCGGCCGGGTCCTCGTGCCGGGACGCCTGCCGGGCATCGAGCCGCGCTTCCTCGAGGGCCGCCGCAACAGCGCCGGCGTCCATGGCCCGGTGACGGCGGGGCAGGGTGAGCGGTCGGCGGGTACCGCCGTCGGGCAGCCATATCCTGGTCGTCTTCGACCTCGCATTCGTGGTGATAAATCAGAGCGGACCGCCGCCAGAACGCTTCTGAGGCTACCCGCCGGATTTCTTTATAGCAGGCTGGAATTCGACTGCGTCAGAACAGGAAATCCACAGCTTGAACGTGCGTAAAAATCCGCACGCATACCATGGGCGCGAGTGCCCCACTCAGTGAAATACGACTCGGTGATGGCCTCCACGACGAGGGGATGCAGGTCTTCCTCCGTCGCTCCGGCCTCCTAGAGGTCCAGGATCTGCTGCACGGAGGTGGGCGAGATCGGGGTGGTGATGGTGCGTGTACGGCCGTTGTCGGAGCTGCCCGAGGCGATGAACCCGAAGTAGGCCGTCACCTCCACCATCATCCTGCTGGAGGTCGACGCCTTTCTCCGAGTCTGATCCCTGACCTGCGGTTTCCCCTTGCATTGAGTCTCCTCGACCAGGGCGGCCTGCAGACGCTTTTGCGGGGTCTTCAGCGTTCCGGAGCGGTAGCGCTCGATGGTGCGGCGTGAGATGCCCAGGCGCTCCGTCAGGACTTTGGTCGAGCCCTGCGCCCGCGTGAGGAGGAATTTCATCTGGGCTGTTGCGGATTTCGGCGCGGGACGGGTAAAGGCTCTCCTGTTCTCAGATCCCGTGTCATTTTCTCAGTCGCGGTGTCATGTGACTGGCCGAACTGGCGCGGGATTGAGAATCGCTGGCCACTGCCGTCACTCGTTTGAGGACTCCGTTGCCAGCGGGATACCGCACCGCGGGCAGCCGTTTGCGTGGTCGTCCGGGCAGACGTAGCCGATGGCACCGTCCACGCACCATTCGGCGGCCTCCTCGGACAGCAGGTCGGGCCCGGCATGGAGCAGCCGACGAAATTCCGTGGTGTCCGCAATGTCGGCCGGGCGGTTGGTGAACCAATCGTCGAACCAAGGCTTGTCCCGGTGCATGCGCCAGTGCGCATTCTTCCGGTCGTCGACAGCCGTAAGGAACCGATCGACGATGCGCCCCCAACTCGGAGCTCCGAACCAGCCGTTGTCGGACGCGCAGAAGGATTCGATCAGGGTTCGCAGGCCGAACTCCTTCTCGTGAAGGCAGTACCTTCGCCCCCATGAGATCGCGACCTGTGCCATCTCCGCGAGTTCTTCTCGCGGATCAACCTCGTGCGCCGGGTCGTCAGGGTTGTGGCAGGACAGCCCAAGCTCGAGCACAGACTGCGCGGTCGGTAGAACCCGAGACGGGTTGACGATCGCGAGCCCGACAGCGATCCAGTCGACATGGTCGAACGACAGCATCGAGCGCACGAGTCGGGTGGTTGCCGTGTTGATCCGCATCATTGTGCCGTCGTGCAGCGGACTCTTCCCGGCATGCCAGTTCTCGACGGGTGTGTTGCGCCACACCGCGAGCGTGATGCGGGTGGCGGCCAGCCACAGCAGGGCGTCGTCGTCGAGGTGCCCGAACCGCTTGGCACACTCCTGGGCGCCGTAGGTGATCAACTCTTCCGGTTTCGGCCACCTGTGGCTGTCGGGCCCTTCAGGCCCTTCAGGCGCGTACTCGTAGTCGTCGGCGTACTCGTCGAGGATCGCGCTCAACTCGGCTGCGCTGTAAGCCTCGCTGTACTCGGAGCTCTCCGGCTCCTCGACGGTGTACATGTCGTGGTCCCAGGAGACATATACGTCGCCCCAGAGCACGACGTCTTCGCACTCGCTGGCGTTGTCCGTCACAACCGGCCTGATGGTGATCGGCGCAGTACGTCCGTCGGTTCGCTCGCCGTCCTTCTCGGCGGCCCATGCAGTGATGACCCCAAGCGGCTTCGGAAGGAGAGGACCGACCTCGGTGATGCTGAACGGCTCGTCGTCGTCATCGGTGTCGAAGCGGCTGTTGACAAACGCGACCGCCTCGGAGGGCGTGCTGACGATGGACTGGCTACCACTGTCGTTGTCAACCACTCGCCACAACGCGCTGTTCTTCACGATGCTCTCCGATCGCGGTGAGCGCACCCGGGGCGGGTGCGATGCGCCGGGTCGCTCGGCACTGACTCCGATTATGGGCTGATCAACTGTCCGTAGTCCCGCAGGCGCTTGTCGGCGACGAAGCTCGGGACGTTCGTGTGCAACCTGCATCCCCGATCTCTACACGCGCCCCTGGAAGGCGTTTTGTCATGCATGGATCAGGATTAGGTACTCACCTCGGGTGTTGGCTGGTGGAGGCCGCGGTCGTTGGACACGGCACGTGTGCATGAACATCCGAGCCCCCACGGATACGCAAGCGAGCCCGGACCAACTGGGCCGGGCTCGCGGCCTGTTCGGGGCGGGCTGCTACAGGTCGAACTCGAGGTGTTCGACGTCGGTGAACCGGACCTCTTCCAGGCTGCCGGCGCGGCGGCCGCCGTCCTGGAAGTAGACCTCCTTGAGGGCTTCGGCCGCGATCTCCTGGAGTTCGGTGTCGCTTGCGCCGGCCGCTTGGGCGTCGAAGAGGCGGGCAGCGTAGCGGGGCGGCAGGGCGACGGTCAGGTGCCGGATGCGGTCCTGGTCGGTCGAGCCGATCGGCGCGGTGTAGCCCATGCGGGCGCGGGCGTCGATGACGATGCCGCCGGTCGTCGTGGCCTTCTTGCGGGCCTTAGCCCGGATCTGCGGCTGCCAGCGCTTGATTACCTCGTGCTCCAGGCGGGCGGCGAGGTCGGGGCGCGGCTTCTTGGCTGTGCCCGCTACGTACCGCTCCACCTGCCGCTGGGACATGCCGAGCAGTTCGGCGACCGCTTTCGTGCCGCCGAGCTGCTTGACCATGTACCGCATCTGCGGGCCCGCGGACTTGGGTGCGGGGCGGGTGAACGCCTTTTGCACCGCCTTGTCCAGGCCGTCCCCGAACATGCTCATCGCTTGCCTGCTCCCCTACTCGCCGTTGTCGATGTCGGTGACGGTGCCGTCCTTGATGTACCGGGCGAGGTTGAGCTCCGGGGCGTTGAACCGCTCGCGAACCTCCTCGCCCCACAGCACAGACTGAGTACCTTCGTGCTTGACCAGGCCGGGGTTGACGCCGAGCTTGAAGCCGCCCGGCAGCGGCTTGCCGTCGCGGTAGGGCAGGAAGTCCAGCGGGGAGGGCCCGTCGGCGGCGTAGACGACGCAGTCGGACAGGACCGCGACCGGGTACCGGCCGGTGAACGCGGCGTGCTTGATGATCTTGCGGTGCAGGTTGATCCGGGTGCGGGAGATGACTGCCGCGCGGATGTCCGGGCGCCACGTCGGACGCGACAGCGCCCGCCACGGCTCGCCCGGCTTCCAGCCCTCCCCGCGCGGGCGCTCGCGCAGCTTGCCCAGGCCGCCCTTGACCGTGGCCTTGATGGCCGAGACGACGATCGCCAGTTCCGGGTCGCGGTCCTTGTAGCCGTCCATCGCGGTGAGGAAGTCGGCCGGGGAGAGGTCGGCGTGGACGCCGAGGTCGGCCATCGTGGCGAGGTACGCGTCGCGCAGCCGTTGGTACCAGCCATCCAGATAGCGGCCGTTGTCATACCGCAACCAGGCCTCGACCGGCGTGACGTCGTAGCCGAGCTCCTGCGCGTAGGCGACAGTCGGTGTCGCGTACCAGGCCGGGCCCTCGGGCCGGTCTCCCTTCGGCGTGAACGGGCTGGGCAGCAGACTCGCGTCCAGGTCTGCCCACTTGTCCTTGCCGACCTTCACCCGGGACAGGGCGACGTGCGAGAGGTCCACCAGCCACGATCCGGGCAGCTTCGCATCGAACTCCGGCGCCGTCACGTGCGTCGGTGCGCCCAGGCCGACGATCAGGCCATTGGCGCCGGCGGCGAAGGCCATGTTGACGTCGATGCCGACCAGGTGCCGCTGCATGCATTCGGCGTCGGTCATCGGCCGCGCCCAGTCGTAGGCCTCCTCGAACAGCTTCTCCGCCGAACCCCGGACGTGGAAGCGCGGCAGGTCCTTGAGGAGCGGGTGCCCGTCGGGGGCCTCGCACGGCGCCGGGTCGACCGGATCCCTGCCCAGGGATCCGGGGTTGTGCTCGGAGTGGCGCTTGCCGTCGGCGTCCGGCTCGGAGGCCCTGGTCGGAGGGTGCAGTGCGGTCATCAGCTCCAGGCCGGTCACCGCCGTCGATCCGCGGGGCGTCATCACCCGGGAGGCGAACACGCCTAGGACGCGGGCCAGTTCGGCCGGCGACAGCTGCCCCACCTCGCCCCAGTGCCGGGTGCCCAGCGCGTGCCACGACGGAATGCACAGCTGCACGCACTGACGGTCCGAGCCCTGCGCGGGGCGGTAGATCCGCGCCCACGGCCCGAACCCGCGCTTCGTCAGCTGCCACTCGGCGCGCACCAGCTGCTTGACGACCTTGTGGCTCTCCGGGATCCGACCGGCGAGGCGCTCGTCGTCGGCGAGGGTGACGGGCAGGCCGTAGCGCTCCAGGGCGGCCTCGGTGAGGACGAGCAGCGGGTCGCCGTCCTTGCCGGGGCCGGACAGTCTCGGCTGGCCGAGCTTCGCTTCCTTCAGGGTCCAGTCCACCAGGGTCGGCAGGGACTTGGCGGGCACGTCCAGGATCAGGCCGCCAGTGCAGTACGCCATCACCTGCCCGTCCTCAACGTCGACGACCGCCAGCGGCCCGTTCTCGAACCGCGGGTCGGCACCCTCGGTCGGGGTCCCGGCCGGGGCCGCCTTCCGCGCGGGCGGACGACGCGATGTCGACGACGCCCCGGTAGCACGCGAGGGACGCGGTGCACCCTCCGAAGCCGGGGCGACGGGGACAACAGGTGGCTGGGGGTGCTCAGTTACGGTCCCGGCCGCAGCCTCCGGTCCCGGACTGGGGGGCACTGGGCGCGCCTGCTCCGAGGCGGGCGCGGGTGCTGCCGGGGCGGGCGTGCCGGCGACCGCGGTGGGCGCCGGGGCGGCCGGCTCTTCCGGGGCGGGGTAGAGCTCCGCGAGTTGCCGCAGCAGCCGCGCATACGCCTCACGCTCCCGGCCCCGCGGCTCGACCGGCTTCGTCAACGACTCCCAGCCCGACACCGTGGCCCGACGCACCTGCAACGCCGCAGCAACCTCATCCAACGTCAGACCGTGCGCGGTACGCAGCCGCTTACGCTCCACCGCAGGCGGCAACGGCGAGCGAGATGCGACCAGCGCATCCACCGCATCAAACAACTCGGACATGCAGCACCTCCAGAGCGCCACCCTACCTTCAATAACCGTACGAAGTGCGTACGTAGACCGTACGAATCGCGCTCTACCGGCGCCCGAGGGGAGCTACTTCTCGGTCTCGGTCAAGAGGGTGTTCGCGGCCGCATGTGCTCGCTCTGCGACGCCGCGCAATATCTTGGTGAGCTGCTTCCGGGTCCGCCCGCGCGCTTTGACCGCGTGACAATTCGGGCAGAGTGCGACCATCACTCGTGGGTGGTCGCGGCCGCCCCCGGCACCCCGAACCCCACGCCTCGCTTGACGAAAGACATAGAGGCACCCCCCCAGCCCACAGTGTCGGTGAGACGTACGCGGTGCCGGACGTTCCGTCCACCAACCGCGCACGGACCGGCTGCGAGCGGACGTCCTCCGCACCCGATCTGCCGCTGTTCCGGGCAAATCGAGGGCCGGCCCGTACGTCGGATGGGCCGTACGAAAGACCGGCCCTTGCGAGGACGGCCGTCGACGGCATCGAGGTGGGACGCACCGGGCGGTGAAATGCGTGAGAGACGCGCACCGGGCACCAGCCCGCAAGGTCGCTGACATCCATTCGGATCACGCATTGCTGGGGCGTTTCCCGTATGCACTACCGCGAGTGGCACGCGACCGATGGACGGCTGACGGTAAGCCATGTCGCTACGCGTGAAGAGCCGACGAAAAGAGTCGGCCGGCGTAGGGGACGGAAGGAAGCCATCGATGCGCTCTGCCCGCATTCTTTTTGCCGCCACCGCGACTGCTGCCGCCCTGGCGATCACCACACCAGGTGCCCATGCCCTCTCCGCAGGCGACTGGGACAAGGACGACTCCTCGCGCAGTAAGGAGTGGGACCACGACAAGCCGCACGGCGGCATGCACACCGGATCCGGCGCCCTGTCCCTGAGCGACGGTGACGGATGGTCCAAGGAGCACGACGAGGACGGTGGCAAGCCGCACGGCGGCATGCACACCGGTGGTGGTGCTCTGTCTCTGGTCAACGACAACGGCTGGAGCAAGGACGAGCAGAAGGAGGAGGGCTACACACACCAGAAGCCCGAGCACCAGAAGCCGACGGGCGGCATGCACACCGGCGGAGGCGGTCTCGCGAGCAACGGCACGAACGTGACCGGTGGGGTCGTGCTGGTCGGTGCGGCGGCCGCGTTCGTTCTCTATCGACGCAAGAAGGCCGCCGGCACGACGGCCTAGGACGGGCCGGACGCGAGGGCCGTCCCTTCTGGATGGCGGCCCTCACGTCCGGGCACCCCTCGCCCGGCCTCCAAACCCGTCTCGCGAATTCGAAAGGTGTTCCTGGTGAAGCCCCGACCAGATCTCACCGGTGCGGGTCTGTCCCGGCGTAGAGCGCGATGGGTCGCAACCGCCGTCTTCTGGACATTGGTCCTGCTCGTGCTCGTATTCGTGGTGGGCCCGAACAGCTTCACCCACGATGCGACCGGTTCGTCCGCGTCTCGAGAGCCCACCTCGTCGTCCGCCACGAAGTCATCGCGCCCGGGGGTCGGCGTGACGATGCCTAGATCGGCCCCCACGTGGCTGAAGATTCCGAAGATCGGGGTGAACGCGCCCTTCACTCCCCTGGCGATCGGGCCTTCCGGCGCACTCGGCGCGCCGCCGGCGAACGACACCAACCTGGTGGGCTGGCATGCCGCCGGGATCTCGCCGGGCGAGCAGGGGACCGCGCTCATCGCTGGGCACCTTGACACCGTCACAGCCCCTGCGGTGTTCGCCCGGCTCCATGAACTCACCGCCGGAGACAGCTTCGAGGTCATGCGTGCGGACGGCACCACTGCCGTCTTTGTCGTCGACTCCGTCGAAAGCTTCAGCAAGGACGACTTCCCGAATCGCCGCGTCTACGACGACACCCCTAAGGCACTCGCACGGCTCATCACCTGCGCCGGCGCATACGACGGCACCGCGAAGGACTACACCGAGAACCTCGTCGTCTTCGCTCACCTCACCGAGAAGGCATAGGCCGGGCCGTCGGCAACCGCTCTTCCCCACGCTGCCGGCCGCCGGTGCCGTCTCGCGCCTCCCCCGCGGTGCCGCTCAGGATGTGCCGCGGCTGTGGTGCAGGACCGTGGGTGCACCGGCGGACTGGCTGCCCTCGTCACCGAGGCTGATGGTGTCGGCATCGGTCAGCTGGACCACGTACAGGTGACCGCTCTCGCACTGCAACGAAGTGTCCGAGCGGTTGGTCGGATGACTGGTGGCTGCGACGAACGTGGCTGTCGTGCCGCGCACCGAGTGTAGTTCCAGGGCTTCCGTTCAGCCGACTTCGCGGTCGGTGCCGGCTTCCTTGATGTTGCTGACCTGTTTGCCGGCCAGTTCGCCCGCGTCTGCGGTGTGCAGGGTGAGGGTCACCGTGCACGACTCGGTGCGCGGCTGCTGTTGGCCGTCCGCGTCGGGGTTGCCTGGCCCTCCCATAGGTTCAACCTGCATCGGCGCCCCTTCTGGGCGTCAGCCGCCTCCGCCTCCGCCGCTGGTGTTGTCCGGACCGAGGTCATACTCCCGGCTCTGGTTCGCGCCGGATCCCCAATGCTCGTAGCAGATGAGCCCTGCTCCGATGAGCAAGACGATCCCCGTAGCTATCAGCGATATCCATGCGCCGGCGTCCATGCTTGCGGATGTACCCACCGCTGTCAGTGCGAAGCCTCACCCGGGCCTCCATCGATTCGGAGCGGTTCAGTGGGCGTTGTACAACTTGGCTGACATGCCGGGTGCCTGAGACGATTCTCTCCACATCGTGCGAACGGACCACGGCAACGAGGCGGCAGGGGCCCTGGCCCGCCGACTGGTGGTCCCGCCGCGCCGCTCGGGCGGTCAGGAGCGCTACCTCGACAGGTCTTTACCGGAGGAGATCGGGATATGTTGTGCAAGGTCGCCGGTGGCCGGACGGTCCGTGCTGTCGCGGGGGCACGCGAGTCCAAAGCCGTTCGGACTCGTGCCCAGGCAGCGGCGAGTGTCGTCGTCATGGTGCCATCCTGCGTCGTGCACACGCTGCTCGCGTTCCACTTCGAACTGTCGGAGGCGAGACGGCTTTCCTCCACCGCGAGTTCGGCCTGGCGCAGCCGACCTGAAGGAGCCACCCCACGAAGTCGCCTACCGCGCTTGGTGCTTTGGTTGCCGACAACTCCCCCGGAGGCACCTGTATGTCAGGCCTTGGCCGCCGCAACCTCGCGCGCCCTGCCAACAAGTTCCCGTACGGCCAGGGCCTTGGCGTACGGCGCCAGCTCCTTACGCATCGTGTGGAAGTGGCGGCCATGCCCTCGACATCTCAGTCTCCAAGATCCCCGACCTCGTCACCCGCGATCAGCTCTGCGTCTCCTCGCGGCGTCCAATAGCGGCCGCATCGGGTATGACGAGCAGCTTGCCGGTGGTACGCCGAGCCTCCAGATCGCTGTGGGCCTGGGCGGCCTCGGACAATGCGTAGCGGCCCGTTACGGTGACCTTAAGCGCCTTGGAGCGCACCCACTCGAACACATCGGCGGCCCGTCGGAGCAGTTCGGACCGATCGGCGATGAAGTGATCGAGGCTGGGTCGGATCAGGGTCAGCGAACCGCCGTGGGCGAGCCGAATCGGATCAAACGGCGGCACGGCACCACTTGCCGCGCCGAAGAGCACGAGATGGCCGCGGGTTCGCAGGCTGGCGAGGCTCGCATCGAAGGTGTGCGCGCCGACGCCGTCGAAGACAACCGGCAGCCCCTGACCGCCGTTGAGCCGCCTCACCTCGGCTGCGAGATCGTCGACTGCGGAGGAAAGGATCACCTCAGCGGCCCCGGCACGCTTCGCCAGTTCGGCCTTCGCCGTGGTCGACGTCGTGCCGATCACCCTGCCGCCGAGATGGGTGATGAGCTGGGTCAAAAGTAGCCCCATGCCACCAGCAGCCGCATGCACGAGCACCGTGTCGCCCCCCTGAACCGGGTAGGCGTCCTTGACGAGATAGTGCGCGGTCATGCCTTGGAGGAGCGCGGCGGCGGCTGTCTCGAAGCCGATATCGTCGGGCAGCGGCACCAGCCGGGAGGAGTCTACGACGGCCCGCTCGGCATACGTGCCGGGAATCTCCACCCAACCGACCCGGTCCCCGACTGCGACGTCAGCGACACCGGGTCCAACTTCGACGACCGTGCCGGCGCCCTCAGCGCCCGGGGTGAAGGGCAGCGGGAGGCTGTACCGGCCTTCGCGGTGGTAGACGTCTAGGAAGTTGACCCCGGATGCGGCGACCTCCACGATCGCCTCGCCCGGACCCGGCCGCGGCTGGTCCACCTTGGCCTCCTGCAGCACCTCGGGACCGCCCACTTCGTACACCTGAATCGCTCGCATGTTCCTCCAATTAACGGCTCATCCCCCACCAACCCCGTTGATGGCGATCCGATTCCCGGCACTTCGCCCGGCCCACGCAAGGTGGCGCTGACCGTGCACTACGCCGCCCAGGTGAGACGGAAAGCCCCTGAGAATGCCGTCACCTACGGACATCGGCCGGTGGGCAGCGCGACGAGGGTGCCTCGCTGCCTGAGTGCGTCGTTTTCAAGGGTGAGCTAGCGGATGGCTTCTCCGTAGAGGTGCAGGGTCCGGCGGAGGTCGGCGTTCTCCTGCCGCAGGCGCCCCAGGTTGTTCTGGTCTCGCTGGCCGGTGGCCTGGGACGGGATTCCCGGCCGACTGGCGGGCATCGCGCGGGGTTGGAAGTAGTTGGTGATCAGGTCCTGGTGGTGGCGGTAGAAGGTGGCGTGGGTGACGCCGAGGCGCCGCTCGACCGCGGTGACCGTGGCGCGGCGCCCGGCGGACGCAGCTTCGGCGAGGACGGTGTCCATGGCGGTGCGGACGGCATCGGCGTCGGGCATCGGCGGTTTCATGTGGGCTCCGGGGTGTGTCCGGTGAGGAAGTCGGTGGTGTCCTGGCGCTGCTGCTGGAGGCGTGGCGGACGTAAGGGGTGAGACGGCCGCCTTGGGCCAGGGCTTGGTCGAGATCGGCCAGGTGTCGGGCGTGGGCGTCGCGGTTGGCCGGGGTGAGGGCGGTGTTGCGGCAGGCGAGCGGCTGGCAGTCCCTGAGCTCCGGTTCCTCCGGCGTGCCCGCTGGCGGCCGGCACATGGCGCGGTCGGGGTTGTAGACGCAGGTGACGAAGGTGCCGGGGTAGATGGCGGGGTCGTGGCGTTTCATGATCCGCAGGAGGCGTGCTTCGTCGGTGACGACCTGCCCCTCGAAGACGGCGTGCTGGGCGAAGGCGGTGAGGCGCTGTTCCGCTTCCGCGCCCGCGGGGCCGGTGAGCCTGGGCCGGTCCAAGTCCGTCGCGGTGTCGGCGAGGTACTGGCCGCGGGTGAGAGCTTCCTCCGCCTCGACCTCGGCGCGGAACCCTGAGTCGCTGGTTCCTAAGAAGGACGCGACGGACCCGGCGTTCGACACCTCCTGGCAGCCGGTCCCCGGCTGGGGTTCGGTGCAGACAAAGGACGCCGGAAATGACCGGCACTGCGAGGCGACCGCGCAAGGTGACCGGCTGTGCATCGCCTGGGAGCCGGCCACGAAGGCAGACTTTGAAGCCGCCCGCGCATCCAGGGCGAGGCTGAAGTCCGCACGAGCCGCGAACCCGCCGCTGCACACCTCCTGCGAAGTGGGTGCCACTGAGGGCACCTACCTGTCGATCTTCACCCGTGACAAGGCGTGCATGTACGGGAAGTTCTCCGTCCAGGTGACCGACGAGGCGGGCCAGGATGAGAAGGGCTACCAGGAATTCCTGTACTCCTCTCACATGAGCACGGCGCTGACCGGCACGGAGCTGAAACTGTGGGCCCGTGTCACGCCGCTGCCGATGCCCGCCGGGCACCTGCCGTTCCCGGCTCAGCCGGGGGCGATCAAGCTGACGATCTCCCCGCAGTGCTCCGCCGGCTGCATGGACAAGCCCTCCTACGCCTGGGACGGCAACCTGATGTGGGGCGGGTCCTACGACATCGACCCCCACGAGGAGACTGCGACGGCCACCGTGCAGTGGTCCGGCGGAGTGCCGGATGAGTCCGGGAAGAAGGACTCCGACCTCTCCCAGGCGCTGGCGTTCGCACCGTACGCGACGTTCTCCACGTCGGTGCCGGAGACGTTCCCCACGGACAACAGTCAGGGCTTCATTGGCAACCCGGTGTACGCGCGCTGCGACATGGTGTACTCGCCGGCGGGCTGCGTGTTCCGGGACTACATGCCCGGCTATGTGTTCAACACCGCCAAGACCCCGGCGGCTGCCGCGCACGCCTGGCTGATCCAGGCGAAGATCCGCCAAGGTGCGCCACTGAGCTACCTACCCGACCGCAGGGGTGATACCGGCGAGCACGGTGAGCGCAACAAGTACGGCCGCGACCCCGACGCCAACCGCAGGGTCATCTGCCCGGACGGCTGGGCCGCCAAATCCGGCCATCCCGGTACCACACCGGTGACCGACATCTCCGCCACCGACAAGGCCTCCTGTGACGAGTTCATCTTCGCCGCGAGTTACAACAGCGGCGGAATGCCCTCGGACATGGGCGGCACCAACCAGGTCACCTCGGGCGACAAGTGCACGCAGACATACGCCACCAAGCTGTCGGACGGCACTTGGCGGCTCTACGATGACGAGCGCAAGGCTGCGCCGACGTGGTCTGAAGTGTGCGGCCGGTCCGCGATGTCCGGGTGGGTCAACTCCACCTCGATGAGCCGCTTTCCCACGTTCGCCAAAGAACTCCGGCTGATCGATCAGGACGCATATTTTGTCCGAACGCCGGGCTTCGACAGGTGCGATGCTACGAAGCCGACGATCAAGTGCGACATCCGATAGCAAGATAGACGCAGACCGCACATGCGGCCCGGAGCCGGTCACAGGGCCGGTCCCGGGCCGCACCACACCAGAGGACGGAGACGTGCAGTGAGTTCCGGCGGGATCACATGGATAGCCGATGCGGACATCTCCTGGCTCGGCTACTACATCAAGCTGGCCCGGGGCCTGACCGGCGAACAGCTCGCCGCCCGCCTCGCCGCAACGGGCGGTCCCGTACCGGTTCACGCCACCACCGGGTCGCAGCCCGAAGAGCTCATCGACCGGCTCGACGCCGAGCGCGGCGACACCGACAGCATCGCCGTCCGCTACGGCGACCACGCCGGCCTGGGCTTCGTCGTAGCCTACGGCCACTGGCCGTCCGTCCTCGGGCCCGCGTACCACGACGGGACATCCCGAGACGGGGTCCACGTCTTCGAGCTGTACTACGAGAAGCAGAACCCGAAGGTCCCACCACCCTCATTCGCCTACTTCCACGACGATCAGTACGTGTGCGGCTTCGACATGTACATGCACACGTGGTCGCAGGAGATCACCGGCCCCGGCGCTGACCTCATCCGCGCTGACATCATCGCGGCCGGAATCCCGGAGGAGGAAAAGAGGGACACGGCGCACCGTGCCTCTCTCGCCGTGCTGGAGCAGCGCTTCGAACTGGCGCTGCCACGTGATCTGGTGCTCGGCGCGTCACTGCCCACTGCGCTCGTCAGAGGACAGCAGTTGCGATGAGTCGTCCCGGTGATCGCAGGCGGCCCGCAGCGCTCCACATGCTTCGGGGTATTTGCCGCGGACGCCGGAGCGGGGCCCCGCTCCGGCGCCGGCCCGGAGAAACGGTGTCCGACTCTACCGCGTTCCTCTACCGTCAGTAGAGGAACGCGGTAGAGTCGGACTATGGCAGTAGACGAGACGAGCATCAAGGTGAGCGCGGCCGCGCGGGACCGGCTGGCGCGGTTGGCGGCCGAGCACGGCACGACCATCCGCAGCCTGGTCGAGGAGCTGGCGCAGAGTACGCCGACGCAGGCCGAATACGCCGAGCGTGCCGAGCTGGCCCGCGCCGAACTCACCTCCGCCCTCGGCAGCGCGCCCAGTCCCGAGGCCGAGGCGAGGGCACGGGCTCTGCTGGAGCGCCTGGGCGGAGCGCAGCACGGCTCGCAGACGGCCGCGTAGTGGCGGCGATCGCGGTCGTCCTGGACCACACGACCGCCGCAGCGCTGTTCGACCCGAAGGATCCGTTCAACGAGGCGGTCGCAGCGTTCTACGTTCAGGCCTCCGGCGGACTGGGTGATCTGTATGCGCCGGTGCTGTCGCTGACGGCCGGCGACGCCGAGCGGCCCGGACTGCTCTCCTACATCAAGGGGCTGCGGTTCATCCGGATCGAGGCGTTCGACACCGATGCCGCGGTCACCGCGACCGAACTGCTGCGCTTCGGGCACTCCTGGGCCGCCGTCCACGCCATCCACGCGTCCAGGCCCTCAGCCGCCCATCCGGCGGGGCGGTTTGTGCTCACGTTGATGCCCAAGGCGTACGCGGGGACCGGCGCCCAGGCTGTTCACCCCGGCCAGTAGCCGAGCGCTTGGATGCTCTCTCTAGCCCGCCCGCGCCGTTGCGGACCTGCCCCTTCGATTTCTGGCTGCGGCTTGGACGATCCATGAGTGGAGCCCTCGCCCCGACCAGACATGGGCGGGACGTCCCGGCCCCAGGTGCATAGGGGCCGGGGCGTTGAAGCGGGCCCGGTCAGGCGAGAGCGAGCCGGTCGGTCACCAGCCAGTCGCAGCGGGTACCGCTGCGGATCTGCCGGGCGAGGCTCGCCACCTGGTCCATGCGCGGTTCGCGCTGCATGAAGTGACGCAGGGCGCGGCGCACCTCGTCGAGCAGCTGGGCGTCGGTCAGTGCGGCCAGATCCTGCTGGAGCCGCTCCAGGCGCAGCCCTGCGCCGCGCGCGTCGCAGGGCTGCCTCGGCGAGCGGTCCGCAGACGATCCGGTCATGGGCGTAGAGACCGTCCTCGATGATCCTCATCATGATTCCTATCCGCCTGGGGCCAGTGTCTTCTCGGTGAAGATGGCCTGCCGGGCCCGGGCGGGCGTGAACATAGAACGCCTGCGGCGTTACCGTCTCGTCCAACCCGGTATCGCCGTGACGGCACGGGGGATGCTGTCCTTCTCAGACCACACGTTGGGGGCCGATGGAATACACCGCCCTGCACGCGGACTGGGGTCGGCTGGATGCGTCGCCGGATGATCTCGGTTGCGGCCGGTCCTGGGCGGACGTCCACCGTGTGAAAGGGCTGGAGCTGGCGTGCACGGAGTGCCGGGGAAGGGTGTTCGCCCGCATCTCCCCGCACCGTGCCAGGCACCTTTACCACCAGGTGCGGCCGCGTGACTGCCAGTTGGCGAACGAGTCGCCGGAGCATCACCTGCTGAAGCTGGAGCTGGCCACCGCCGCTCGGGCGGCGGGCTTCAGAGCTGAGCTGGAGGTCGGCAACGAAGCCCGGACCTGGCGTGCCGACGTACTGGTCTTCGGGTGTTACGGACCGTGCCGCCGGCCGGGAAGCTCTGACCGCGTCACTGATCAGCCGGGCCGCGGACCGCTACGGTCTGCCTGCCGCCGGCGTGCTGCGGCTGTGGACCTGCCGCAACTCCCCTACGCGATATGACGGCGGCGTGGTGCGGGCCGTCGCCCCCACCTCCGGGGCCGGGCCCCGAGCATCAAACTCCATGGTGCGCCCGGCGAGGAGCGGCGGAAGAACAGGGGGCGCGGCGCACCTATGCCGGGTCTTGGGCAGTCACCTGGCGTTTGGTGAACCGGTGCCACCAGTGGCGGCGTCGGGGATGCACTGCGAGACCCATCCGGCGGCCGATCAGCAGGTAACCCAGGAGGGCACCCGTGGTGTTGAGCACCACATCATCGACGTCGAAGGCGCGCCCGGTAATGAGGGCGCCTTGGACGAGTTCGACGAGGATCATCACGAGAGCTGTGGCCACCGCCACGCGGACGAGTCCTCGCGTTCGTGGTACCAGTACCGGCAGCAGCACACCGAACGGTATCCCCATCACGATATTGCCGCCGAGCTGCTTGACTGTGTCCGCGGCCATGGGCTGCTCGAGGTACGCGCGGATGGAGTCACCAGGGCGCAGGTTATTGTGCGTCAGCGGCACGGATGCTGCCGAGGGTTCCAGAGTCAGCCGGGCCAGAACCACCGCAAATACGACCGTCCCCGCGAAAGCCAGCATCATGGC
The DNA here is from genome assembly GCF_056387915.1 of Streptomyces sp. GLSS-08. Lineage (NCBI taxonomy): Bacteria > Bacillati > Actinomycetota > Actinomycetes > Kitasatosporales > Streptomycetaceae > Streptomyces > Streptomyces sp. GLSS-08. The sequence goes on from NZ_JBWJAQ010000035.1 coordinate 22,032, forward strand.
CAGCACCCGACCGAACGTAGACAGGGGAGGTTTTCCGGGAACCCAATGCCCAGAATCCTCAGCGGTCTTGTCACGCAGGACTATCCGCGCCATTACGAGCTCCCAGCCAGGGGTAGTTTGCTTGAACGTTCCGATACCCGAGCCGTGGCGCGGCGCGCTGCGGCAGTTCACGCAGGGACCGTACCTGTCCGTGCAGTCGGGTCGCCCAGGAGATGGTGGGCGAGCATGGGGCGCAACAGCGCGTCGTCGGGTACCTCAGCGACCGGGGCGGCATTGACCACGGATCAGTTTGATTGTGTCATGGCTGGGTTCGCTGGCGCGATGCCCGGGCCGTTTTAGCCCTGGCTGTTGGCGACACGGCGGCCGACGGCCCAGCCAGTGGAGACGGGATCACGACCGGATCGTGCACGCGTCACGATGGCGCTAGGTCTGCCGTCTTCGACGAGCCTCCATGCCCACCAGCCGGCCGAGGACGGGGGCCGTTTCGGCGGTCAGGATGAGCACAGGGCACGGTGACCAGGAGCGTCGGCAATGCCAGGGCGGTGCCACGTTCGCCCGGCGCCGACGATCCCGGCGGCGGCGTCGCTGGCCGCCAGGCGATGTGACCTCTGGGCACTGCGAGGACCAGGGCCGGGGTGTTCGATGTCCTCGCTCACTTGACGACCGTCAGGCGCGGCACGGCGTCGAGGTCGCCGGCGTGGTCAGTGGCAGTGCTGGACCAGGGAGGGTGGCTTACCCTGACTGACGCCTGCCAGCATGATGCTGGTGATCACCGGTATGGGGGTGTTAGCACTCCAGCGCTGGATTGATGCGGGGCCGCGAATGCAGCATGGGGAAGGTGGTCGGCTTGAGCAGGTCTGAGGGGGGCACCGCCAAGGCGGCGGATGGGCTTGTCCGCCTGTGGGAGTGCGTCGACCGCCGGGTGGCGCCTGCTGTTCCGCCCGCTCAGTTCCGTGTGCTGAGGGTGGTGGGCGCGGCGGGTGTTGTCACGTCCACGAAGATCGCTGAGGTGACGGGTGCGATGCCGTCGTCGATCAGTCGGCTGATCGGCCGACTGCAGAGCGCTGGTCTGCTGGTGAAAGAGGAGAACTTCAGCAACCGTCGGGAGACCTTGATCAGGCTGTCCGCTGCCGGGCAGGCGTTGTTGCGTGAGGTGGAGGAGCAGCGTCTGGATGAGCTTCGCCGGTTGCTGGAACCGCTGAGTGTGCGCAGTCGGCGGGATCTGCTGCAGGGCATGAGCGCGTTCAATCAGTCGTCCGTCTGGGGCTGAACGGGCGCAGTGGCTCCTGGTGCGTGGGGCGGCGGGTGAATGTCTGACTGCCGCACAGATCGTTAAGTTTTGACAATCGTTGTTCCGGGGTCAAAATGGCATCCGGAAACCGGGGCAGAAGTGTGCGTCCTCGTGTTCAGTCAAGGCGCGTGAGTCTTCGAGCCGGGGAGCAGGGGATGGACGGGACGGCGTCAGGCTCTGCGTGCGGTACAGGGGGGCGGGGAGGCTTCAGCGACGGCGGTGAGGGCGGCTACAGCGGACAGGCCCTCCAGCAGTGCGGCGCGGTCGTGGCTGGGCAGGGCTTCGATGATCGGCGTCAGGACTTCACGGCGCTCGCTTCTCAGCCTCTCCAGGTAGGCGCGTCCCGGATCGGTGAGCTGCACCTGCACTTCCCGCCCGTTGTGCGGGTTGGGGACGCGTTCGAGGAAGCCGACTGCCTCTATGCGGTCGCAGAGCTGGCTGACCGCCGCAGAGGTGATCGACAGTGTCCGCGAGAGAGTGCGTAGGTTCGTCCCGTCGTGGTCTTCGAGCGTGTACAGCACGCGCAGCTGCGAGGGCGACAAGGGCGCGATGCTCACATCGGGCACGTTGGCCCACCTCTCCTCCATCAGGTCAAGAGCGCGGCTGGCAGCCTCGGCGACTGTGGGCAGAGCGGGATGGCGGGTCACCTGCCCACTGTGTCATCCCGCGGCCGAGGTGTCTGCCACGTGCCGCTCCGGCGCTTGCGCCCTCGGTGTACGTGCACGCATTGACGCATGTTTTTCCAGCCGCACTGGGCGGCTGGCGATCTGTGAAGGCGGTCCACCGAAGGTGAAGACTCTTCTTGCGCTGGAGCGGGCTCTGCAAAGCGCGGCGCCGCACCGGTTGCTGGACACATTGCGTGACCTGTTGGCCCAGCACTGGGGTGCGCAGGAGGTGGAGCTGTTGCTGGCGGACTACGGGATGACCGTGCTGCAGCCGGTGGTGGTCCCTCCCTACACGGGGAAGCCGATCTCCGCGTTCACCGGGGAGCTGGGGCGCCTGTTCGGCTCGCAGGAGACCACTGTCCGGGACGTCGCGCCGGGGTGGGTGGAGGCGCTGGTGCCGGTGACGGTGCGCGGTGACCGGCTGGGCGTTCTGCGTGTGACGCTGCCGGCACAGGCGTGCGACGTGGAGCAGTTGAAGGTGATCGCGGGCGTTCTGGGCCGGGAGCTGGTGCTGTCCGAGCGGGACACCGACCTGTATTTGCAGGCACGTCGGACCCGGCGGCTGACGCTGGCGGCGGAATTGCAGTGGCAGCTCCTGCCGGCGCGGGCCTCTTCTCGTCCCGAGTACGAGCTGGGTGCTCAGCTGGAGCCGGCCTACAAGATCCACGGTGACAACTTCGACTGGTGTGCCGAGGCCGATTACCTGACGCTCACGGTGACCAATGGCATGGGTGAGGGCATCGACGCCGCGTTGCTGACGAATCTGGCGGTCAATGCCTTGCGTAACGCCCGCCGGGGTGGCACGGCGCTGGCAGGTCAGGCCGCGCTCACCGATCAGGCCATCTACGCCCACTACCAGGGGCGCATGCACGTCTCCACACTGCTGCTGCGGTTTGAGCTTTCCACCGGGCGGGTGGAGGTGGTGGACGCCGGCTCCCCGCAGGCGTGGCTGCTGCGTGAGGGCAGGGTCTCGCTTGTGCCCTTCGACGCCCAGTTGCCTTTGGGCATGGTGGACGAGACGCCGTACGAGGTCCAGTTGATGAATGTGGTGCCCGGGGACCGGCTGCTGTTCGTCAGTGACGGCATCTACGACGCGGCTTCGGCGGAGGGTGAGAAGTACGGCGAGCGTGCGCTGGCCAGGGCTCTGACCGACACCCGGTTGCTGCCAGCCGCCCAGGTTCCGGCCGCGGTGCTGCGTGCTCTGGAGGAGTGGAGGGGCACCCCGGCGCCGGCCGATGACGCGATGGTCGTGTGTCTGGACTGGCAGGGCGGGGTCGCGGAAGCGGAGTAACGGCGCCCCCCGTTGCAACCATTAAGACACGACAAGTATTCTCTCGCGGAGTCGCCAGAGCGCGGCGATGTGGAGGGATTCATAGTGGGGCTCATCGACGCCGTCGGCCGGGCGGCCGACGGCGTACAGAAGCAGTTTCCGCCTCCTGCCGCGCCGCGTGGAGAGGGTTTGGCGCAGATCCTGCTCGTCGAGGACGACGACGGGGACGCTGTGCTGGTGGAGGAGCTCCTCCACGACGCCGCCCCGGCCACTGAAGTGCGACGGGCACGCACCCTGGCGCAGGCCCGGGCCATGCTGGAAAGCGCGCAAGCCCCGCAGTGTGTCCTGCTGGATCTGCACCTTCCCGATGCGCAGGGTCTTGATCTGCTGCGGGATGTCCTTCATGCGTCACCGCGCGCGGCCGTGGTGGTGCTGACCGGGCTCGCCGAAGAGGGTATGGGGCTGTCCGCCGTCGCGGCCGGCGCGCAGGACTACCTCCTCAAGGGACTCATCGAGCCGTCCGCACTGGGGCGGGCGATCCGCTACGCCATTCAGCGCCGTCAGAGCGAGCAGGCCGCGGCCGCCATGCAGGCAAGCCGCCTGCGCGCCGAGGAGAACGCACGCCTGGAACGCGGACTGCTGCCCTCTCCTTTGCTGCGGTCCCAGACGGTGCGCGTCGTCACCCGGTACGAATCCGGGCGCGCCAACGCCCTTCTCGGCGGTGACTTCTTCGATGTCGTCGAATCGGCGGACGGCAGCGTGCACGCGCTGGTCGGTGATGTGTCGGGGCACGGACCCGATGAAGCCGCGCTCGGCGTCTGCCTGCGGGTGGCCTGGCGCGCCTTCACTCTGGCCGGAGCCCGGGGCAACGACCTCATGCACCTCATGGAGGAGATCCTGTGCGCCGAGCGTTCCTCCGCTGAAATCTTCGCCACTCTCACCACCGTGACCTTCGCCCCGGACCGGGGTACGGCGCTCATGCTGCGTGCAGGTCACCCGCCCGCTTTCCTCATCACCGGCGCGCAGGGGGCACAGCTGCTGCAGAGCCCCGGCGGGCCGGCCTTGGGCATACTGCCCGCCGGGCGGGCCCGCTGGCCGCAGAGCCGTGTTGCGGTGCCTGGGACCGGAGCCCTCCTTCTGTTCACCGACGGCCTGTTCGAGGGCCGCACAGGGCCGGAGGGACAGCGTCTGGGCGAGGAAGGCCTTCTCGCCATCGCCCAGGACCACGCGCACCTGCCGGCGGAGCAACTCCTGGACACCCTCATCGCCCGCACGCAGGCACTGTCGGCCGCCTACGGCGGGCACATCGACGACCGCGCCGTCGTACACCTGGACTGGAACACGAAGTGAGTACCATCAGCCCGCCTGTCGCCCCGGCGGCGAACGACTCCGCCGCGCCCGAGGGCCTGACGTGGGCCGCCCGTCTGACGGTTCAGGGCTGGGTTCACCTGGGCCTGGCACTGATGGGAGTGATCCTGCTCGTGGCCGCGGCCATCGGCTCCCAGCAGCTGGCACAGACCGCCCAGCTCTCCGACCGGATCATCAGCCAAGTCCAGCCCGCCCGAGCCGAGGCCCTCCGCATCCAGACCGCGCTGGTGGACCAGGAATCGGGAGTACGCGGCTACGCCATCACCGGCGACCGGCGATTCCTCAAGCCCTACACCGACGGCCTGCAGTCCGAGCAGGCACACGGCCGCACCATGCGCGGCCTGATCGCGCATGACAAGCAGCTGAAGACCGACCTCGACACCCTCCTCCAAGCGGCGGACGACTGGCGCCGCCGTTACGCGACGCCGCTGATCACCGCGGCGCAGGCCGGATCGGTACGCGAGGACGACCGGGCCAGGATGGAGGAGGGACACCAGACTTTCGAGCACCTCCGCACCCTGTCCAACCAGCAGAACACGCATATCGAACAGGTGAGAGAGCAGGCCAAAGCACAACTGGCGAACGCCCGCTCCGTCCGCAACTGGTCCTTCATCGCCATGCTCAGCACCCTGTTCCTCATCGGAACAGCCCTGGCGGTCATGCTCCACTTCATCGTCGGCCGCCCGCTGGGCCACATGCGCGCCGACGCCCGGCGAATCGCCGACGGCGACTTCGGCCACCACATCCGCGCCCGCGGCCCCAGCGACCTGCGCTTGGTGACCCTGGGCGTGGACGACATGCGCCGCCGCATCGTGAACGAACTCGCAGCCTCCCGCTCCCAGCAGCAACGCCTGGCCCAGCAGGCACAAGACCTGGACGCCCAGGCAACCGAGCTGCGGCGCTCCAACGCCGAACTCGAGCAGTTCGCCTACGTCGCCTCCCACGACCTGCAAGAACCACTGCGCAAGGTTGCCTCCTTCTGCCAGCTCCTGGACAAACGCTACGGTGAGCAGCTTGACGGCCGGGGCAAGCAGTACATCGACTTCGCCGTTGACGGCGCCAAGCGCATGCAGGTACTGATCAACGATCTGCTGACCTTCTCGCGGGTCGGCCGGCTCAACGACGCCCGCGAAACCGTCGCCCTCGACACCACCTTGGACAAGGCACTGGCCAACCTCAGCGTGGCCGTGGACGAAGCAGGCGCACGCATCGAGCGCCCCGAGGAACTGCCGCGCGTCACCGGTGATCGCAGCCTGCTGACCATGCTGTGGCAAAACCTCGTCGGTAATGCCATCAAATTCCGTGCCCCCGACCGCCCCGTGGCCGTGCACATCACCGCCGTCCGCGACAGCCACGAGAACGCATGGCGTTTCTGCGTCACCGACAACGGCATCGGCATTCCCGCAAAATTCGCCGACAAGGTCTTCGTCATCTTCCAGCGCCTGCACGGACGCGACGCCTACACCGGCACCGGCATCGGCCTGGCCCTGTGCAAGAAGCTCATCGAACACCACGGCGGCCACATCTGGATCGACACCACCTACACCGGCGGGGCCCGGCTGTGCTTCACCCTGCCCGCCCCGCCCCACGACGAACAGCCGCCTGCCACTGAAGGAGCCCTTGCGTGAGCACCCCGCCCCTCGAGCCCATAGAAGTCCTTCTGGTCGAGGACGACCCTGGCGATGAGCTCATGACCCGTGAAGCATTCGAAGACAACAGGATCGGCAACACCCTGCACGTCACCCGCGACGGCGAGGAAGCCCTCGACTTCCTCTACCGCCGAGGCGAGCACACCGGCGCACCACGCCCCGACCTGATCCTGCTGGACCTCAACCTGCCCAAATACGACGGCCGTCAAGTTCTCGAACGCATCAAGTCCGACCCCGACCTCGCCCACATCCCCGTCGTCGTACTGACCACATCCGCAGCCGAGGAGGACATCCTGCGCAGTTACCGGCTCCACGCCAACGCCTACGTCACCAAGCCCGTCGACCTCGACCAGTTCGTCTCCGCCATCCGGCAGATCGACGACTTCTTCGTGACCGTCGTCCGCCTCCCCCGCACTTGAGCGAAACACACGCGCCTGCAGCAGCCCTTGCGCCCCAGGTTCCTCAACCCGCCCACGGCGTGCTCAACAACAGTGACCGGAGGAAGGAACGAGAAGGCGCCCCCCGGGCTATCGCCAGGGCCGGTCGTCCCACAAGCCAGCGGGCACGGACCACGCGCGCTGTCCTGAGCAACGCCCTATCGGTCAGGGACAGCGGGCGAGGACGTCGTCGATGCGGGAGGCGTCGGCCACCCAGGCCCCGGCGGCCAGCGCTATGAAGCCGAGGCCTGTTCGACAAAGACCCTCCACTCCGTTCCTCTCTCCCGCAGTTGTTCCCAACTTCTGCTGACTTCCCTGCACTCTCAGCTAAGTAGAAAGGAGGGCCCGCCTTGCCTGCGACGCTGCCCTTGCCCCTCGAATTCCGGTTGCCGAAGGGCTGGCTTCCGGCCCGTCCGGAAGGCTTGGAAGCCACTGCTTCGGACGTGGCCTTCGCCGCCGTCCATCCGCAGCCGGACGCCGGGTTCACGGCCAACATCACCATCGACGGTGAGGTGCCGTCCGCCAGCGCGTCGTCGACCGACCTCGCTGACGCGTCCGTGGCACGTCTGCGCGAGGTCACCGAAGCCGTGGTCGTGGATTACCGGCGAGAAGTCGGCTCCGCAGACGCGCCCGCACTGACCCAGCGGCTGGCCTTCACCGTCGTCAGTGACGGCGTGCGCCGCGATGTCGTCCAATCGCAGGTGCAGTATCGAGGAGGCTGCCGTGGACATTGATCGGATAGGGCTGGCCGATGTCCTGGTAACGGCGGAGGGGGCCGCGCCGCTGCATTCCCTTGATGTCGTGGCGCGTAATCTGCGCGACCGGTTCGGCGCGCGATCCGTGTCGTTCCTGTTCGTCGACATCGTCGGCCGGCGCCTGTTGCGGGTCCATGACACGGCGGCAACCGATTACGAAGAGCGCCCCGAACAGGTACCCCTCGCCGGCAACAGCGCCTACGACGAGGTCCTGCGGACTCAGAAGCTTGTGCGGGCGACGGTCGGGGAGCAAGGGCAGCGGGTGCTGGCTCCGGTCAGCAACCGCGGCGACACCATCGGGGTCCTGGAGTTGTTCCTCAACCAGGCCACGCCGCAGGTGCTGGAGCAAGTGGAGGAGGCGGCGCATGCGCTGGCGTACATCATCGTGACCGACCGCCGCTTCACCGACCTCTACCACTACGGTAATCGCACCACGTCGGTCAGCCTGGCCGCCGAGATCCAGCGCCAGCTCCTACCGGCGGCCTCCTCGTGCGAGACGGCCGCGTTCGCCCTCGCCGGCGCCCTGGTCCCGGCTTCCGACATCGCCGGTGACACCTACGACTACAACCTCGACCACGACTTCCTGCACCTGTCGGTCACCGACGCCATGGGCCACGACGTCGACGCCTCGCTCATGGCCACCCTCGCGGTCAACGCCTCCCGCGGCGCCCGCCGCGCCGGCGCGGACCTGGTAGAACAGGCCCGCCAGACCCACCAGGCGCTGCTCGATCACGGCCGGCAGACGTTCGCCACCGGCCAGATGCTGCGCATCGCCCTGGACGGGAGCGGCGCCCAGCTCGTCAACGCCGGCCACCCTTGGCCGCTGCGGCAGCGCGATGGCGCGGTCGAGGAGATCAAGTTGCGGGTGAACCTGCCCTTCGGCATCGCCAGGCCCATTCCGTACCAGGCGCAGGACATCGACCTTCGCTCCGGCGACCGCCTCGTGCTCTATACCGACGGCATGCAAGAACACCAGGCGGCCACCGTCGACCTGCCGGACCTGCTGCGCAAGACCGCAACGGATCACCCGCGCGAGGTCGTGCGCACTTTGGTCGGCGCGGTCACCGACGCCTACGATGGCCTGCCGCCGCGAGACGACGCCACCGTCCTGTGCCTGGACTGGCACGGCCCCCACAGAGGTACCGCAGTGGGTTCGGCGTAGTACTTCAGGCGCCCACTTCCGTACTGTGGGGCCGGCTGCGACGGGGTGGCGGCCCCTGCTGCGGCCGGCCGCCGAGGGCGGGAAGCTCGCGTCCACGGCGCAGGCGAAGAGGGGCGCCTTCACGGTGCGGGATCTGATGATCCGTGACGGGATTGCTGCCCGGCACGTCGGGCAGCACGGCGGCCAGGCCGCCGATGCCGTCGGGAAGGACCCGGCCGGGCGGATGTTCGTAGCGCAGTGCAAGCACACCACCGTCGCCGGCTGGGTGGTCTCGCGCAGTCAAGGGCACTGCCGGACCCGTCCACGGCGCCGACATCGCCTTTGTCGTCACCAACGGCGATTGCTATTGGGGGCGGCGTCCGGTGATGTCTCCGCCGGGGTCGTCGGGTAGGGCTATGCGGGCGGTGATGCGTTTGCCGACCGGCTCCCGCTGGACCTCGAAGCCCTGAGCGACGGCCATGACGATCTCCAGGCCGTGCTGTCCGACTCTGTCCGCATCGGCGGCCCGGGCCACAGGCAGGACGGGATCACTGTCCCACACGATCACTTCCACGACGGCGCCGGCGATGCGCAGTTCCATCAGCACGGGGCCGGGGGCGTACTTGCGGGCGTTGGTGACGAGCTCGCTGACCACCAGCTGGGTCAGGTCCATCGCGCGCGCGGACACCGGGATGCCGTGCACAGCCTGGACGCGGGTGAGGAAGTCCCTCGCGCGGTGACGCGCCTCAGCTATGACGTGCCCGTCGCCGTCCAGAGCGACGGTGTCCTGTATCGGAGGTGCGTCCGGCATCACGCTGGCCTCACCCTCGGGGACTGATTCAGCCGACTCCACCCTTGTTCCCCCGTTCACACTTCCTGCGCGTACCCATGCCTCACCTGCCCCGTGGGAACCGCAGGAACCGCATAACGGGCCGCACGCATGTTCGCCGTAGCATCGACGCAGGATACCGGCGCACTATCGCGCCGGGGCCTTGAGGTCCCATCAGCGAGCACAGTCGAGGAAACAGTGACAGACACTCACGGAGCAGCCCGGCCCGGCCAGCTGTCGGTCGATCACACTGCCGTCGACGGCATCCGGGTGGTCACCCTGCGCGGCGAGATCGACCACACCGTCAAGGACATGCTCAGCGAGGCCCTCCTGTCCCACGACGGCGCGGCTCCGCCGCGGACCGTGGTGGACCTCAGCGGCGTGACGTTCATGGACTCCAGCGGCATCAACATCTTCGTCGCCGCCCACAAGAGCATGAGTGACGCTCAAGGGTGGCTGCGTATCGCCGGCGCCCAGGAGTCGGTGCTGCGGCTCCTTGAGATCGTCGGCCTGGACGACGTCATCGGCTGCCATCCCACGGTTGAGCAGGCCCTGACCGCCTGACCCGCGCCGTGCCCGGCCACGGTGTTCTACCCGGCTTCCGTGTCCAGGGCATCCCGCCGACGTGAGCGCCGCTGCACGGCCGCCTCCAACTCCCGCCCCACCGGCTCCGGCAGCGGCTGCCCCAAAGCCCAGGCGATCACCGTCTCAGCCACCGTGTGCAGTTTGGTGTTGGTGCGCTGGGACACCTCACGCAGCACGTCGAATCCGGCGGTCGGCGCGAGCCGGTGAATCGCGGTGAGGACACCATATGGCCTGGTCCACCGTCGCGTAGGAAGCGACAGCATGCCGCAACTGCGCGTTCTCCTGCTCCAGTCGGGCGATCGCGGCGCTGTCACGTATGCCGCCGGGCGAGAGCCGCGGCACCCGGGAGGTCGTCATGCTGGTCTCCATACAGGGGCAAGGGTTCCTGTAACGCCTGCCCCCTACCGCGACAGCAAGACACCCTCAGTACGGCAGCGAAAATCACACATCCTGGGCTGGGGCTTTCGTCAGCCGAGGATGGCGAAGAGCCTGAGAGACTGGCTCCCCAACCCCTCCCGTCCCGGGTCGTCCTCAACTCGGCGCTCTCACCTGATCCGTGCATCCGGTGGCCACGTCCGCTAACAGTCCCTAACAAAACCGTTGGACGTGGCGGTGAGTGATCAGGCAGACGGCCAGTCCGAGGAACGCTTCGTGGATGTCGTCGCGGCGTTCCCAGCGGATGCGCAGGCGGCGGAAGCCGTGGAGCCAGGCGATCGTGCGCTCGACGACGTAGCGGAAGATGCCTAGGCCGGCGCCGTGTGGTTGGCCTCGCTTCGCGATCACGGGGCGGATCCCTCGCTGCCAGAGCAAGCGGCGGTACTTGTCGTGGTCGTAGCCGCGGTCGGCCAGCAGCGCGTCCGGCCGTCGGTGCGGTCTGCCGGCCCGGCCCGCTACGGCCGGAATCTTGTCCAGCAGCGGCAGGAGCTGGGTGACGTCGTTGCGGTTTCCGCCGGTCAAGGACACCGCGAGCGGGATGCCCTGGCCGTCGACGATGAGGTGGTGCTTGCTGCCCGGACGTGCACGGTCGACCGGGCTGGGCCCGCTTTTGGGCCCCGTCGGGCCGCGCGGACGTGCGAGGAGTCGATCACCGCCCTCGACCAGTCCAGCTGGTTCTTCGCCCGCAGCTTCTCCAGCAGCAGCACGTGCAGCTGGTCCCAGACGCCGGCCTCGTTCCAGGCCGCCAGCAGGTCATCCCCGACCCGAAGCCCAGCTCCTGGGGCAAGTACTCCCACTGGATCCCGGTATGCAGCACGAACAAGATCCCGCACAGGGCCTGGCGGTCCGGCACTCGAGGTCTGCCCTCGACCAGCTTCGGACCCGGCACAGGCAGTAACGGCTCGATGAGCGACCACAGTTCATTCGACACAATCCACGGTCGCGACAGACGTTTCCCCACGACCAAACCAACGAGCGGACAAGCCACAAGTCACATGATCAACAGCTTTTGTTAGAGCCAGTTAGCGGCCCGTTGCGGTCAGTCCGTATCGTCTTCGTGTCGGCGGCCGCCTCGACCGGCCGCTAGGACTGAGGCCCGGGCGCCCCGCGTTGTCATGGCCATCCCCTAAGATGATCGCCTAGTTACTGGATTTTCTCATGTGTGGGAACCGGGGGAGTAGCTCAATGAGGGATGGCCGACGGATCCGCGCGCCCAGGCGGTGGGCGTGTGCCGCTGTCGTCGTCATGACCGCACTGTCGGCGTGCGGCAACGGCGACACGGCGGACACGGCCGAAGCCGGAGGAGACGAGTCGCCGACAGCGTCAGGGACCCCCTCGCCGGGCAAGAACGCGACCGCCCAACCCGAACCGAAGAAGATGCCTTCGGCGCGCGAGCCCGTGCTGCACGTGGACGGCAAGTACACGTACACCGTCCAGATCCTCAAAGCCGAGACCGCGGTGAACGTCCCAGGCACTCCTCCGCCGGCCGGCACGATGGCGCTCACCCTGCTCCTGCGCGTGGAGGCCGAGCCCCGTAACCGCAGCATTCACGCGCCCTACGCAGCGCTGGCGATCGACTATCCGAGCCTCAAGGACGAGCTTAATTCGCACATCGGGGGCGTACTCGACGGCGCAACGCCGTACATGACCGAGGACCAGATGCTTTACGGCGGCGAGGGAGCGAAGGGTATCGACTCGGTGTTCGGCACCCTCCAGCCGAACACCGTGTACTACCACTGGGCCTGGCAGATCGTGTCGGAGAAGGCGAACCTGGAGGGCGCCACACTGTGCGAGGCGGGAATCTCGGATGTCAGTTGCATCCCCGTCGGTGACATCACCGCCGCCGAATAACTGACGCGGGGGCGCCTGGCCTCAGCCGTCCTTCTCGGTGTCGGTCCCGCCGTCACCGCCGCCCGCCGAACTCCCACTCGTGCACCTCACCTTGGTTGTATGGTCTGAGGTCGAAACTCTTCTCGAACTAGTACTGCAACGGTCTATGCCGTGACTGTTGGCCAGGTCTTTCGTTGGTGTGGTTATGGGTGGGGACCTTGCTGATGTCAGGTTGTGGGCGGGTGAGTTGGAGCGGTTGCACGAGCGACTCGTGCATCGGTTCAGCCGGAGTGAGCCGCGGGAGTCGGCGCTTGCGTATATGCAGGGGTTGGTTGCTCCGCTGGAGCGGAAGAACGGCTGGACACTGGCAGAACAGGCAGGTCACGCTGCTCCGGACCGCATCCACCGGCTGCTGAACCGGATCGACTGGAACGCTGATGAGGTCCTGGACGACGTGCGCGACTACGTGGTGGAGAACCTCGGTGACCCCGATGCGGTGCTGATCGTGGACGACACCGGCTTCCTGAAAAAGGGCGTCCGCTCGGCCGGCGTCCAGCGTCAGTACTCGGGAACGGCGGGGCGGACGGAGAATTGTCAGGTCGGTGTCTTCCTCGCCTATGCCGGTGCCCGCGGCCGCACGTTGATCGACCGCCGTTTGTATCTGCCCACGTCATGGACCGATGACCGGGACCGGTGCCGGGCTTCGGGCATCGAAGACACGATCGCCTTCGAGACGAAGGTAGTGATCGCGAAGGCGATGGTCCGCAGGGCGATCGCTGAGAAGATCCCGTTCCGGTGGGTGACCGCGGATGCCGCCTACGGCTTCTCCAAAGGCCTCACCGTCCCGGCGTGCCAGTCTCCGTGGTCGTCAGGGCGGCGCGGGTAGTGGGTTTTGGCGCCGGGCGAGGCAGTGATAGAGGCGAAGGCCCAGAGGTAGCCGGGCGTGGGGGACGAACCGCCACCGCTGGCTTTCCGCGTTGTCGTAGTGCTCGCGCAGGATGATCCGAATGCTCCTGTGGACAAGATCCACTTGACGAGTTACTTCACTGGCCGATGAGTTTGTGGGTGCCGGCCGGTCCAAACTCGTGACGCCCGAGGAAAGGACACCGCCATGTCGGAGCTTCTCGTCGACTTCATCACCTCCCTCGACGGCTACGCATCGGGAGAGGGATGGCCCGGGTTCTGGGGCCTCGAAGGCCCGGAGTACCTCGCATGGCTCGGCGACCAGCCCGCGGCCACTTACCTGATGGGAGCGAACACCTACCGCTTGATGTCAGGCTTCGCCGCAGGCGAGGTCCCGAAAGGTCAAGACGAGTTCAGGCCCGAAGAAGAGGCGTCCGTCGACGAACTCACGCAAGCGCCCAAGGTGGTGTTCTCCTCCTCACTCGAGGAGCCTCTGACATGGGCGAACTCCACGCTCGTCCGCGATGACGCCGCCGAGGCGGTCCGCGCCATGAAGTCGAGCGGCTCGGGGCTCCTCAGCACGATCGGCAGCCTCAGCCTGTGCCGGTCCCTGCTACGAGCCGGACTCGTCGACCGCTTCCGCGTCGTGATGTTCCCGGTGATCACCGGTGCCACGGGCGAAGAACGCATCTACGACGGCTATCCGGACGTTGCCCTCGAGATGAACGAGCACCGCACCTTCGACGGCCGCATCCAGCTGGTCGAGTACAGGCCCCGCGTGCTCGAGCACCCGCCGCTCGGCGTCCCTGCGTGACGTCGCCCCGTCCGCCGGTCTGGACAGCCGCCAGGCCGGCACCGACGGGCGCGGGGAAGAGACCGTCCCAGCGTCCCCGCCGTCGCGGTACGCGGTCAGGAGGCCGTCGCTGTGCCACGTCCTGCCCAGTTGCCCCGGCCGGTCGTCGAAGGTGAAAAGCAGCGTCGGGGCGCCCGAGGGTGTTTCGTGTTGGACGACTCTCTGCATGAGCATGTAGGCGGGGGTCCGCGACTCTCAGCTTGAACATGATTGGTGATCTTGACGGGTGGGTTGGTGCCGCTTCGTGTGCGACGACACGGTGAACACGAAGGAGCTTTGGGAACGTGGTTGTCGGTGGCTGACGGTCTTGGCATGATCGCGAAGTGAGTGGAAGCGCGGACCGAATTGCCTTGTGGGGGCGTTCACTGTTTGAGCGTCAGCGGGACCCGGTCGTGTGGGCGGGCGGGGTGCTCAAGGCTGCTTCGTTGACGCTGGGAAAGTCCCCGGAGATCCAAGCTGCGTTGGCTCTTGCCGTAGACAGCACGCAATGGCCGGAGGGCCGGGCGGTCTTCGATCGGATCCGTCAGCGCGGGCTCGACAAGGACAAGCCCCTGACAGATGCGGAGGACCTATGCTTCCGGCTCGCAGAGCTGGTAGCGAAGCTCGCGCACAATGCAGCTGGTCCGCCTCCGCCTTTCGATTATCACGCAGGATGGCAGGTGGGGCCGATCGCTTACCGTCTGGCCGGCGAGTTGAAGGATCAGGCTCTTCGCCACCGCCTGGCTGCCGCCCTGGACGGGTGGCCGGAAGCTGAGTGATCCTCCGTGATCGCCCGGACGCCACATGATCCTTTAGATGTTTGGGCAGGCTGGCCGTGCTTTGTCCGTGCTCGGGAGGTGAGCACGCTCCACGTTGCGGAGGCCACCGGGTGCTGATCGTGGACACGGACGTGCTGCTGGTCGAACAGCATTTGCGGGAAGGCAAGTTGAAGTGCCCGTCGTGCAAGGGGGTCCCCGCGCCGTGGGGGCACGGCCGCCCCGGGAAGTACGCGGTGATCTCGGGGCCCGATTGTCCGTGCGTCCTCGCCGGTCGCGATGTTCGGGCTGCCAGGTCACTCACGTGCTGCTGCCGGCGGCGATCTGGCCGCGCCGGACGCGGCCGAGGTGATCGCGGCGGGGCTGGAGATAGCGACCCTGGGGATGGGGCACCGCCAGGTGGCCGCGCATCTGGGCCGGGCCGAGGGCACGGTCCGCGGCTGGATCCGCCGCTTCAGGGGACGGTCCGAAGACGTTCGCCGGTACTTCACCGTCGCCCTGGTCGCGCTCGCCGACGACCCGGTGATGCCGGATCCGTCCGGGACTCCGCTGGCGGACGCCGTCTCAGCGGTCGTGGCCGCCCATCGGGCGGCCACGACGAAGTGGCCCCGCATGCACACGGTGTCGCGGTGGGAGTTCACCGGCCAAGCCATAACAGGACGCGTTCTGACCTGCCCTCTTCCTGCTAGTTGATCAACACGTGTCCTGTCTCACCGAGGGCTGGTCGTTCTCAACGAAGGAAAGGCATGGACCGCGCGAGGACGTCTGCGCGCGAAAAACCCGCTCGGGTCGGACGAGGAGGCCACAGGACAACTGCCACCGACTGGTTTCGGGCGCACCGTGCCCATCCTCGCGGCACCCCTGGCCGACGTCCTGCGCGACGGGCCCTCAGCACCCCTCTGGCGGCGGTACACAGTCCCAAGCTCCGCGTCGGATGGATGCACTAAGCCGGTTCGTTTGGATCACTACCGCTGGCCGAGGGTGTCGCTGATGATGTCCGTGTGACCAAACGCATCAGCGCTCTGATCTCGGCCTTCGGCGTCCTTACCAGCGTAACGCTGCTGGTTCTTGCCGTTCGCGAGTACCGCTCTGGGGCCTCGGTTCTCTGGCTCGTGGCTGAAGCCGTGATCTTCCTCAGCGCTTCGTACGTACTCGTTCGGGACGCGCGGCGGCTCCGCACCGGGCCGGCCTCCTGACAGCGGCGCCGTTCCAACCAGCTCCGCCAGTCGTTGTCATTGTCCGAGGCGGTCGGACCGCGGCCGCCGTGCCTCGCGGCTGATCTCGCCGCGCTTCTCCAGCTGCCGCAGCTGGTAGGCCACCGACGACGTGCTCGCCCGACCGACGCTACGAGCGATCTCCCGCACCGTGGGCGCTTCACCCCGCTCTACGATCTCGCGTCGGATGCAGGCAAGGATCTGCTCCTGCCGCGCACTCAAGTACTCCAGCTTGTGCCTCATCCTGCTCGCCTCCCCCGGGTGCCGCTTCCTCGCGCAAGCTGCTCGCGCAACACCGCCCAGCCCGCCGTCGGGCTGCCGGGCCGGTGGGACCAGTACGGGTGGTCCAGCAGGCGGGCCTGCAGCTGGACCAGGTCCCGGCGCAGTCGTGCGCTGTGCACCGGCCGTGCATGGGCGAGTGCCTGGTAGGTGCGGGTGTAGGCCACGTGCAGGGCGACCAGATCCGGCGGGAACGAGCGGTGCGTCATACACTTCATTAGAGCACTTGTTCGAATTACTGCGCACCGTGACACTCCGACCGCCAACGAGCCGAGCCCATGTCCGACGACCTGCCGCCCCTTCCGGATCTGCGCTGGTCAGTGGCCCGACCGGCCCGCTCACCCCGGCGTTGTTCACCAGCCCGGTGTCCGGCCCCAGGTGCGCGGCGGCAGTATCAAACAGACGGTCCGCGTCCGCCGCATCGGCGGTGTCGACCGCGACCGCGACGGCCGCCCGGCCCAGCGCGCGCACCCCTTCGGCCACGCCCTCGGCCGCCTCGGCGCCCGAGCGGTACCCGACGGCAACGTCGTGCCCTTCGGCTGCCAGCCGCAGGCAGATCGCCGCCCCGATGCCCCGGCTGCCGCCGGTGACCACAGTCACCCGCTGCCGCTCTCCCTGATCCGCCATGTCCGCTCCTCCGAGCTGGATTGAACCCTCCCCGTCGATCCCCGCCCCCAGCGCCCGAGGTGCGGCGTTTACGCAGGTGATCGTGGTTGCCGCGAGCCAAGGCGGCTTGTCCCGGCCACCGCGTCCGGTCGACCCGAACAGCGTCGGATGCTACGGCTCACTGAGCTCCTCTGCCCGATCGGACAGTTACGTTCCGTGATGCACGAGATCTGCCGATCCCGGCTGCGAGAAGGACAATTCCCGCAGATTGATCACGACTCGATACGCGCCCTAGTTCTGTTCTCGAGGTACCGGCCCGGCCGCGTTCCTCGAGTACGCCACCGACAGCCGCTGTACCTCTCCGAGATGACGTACGCCGACGACGTCCCAGGAGCACGGCGCCGAACCGCCACGCCTATCCATCACGACCCCCACGTGATGGTGGCGTGGGCGGCGGTGCGCTTCGTGCGTGCGGGTCGCCGGTCATGGTGGACGCGAGCGTTCCCCAGGTCATGCCGTCCTGGCGGGCGGCGACGGTCAGGTGCCGGACGCGGCACGCATCGACGCGGGCGAGAGCCCGGAAGCCACGGCCGTCCGGGAGCTGGCCGCGGAGACCGGCATCCACGCCACCGAGGAGGACCACCTCACGCTGATCGACGTCTACGCCGCCGCCGGGTCGTGACCTGCGGGGGCGGTACGGGGCCGTCGCCTACGCGATCAGCGTGCCCGCCGGCACCACCGCCCGGGCCGGGGACCGACGTCGTCGCCGTGCAGTGGGTGCCGCTCACCGACCCCGGCGCCCTCGCCTTCGACCACGAGCAGGTCCTCGCCGACGCCCGAGTGGCTTTGTTCACCGGTTTCGGTTCTGGCAGGACTTTTGTGACGGGCACTCTGAGCAATAACAGAGGTGCTTCTGGGCGTCATAGGAAGCTGCAGGAGGAAGAGCAGGATGGGGCCGACCGGATTCGAACCGGCGTCCTCCCACATGCGGTGAAGGCGCGACAACCACTGCGCTACGGGCCCCATCCCGTCCGGGATCGTACAAGGCTCGGCACCCCGCCGCCTCGAATAGTCGAGGGCTGGCGAACCACTCAGCGTGACGGCTCCACAGATCTTGAGCCAGAGCCCGAGAAGGCTCTGGCTCATCTTCTGTGACGCGACCCCGTGAGCCGGATTGTCATGGACGTTCTGGGACAGGCGAGAAGGGGACCAGCCGAAGGGGACAGGAGGACCTCATGCAAGGTGGCATGACGCCGCTGAGGAATCGCTACCTTGCTGCGTGCTTCATCGTCGTCATGTACCTGATGATTGGCGCCCTGTTGGCCGGCTTGCTCGCTGCGGCGCTCTCGCCCAGCGGCGTGTGGGCAGGAGCGGCAGCTCTCATGGGCGGAGCCCTTGGGGCCGGCTTCGGCGTGTGGCGTCTCCGACGGACGCCCGAGGATGAACGCGCCGACGACCACATCTACTAGGCACGGGGCCGTCGCTGAACGTGCGCCCGCGTCACACAACTCGTGCCAGAACCCGTTCTCATGGACAAAACCGATGGGGTGACGGCGAAAGCTCGCAGGCGAGTCCTCGCTACCCCCAGGTCTGGTGGCACAGGTTCACGATGCCCGAGGACGCAACTCCGTCGGCCTTGCGGCACAGCCGGCGCATCTGCTCGGGCCCGGGACGCGGGCGAGGGCGGCTGGGTGCGTGGCGCGGAGCGGCCGGCGCTTGGGGGCGGGAGCGTCGGGGCGTGACCGGGCGGGGTTTGGAGTGCACGGGGCGGTCGTGCTGCTGGGCAACTGCGGGCGGTGCAGCAGTCGCCCGGCGCGGACGTACCGGGGTCCGCGTGTGAGGCCATCCCTTGCGGTCGTCGCCCACGCGCACCAGCGCTTCCCGCGCGGGCGCCTGAGACACCCGGATCATGGTGACCGGCCCGGACAGGCGCTGCGCTCGCACAGGCGGATGCGCGGAAGGTGACTCCACTCCTGGCCGGGCTGGGACAGTTACGCACCCCGTAGCGGTGATCAGGACCAGGACCAGAAGCAGGAACAGGCGATGGCGCATCTCCTCACGTTCCCGGATGGGCCGACAGTGCGGCTGGCGGCGCGCAGCTGAGCCACTATAGGTCGAGTGACACAGGTTGGCGGGCCAGAGGTGATCACCCGGCATGCGGTCCCGAATCCGGCAGGGTCCCTCACGTGATCCCTTGTTGATGCTCTGACCGGGCGGGGTTGAATGGTCGCCATGGTCTGGACGTTTCCTGAACCGATGCTCACCACCCCTGTTCCGGGCTCAGACCTACCGCCTGGGCACGCTGCGGAGCCCAAGTGGGCCGGTCATAGGGCGCAGCTCGCCCGCTTTGCCGACGGACGAGTGCTGCTGCGTTCGCGCCGTGGCACCGATTCTCCTCGCGGCCGATGTCGTCGATCGGGCCGAGAATCGTCCAGCCGGGCCCGAGGGGGCGGGTGGAGCGGAAGCCGTGGGCGTCCGCGTACTCCTCGGCCTCCTCCGTGGTGTCCTCGGGGGCGCGCATGATCGTGTAGCGCGGGGGGAGCACGGAGAACGAGACGTCGCACTGATCGGGTCCTCGATAGGCGGGTGGATCGCACTCGAGATGGCGGTGCAGGCCGCCGATGACGAACGGTACGCAGAACTGATCGGGTCCGTGGTCGATATCGACGGCGTCGGTGCGGTCGTGGAGGGCGAGCCCGTCGCGGACTTCTTCGCCCTCGACGCCCGCGGACTCGCCGAGGCGGCCTGGCACGACCCGGAGCGCGGGGCGTGACGGTGGCACCCCGGCCATGGCGGGGGGCCTCCGTGCGCTCATGTCCCCGCGTCAGCTGCTGGTGTCGGCAGAAGAGGGACGAACGAGTGTGCGCAGTTCAGTGGCGCATGCCAGAGCGATGCCTATGCACATCGCCGTGGCGGCGGTGATGCTCAGCGTGTCCGGGCCGAAGGTCTCTTCCGCGATCTTGGCCAGGAAGTGACGGCGACGGCGACTTCTCCCAGGGCGAGGACCGCGAGCCAGGCGATACTCAGGGCACGGGGTGCGCTTGTCCGCGCTTTGTCCAGTCCCAGGAGTGCGGCTCCTCCCGCCCATGTGAGGACCACGGCGACGCCGACCGCGGCATGCAGGGTCCCGCCCGAGCTCGAAGGGTTGGTGTGGTCCAGCTCTGCGGTGTCGGGTGCGAGAGCGAACATGGCTTCGAGCAGTGCGACGTACGCGAGCTGAACCAGGATCAGAACGGGTGCAATGCGTCGGCTGAGTATGTGCGTCATGGCCAACGCCGTGCATCTTCGCTTCATGTTCCCCCTGTGTACTTCGCCGATCAGCCAGAAGGGTGATCAAGTCGGGGGACAGTACGGCTTCAAAGCCGTGGCCGCCTGTGACTTCGAGGACGAGTTGCCCGCGTACCATGATCATTCCGCTGAAAAACCGAGGTCAACCCGGCCGCGTCCTGTTCACCCGGCCCGTGCTCAGAGGTGGCCGTCCAGGAACTCCCGTACCTCGGCGATGGTCATGGGCCCCGTGCCGTGCGCCACCGCCTCCCCCTCCTTCAGCAGGACGCAGGACGGGGCTTCGGTGATCCCGTATCGCTCGGTTGCGGCCGGACAACGCGTGATGTCGGCGCGGACGGCCGTCAGACGGCCCGCGTAGTCGTCGGCGATGCCACCCACGACGAGGTCCATCACCCGGCAGGGCTCGACTGCCTTGGGCCATGTCCCGGTGAAGTACGCGAGGACCGGAACTGCGCTCATCCCTAGGATGAAACTGAACTCCGCGTCCTCACGGGGTCGGTGAACCCGCTTCGCCATGGAAGCTCCTGATCTCACGTCCGTTGTCACCTCCCATCATCCCCCGCGCGTGGGCCGGGCCGGCCCGGTCGGTCGTCCGGCTGGCTGGCTGGCTGTCGGAAGGGAGGGAGGCACAACCCCCGGTCTCAGCTCGCTGATACCGCTCTTCTGCGGGCCGCATGAGCCGGCTGATGCACCGAGAACCAGGCAGTACGCGTCAGCTGACCCGAAGACCGACCGCCAGCGTCAGTTCAAGGACCCGGTGTGGCGATGCGAGATCCGGAAACAGCCCCCGCAGCTGCGACATCCGGTACCGGACCGTCTGGGGATGGACGAACAGCGCCGCCGCCACCTCCTCCCGCCTGCCCTGGTGCAGCAGCCACGCCCGCAACGTCTCCTCCAGCCGCCGTGAGGTCGCGGCGGGCAAGGTCCGCAATGGTGCGAGGGCTCGGGCACGCAGGTCCGCGAACGCGTCCACGTCGGCGCTCAGCACCAGCTCGGGCAGGTGGTCCTCGGTGTCGCGAATATCAGAGGTGAGGGAGCGCGCGCGTACGGCTCGTGCGTACGAGGCGGACGCACGAGTCCATGGCCGGGCCGGGCCGACCACGGCGGTGCGGTCGGTCAGCTGCCGCAAGAGATGTGATCGGTCGGCATCGGGGACGAGCAGCACACCGGTGGCGTCCGGCAGATCGTCGAGGACGAGGGTGCTCGGGTCGAGTGTGCGGTAGGCCGGCCGGGCCTGGGCGGCGGGCAGCAGGACCGCGGTCAGGGAAACCGGAGGCTGCCACCCGGCCCGTTGGACAGAGGCCCGCAGCACGTCCGGGCTCGCGCCGGCGAGGAGGTCGCGGGCCAGGTGTTCCAGGTGGCGCTCGTGGGCCCTGCCCCGGGCGGCCAGTTCGTCGGCGTGGCCCGCGGCGCTCGCGGCGGAGAGCTCGTCGATGTAGGCGAAGGTCAGCTCGGCGAACTTGGCGACCTCGGTGGCGGGCAGACCTGCGGGTACGGCACCCGCTGCCAGGCATCGCCAGGCCACGCGGGCGCCGACGCGGTAGGCGCTGAGCAGGGCGTCCATCGAACGGCCGTCGCGCACCTCGCCGCGGCCCAGCTCGTAGGCCGCGTCACCGGCGTCGCCGCCTGTGGCGTTCCCGCTCGCGAGGTCCAGGTAGTGCCCCAGGGCGGTACGGACGGCTCGGCGGATGGTTGCGCCCATGCGGCCCGCGAGGGCGTTGGCGTAGGGAGGGACCTCGTCGATGATCGCTTGGACGACCTCGTCGGCGGTGGTCTTCAGCGCGGCCCGAAGTGCGGTGACCGTCGTGTCGTCCAGGGCCAGTTCGCCGGCCTTCCGGATTGCATGGTTCACGTTTTGTTCCCTGCGAACAATTCAGCCGATCAGATTTACGTCCTGCGGTCAGGACTTTACGCCTTGGGGCGCAGCAAGCTGGAGTCATGACGAGTGCAGCCCTCCGCAGCAGGGCGTGGAAACTGCTGGAGATGGTCACGACGCCGCTGCTGCCGTCGGACTACCTCGACCTGGTCAGCCCGCTGCGTGCGGGCGCTGACCTGCGGGGGCGCATCGAGGCCGTGCACCCCGAGACGGGTGACGCCGCGACTGTCGTGATCAGGCCGGGACGGGGCTGGCGCGGCCACACAGCCGGTCAGTACGTGCGGATCGGGGTCGATGTCGACGGGGTGCGCCTGTGGCGTGCCTACTCCATCACCTCGCCGACGAACCGCCCAGACGGCCGCGTCACGATCACCGTGAAGGCGATCCCGGACGGCAAGGTCAGCAACCACCTGGTCCGCAGGGCGAAACCGGGCACGCTGATCCAGCTCGACCATGCGACCGGTGACTTCGTGCTGCCGCAGGCCAAGCCCGCCAAGGTGCTCTACCTGACGGCCGGCAGCGGCATCACGCCCGTGATGGGCATGCTGCGCGACACCGAGTTCGACGACGTCGTCATGGTCCACTGCGCGCCGAGGCCGCAGGACGTGATCTTCCGCAGCGAACTGCACGACCTGGTCGCGGACAAGAAGCTGCGGCTCACCGAGGTGCACACCGACACGGACGGCACGCTCGACATCGCCCGCCTCGACGAACTCGTGCCCGACTGGGCCGAGCGCGAGACCTGGGCCTGCGGGCCCGTGGGCCTGCTCGACGCCGCCGAAGAGCACTGGGCCGAGCACGGCGTCCAGGAGCGCCTGCACACCGAACGCTTCCGCCCAGGCGTCGTCGTCGCCGGTGACGGCGGCGAGATCACGTTCAGCGCCACCGGCAAGACCGTCGACGCGGACGGCGCCACGCCGTTGCTGGATGTCGGCGAGGAGGCCGGCGTGCTCATGCCCTCCGGGTGCCGCATGGGCATCTGCTTCGGCTGCGTCACGCCGCTCAAGGCGGGCGCCGTCCGCGACCTGCGCACCGGCGAGATCACCGAGGCCGAGCCGGGCGTCCTCATCCAGACCTGCGTGTCCGCCGCGGCGGGCCCCTGCGACATCGAACGGTAGGAGCACCTTGACCGCCATCGACCCCACCGCCCACCTGACCGCGGAGCAGATCGAGGAGCTCGGCCGCGAACTGGACGCGATCCGCGACGAGGTGATCGCCGACCGCGGGGAGAAAGACGCCGCCTACATCCGCAAGGTCATCTCGGCGCAGCGCAAGCTCGAGCTGGTCAGCAGGGGCGTGCTGCTGTTCTCGTTCTTCCCGCCCGCGTGGCTGCTCGGCACCGCCGGTCTGTCCGTGGCGAAGATCATGGACAACATGGAGATCGGCCACAACATCCTGCACGGCCAGTGGGACTGGATGCGGGACCCGAAGATCCACTCCACCACCTGGGAGTGGGATCACGTCTCGCCGGCCGACCAGTGGAAGCACTCGCACAACGAGCTGCACCACACGTACACCAACGTGATCGGCAAGGACAACGACCTCGGCTACGGCATCATGCGCGTCGACGAGGACCAGAGGTGGCACCCCTTCCACCTCGGCCAGCCGCTGTGGAACTTCCTGAACGCCTGCTTCTTCGAGTACGGCATCGCAGCGTACGACCTGGAGCTCGGCAAGAACCTGAACAAGCGGCGCCGCAACAACCCGGAGTTCCGGGCGCGGGCCAAGGCCGTGGGCCGCAAGATCCGCAAGCAGGTGCTCAAGGACTACGTGATCCACCCGCTGCTGTCGGGCCCGTCGTTCCTCTCCACGCTCGCCGCCACGTTCACCGCGAACCTGGTCCGCAACATCTGGACCCACTCGGTGATCATGTGCGGGCACTTCCCCGAGGGCGTGCAGGTCTTCGAGCGCCGGTCGATCAAGGGCGAGACGCGCGGCCAGTGGTACCTGCGCCAGATGATGGGCTCGGCGAACATCAGCGGCAGCAAGGCCATGCATTTCATGACCGGCAACCTGTCGCACCAGATCGAGCACCACCTGTTCCCGGACCTGCCGAGCAACCGGTACGCCGAGGTCGCGGTGAAGGTGCACGCGCTGTTCGAGAAGTACGAGCTGGAGTACGTCACCGGCCCGCTGCCCAAGCAGGTGTTCTCCGCGTGGCACAAGGTCTTCCGTCTCTCGCTGCCGAACAAGAAGCCCCAGGTCAAAACGCCGGACCGTGAGCAGGAGCTCGTCGCCGCCTGATCCCCGGTATTGATGCAGCCGTGCCGGCCGTGACGGCGAATCGGCGGCCCACGACGTTTTCCGAGTGCCCCATGAGGGCAATGATCACGGGCGCCGTTCTCAGATATTCCGCCACGCGTGCGCGTTCATGTGCGGCTGTCCGGCCCGAAAGCGCCACGATCTCCTCCGCGTTGTGGCTGAAGTGGGATTGGCTGGAGAGGTCACCGAAGAGACCGAGGGGGGTGACCTGGCGTATGCGACGCCCTTTCGGCCCGCACAGAGGGCGGCGTTGGGTGTCCACACGTTAACCCAGGGGAATGTGCCCGGGGCAGCGCCCCGGGCACACCCTCCAGGCCCTTTCGCCGGACTCTCGTCGGGCTGCTTCGGTGCGTCCAGCGGGCCTTCGTGCCATTCGCGGACCCTGCCGGTCCGCGGATCGAGGTCCACCTGATGGCCGCTCGCGTTTCTCACCTCCACACCACCGAGCGCTGGTCGGGAAATCCGAGTCAGTGACTCCAGTAGTCGCGTCGGGGCAGTTCGACCCACACATCGGGCGGTCCGGCCACGGCGCGCCTGTCGGCCGGGCGCAGTCCGGCGAAGGCGCAGGCGTAGGCGACGGCGTCGTGCAGGTAGAGGTATGAGGCCAGCACCTCCCCCGGGCTGTCGTTCTCGTCCGGCCCTCCGCCCGGGTGCAGGTCCGAGCCCTCGATCGTTCCATGACGGGCGATGCTTCCCTGGTCGCCGCTCTTGGGATTGGCGTAGAGGCCGTAGCAGAGGGTGCCGGCGGACAGCCGGGCCAGCACGCCCGGCATGCTCGGCGCGTACCCCCAGGGCTGGGTGACGACGCAGCCGCCCGGCACGGACGTCACGCCGACGATGTGCAGACTCTCGTCCACGTCGTACGCGTAGGGTTCCTCCAACAACTCCTGCAGCTCATCCAGGAGTTCGCCGTCCACCGGCGTCGCCTCAAGACGGCGCACCGCCTCGGCCGCGTCGATCCCGGCCACGCAGGCCAGCCCCGTACCGTCGTCATAGAACTCGCCCAGTGCCGTGGTGAGCCGATGGGCCTCCTGGGCTGCCGCACGCTCGGCGTCGGTCAGGGCCACCCCTTCCGGTACCGGGAACAGCTCAGGTGTCGGTCCGGCGAGGCTCAGCCGCCCCGGTGACCAGCCGCCGAGCGACAGCCGCCAGGGATCGGCCCCGGCGGCGGCGAGCGCTCGCGCGTTGGCCGGCTTCCTGGACACGACGGCTTCCCACAGTGCCGTCACCCCGTTCTCCAGCGCGTCCACATCCGCGACCCGGCGGGCCAACTCCGCGACGACCTCCGGGGAGCCGAGCACCGCCACCACGAGCGGCATCATGATCGATGTGCAGGCGAGGTTCGGCTACACCGCCGCCGTCGGCAGCACCGACCGGGCCCGCGTGCGCCACCTCACTCTCGCCCTGCCGCCCCGCCACGCCGCCCGCCTCCTTGCAGCCCAGGAGGCCGGTGTCGACGAGGACGAGCTGCGTCAGGTCGCCGCCGAGGCGCTGGGCGAGGTGTACTTCCGCGACGGCGGGCACCGCGCGGCCGACCCCCTCGACCGGACGCCTCGCACCTACCGGGCAGTGCTGCGCCCCGTCGGCCGGTGCAGGCGCCGGTCGCCGGTGCAGGGCGCCGGTCGCCGGTGCAGGCGCCGGTGGCGGCGTACGAGTCGGGGCTCGTGACGGCGGGTGGACGACGGCTACGTCCCGGCGGGACGGGGGTCATGAGGTGGCCGGGGGGGGCG
>NZ_JBWJAQ010000036.1:0-37682 GCF_056387915.1 Streptomyces sp. GLSS-08
CCCCCCCCCCGAGGGGCCGTGCCGGTACATCAGATGCCCGTTGCAGGTCGGGCAGGAAGCGCCGGTCCACCCGTGACCAAGCCGCACGCCCGACATGCAACGGGCGGATGTACCGGCGCGGCCCCGACCCACCCACCGCAGCGAAGGCGCCCACCCACCGGGGGCGTGGGCGACCCACCCACCTAGGCCAAGGCGCCCCACCCCGGCCCACGCGGACGCACGGCGCGAGCCGACCCCGGGCGGCAAGGGCACCCGCCCCGCACCCCGGCCGGCAAGGCCTACCCCGGCACCCGCAACCCCTCCGTCAGCAGCGACAGATACCGCCGCACGCACGTCCCCCCACCGCTCCCCAGCTCCGACGCCGTCACCACCCCGTGCACCAGCCGCAGCACCTCGACCGGCTCCACGTCCCCCCGCAGCGTCCCCTCCCGCTGAGCCGCCCCCACCAGTCGCCCGGCCGCCCCCCTCACCGAGTCCCCGCAGGTACTCAGCATCGCGGCACTCCCGCCCGCGACAGCCGGCCCCAGCAGCGTCCTCAGCCCGCGGACCTGGATCATGCCCTCGCCGAGTTCGTACAACCACTCCACCAGCGCCTCGCCCGGCGGCAGCTCCCCTGCGATCTCGTCCGCGCGCGCCGCGATCGCCTCGACGCGGTCGACGTGCACCGCCTCCAACAACGCCTGCCGCGTGGGGAAATGCCGGTACAGCGTGCCGGACCCGACCCCCGCCCGCTTGGCGATGTCGTCCAGCGACGCACCCGCCCCGTGCTCGGCGAAGGCCGCCGCGGCCTCCTTGAGCAACCGCTCGTGGTTGCGCCGCGCGTCGGCCCGCATCGGCTTGGCCGCACCCGCGCCCACCTGTGCCATTCAGCTGCTCCTCGCCAACCGGGGACCCTCTCCGCATCCTAGCCAGCCCTGGACGGAGACAGCCCCCGGCTCAGAACAGCGCGCTGTAGGCGTTCAGCGCGGGCTGCCCGCCGAGGTGGGCGTACAGCACCGTCGAGTCCCGCCCGATCTCACCGCGCGCGACCAGGTCCACAAGGCCGGCCATCGACTTCCCCTCGTAGACGGGGTCGGTGACCATCCCCTCAGTGCGTGCCGCCAGCCGCATCGCCTCCAGCGTGGCCTCGTCGGGCACACCGTACGTGCCCGCGTGGTACCGCTCGTCCAGCTCGACGTCCGCCTCCGACAGCTCGGCCTCCACGCCGATGAGCCGGGCCGTGTTCCGGGCGATCCGCGCGATCTGCTCGCGGGTGCGGCCGGGGTCCGCCGACGCGTCGATCCCGAGGACGCGCCGCGGCCGTCCGCCCGCCTCGGCGAGCGCGGCGAACCCGGCGACCATCCCGGCCTGGGTGGATCCGGTCACCGAGCACACCACGACGGTGTCGAAGAAGACGCCCAGCTCCCTCTCCTGCTCGGCGACCTCACGGGCCCAGCCGGCGAACCCGAGGCCGCCGAGCGGATGGTCCGAGGCCCCCGCCGGAATGGCGTACGGCCTGCCGCCCGACTCCTCCACCTCGCGCAGCGCCTGCTCCCAGCTCTCCTTGACCCCGATCCCGAACCCCGCCCGTACGAGCCGTACGTCGGCGCCCGCGAGCCGGCTGAGGAGGATGTTGCCGACCTTGTCGTACACGGCGTCGGGCCAGTCCACCCAGCTCTCCTGCACGAGGACGCACCGGAGGCCGGCGCGGGCGGCGCAGGCGGCGACCTGGCGGGTGTGGTTGGACTGCACGCCGCCGATGGAGACCAGCGTGTCGCACCCCTGGGCGAGCGCGTCGGCGACGAGGTACTCCAGCTTGCGGGTCTTGTTGCCGCCGTAGGCGATGCCGGAGTTGCAGTCCTCCCGCTTGGCCCACAGCGCGGCGCCCCCGAGGTGCCCGGTCAGGCGTTCCAGCGGATGCACGGGCGAGGGCCCGAAGAGCAGTGGATAACGTGCGTACGAGTCAAGGGACATGGGGTCCTCCCCGGTTCGGGCGCCGGCTCAGGAACCGGCACGGGCACGGGCACGGACACCGGCTTCAGCACCGGCACCAGCACCAGCACCAGCACCAGCACCAGCTTGAGCACCGGCATCGATGGCGACAACGGGATCGGCACCGGCGGCGACACCGGGATCGGCACCGGCGGCGAGATCGGCATCGACATCTGCCAGTTCCTCGAGGGCACGCCAGATCTCCGCCGTGACGCGGACCGCCTCGTCCACGTCGCCGTCGGCACAGGCGTCGATCAACCGCTCGTGCAGACCCGCCGAGCGGCAGTTGCCGCCCTCGCCGAAGCGGAGCCGCTCCAGCCGCCGGATCAGCGGGGCGTAGCGGGCGGCGGTGGCGGCGGCCGCCCGATTTCCGCCGGCCCGCAGCAGGACGTCGTGCAGCTCGTCGTCGGCACGCAGCGCGGCGTCCACGTCTCCGTCCCGTACCGCCCGCGCGAACCGCGCGTTGGCCTCGCGCATCGCCTCGATGTGCCGCGCGTCGAGGCGGGGCACCGCCGTACGCACCGCCAGCTCGTGCATGGCGCCCACCACGGCCGCGGCGTCCCGCACGTCGGCGGCGACCACGTCAGTCACGCGGGTGTGGCTCTGCGGCTTGGACTCGAGCAGTCCCTCGGCGACGAGCCGGGAGAACGCCTCGCGGACCGGTGCGCGCGACAGCCCGAGCCGCTCGGCCAGCTCGGCGTCCCGCACCACCGCGCCCGGCGCGATGTCACCGGCCACGATGGCGTCCCGTATCGCTTCGTACGCCCGGTCCCTGAGCAGGCTCCGGCGCACGGGTCGCATCGCCTCCATGAACTGAAATGTTAGATGTCGGCTTCCCGGGCCCACAAGAGGGCGGCCCGCCCCGGGGCGGATGTCCACGGTGCGGACCGCCGTCGTGCGGAACTCAGGCGACCCACGGCCACTCGGCGTCCCGCGCCCCCTCCAGCAGCGGCACCATCCGGAAGGCCGCGTCCGAGAGTCCCCCGAAGGTGTGCCGGTTCGGCTTTCCCGAGGGGCCGTGCCCCGGACGGTAGCCCGCCAGGTTCCACGTGTAGACGGGGACATCCGCCGGGACCTGCTGGGTAGGATCGCCGTAGTTGCTGTACATGGCCTGTTCGTCGGTCACGATCAGCACCCGGTCGTGCCCGCGGTAGTGCCGGCGCACCGCCTCGACCGTGTCGGTGCCGCCGAGGTCGCCGAAGCGGTCCAGCACCTTCAGCACCGACTCGCCCCCGCGGAACGGCACTCGGTTGCTCGACGTCCCGAACTCGACGAGGTCCGCGTCCGCCGCCCGCAGCGCGAGCGCCGTGCCGAAGACCGCGGCCGCGTCGGCCCGGTTGAGCTCGGAACGCTCCGAGAGCCGGGAGTGGAACATCGAGCCGGACCGGTCGACGAGGACGAGCGTCCGTCCGCCCAGCGCCGGCACGTTGGCCAGCGAGTGGGCGAGCGCCTGCTCCAGCGGGTACGACCAGCGCAGCGACGGCGCGTGCCGGTACGCGGCGAGGTAGCGGAAGGGGAACTGGCGCGAGCGCGCCACCTCCGCCGGGTCGCTGATCCTCGCGGCGACCCGCGCCGCCACCTCGTCCCCGACCCCGGCCTCGTCGAAGTTGCGCAGGTTGCGCACGAGGGCCATCGCGCCCATGGACGGGATCACTGCCTCCCAGGCCGCCCTGTCCATCGGCCCCTGCAGCCATCCCGCCAGCGCCTCCCACGTCAGGCCGGCCGCCGCGAGCCGCTCGGCACCGTCGGGCGCCGTCACCACGGCCCGCCGCTCCCCGAGCGGCAGCGCCATCAGCTCGCGGTGTGCGACGAGCACCCGGTTCGACGCGGGCGGGACGGCGGTGTCGGGGTTGTGGCGCCGGTCCAGCGCGTACCGGAACAGGTCGCCCTGCCACGGCTTGTCCGGGTCCGGCGCCGCGTGCACCAGGTTGAGGATGTCGCCGAAGCGGTACCCCTTGGACGCGGTGTCGTACTTCAGCAGCGACGTGCCGTGGTACAGACGCCGTACGGCGTCGGCGACTCCGCGCTTGACGGGCTTGGGCACGTTGCGGCCGTAGCGGGAGGTCCAGTACGCGAGCAGTTCGCCGGGCTCGTCAGGGCGCCGCAGGACGGAGGCGACGACCTGGCGGTTGGCGGGCCCGTCCGTGGCGCCCGCGTCGAGACGCGCCTTCACGTACTCGGCGGCGCCCACGAGGGAGGCCGTACGGAGACTGCCCTCCCCGCGCAGCCAGCCGAGCAGGCCCGCCGTCCACGACGGGTCCTCGACGGCGAGTGTGCGCACCAGCGCGGCGAACCGGTCGTCCCGGTCGGCGCCGGACTCGTAGAAGGTGTTCTGCGAGACGAAGTTCGCTGTCGCCAGCAGGAAGAGTTCGGAGCGCGCGTCGCGCTCCCGGCCGCGGCCGCCCTCGTAGGTGCGAAGGACGCGGCCGGTCGAAGTGACCCGCGACGTGCTCTTGGGCTTGGCGTTCCTGAGGTTGAATCGCGCCATGATGAATTCCCCCGAATTCGTCGGCGACGGTGACGTCGCTTTTCCGGAGGGAGGCGCAGCGAATGGAGGGTGCCCGAGATCAGGGGTCGGCGACGGACTCTGCCGGATGCTCTACCGATTGAGCTACCTCGGCCCTGGGCCGATGACGGGACTCGAACCCGCAGCCGTCCGATCCGAATGAAGTAACCGTTGCCTGCGCACCGGGCACCCACCATGAGCTGCGCCTCCCGAAATCAAGTAGGCGGCGGCAGGGATCTGTTGGAGAGAAGTAGCCGCGGCCCGCGCACCGGGAGGTGCATGAAGTTGTGGTGTCCAGAGTTCAGGTCGGCGGAACCGACGTAGGTGCTCTGCCCCTGAGCTACACCGGCGCGTTGTACCGGTGACGGGATTCGAACCCGTGGCCGCCCCATTATGAGTGGAAGTAGGTCCTGCCTTCGCACCTGGACACGCATCACTTTAAGAGGGCGGCCGCGGCACCGGCCAACGAATTAAATCACCCGCCTCCGGCGGGACTTCAGCCGCGCTTCTGGCGCTTCCAGGGGCCGGTGATGGCCAGCATGATGCCTGGCGTCTGGATGTTGGCGAACAGGGTCCGGCCGTCGGGGGAGAAAGTGACGCCGGTGAATTCGCTGTATTCCGGAGCCTCTTCGGTGCCGATGTTCAGCTCGTTGCGCGCGATCGGATACGTGCGGCCGCTGTCGGTGGCGCCGAACAGGTGCTGGACGCCCTCGCCGTCCTCGGCGATGACGAGTCCGCCGTACGGGGAGACGGTGATGTTGTCGGGGCCGTCGAAGGCGCCGTCCTCGGCGGGGGCGGTGTTGACGCCGAAGAGGACCTTGAGGGTCATGGTGCGGCGCTTGGGGTCGTAGAACCAGACCTGGCCGTCGTGCTGGACGGGGCTCTCCGCGCGGGCGAAGGAGGAGACGATGTAGACGCCGCCGTCGCCCCACCACATGCCTTCGAGCTTGCGGGCCCGGGTGACCTGGCCGGCGCCGAACTGCTTGCGCACGGACACGGTCTTCGCGTCGCGGTCCGGGACGTCCACCCAGTCCACGCCGTAGACGGTGCCGATCCGGGTGGCACGCGAGAGGTCGTCGACGAACTGGCCGCCGGAGTCGAAGCACTTGAACGCCTGGAGCACGCCCGCGTCGTCGGCGAGGGCGCGCAGCCGGCCGTGGCCGTGCTCGAAGCCCTGCGGCGGGGTCCAGCGGTACAGGAGGCCGTTCGGGTTCGAGGCGTCCTCGGTGAGGTAGAGACGGCCGCGCCTCGGGTCGACGACGACCGCTTCGTGGGCGTAGCGGCCGAGGGCCTTGACGGGCTTCGGGTCGCGGTTGCGGCGGCGGTCCTCGGGGTCGACCTCGAACACGTAGCCGTGGTCCTTGGTCATGCCGTTCTGGCCGGCCTTGTCCTCGGTCTCCTCGCAGGTGAGCCAGGTGCCCCAAGGAGTGCTGCCGCCCGCGCAGTTGGTGGCGGTGCCGGCGATGCCGACCCATTCGGCGACCTTGTCGTGGCGCACCTCGACGACCGTGCAGCCGCCGGACGCCGCCGGGTCGTAGACCAGGCCCTCGGTGAGCGGGACGGGGTACTTCCACTTGGACCGGGCGCCGCCCAGCTCGTGGTTGTTGACCAGCAGGGTGGCGCCGCGCGGCCCGTCGAAGGTGGCCGTGCCGTCGTGGTTGGAGGGGGTGAACTCGCCGGACTCCAGCTTGGTCCTGCCGCTGTAGGTGATGACGCGGTACTTGAAGCCGGCGGGCAGGGCGAGCAGGCCGTCGGGGTCGGGGATCAGCGGTCCGTAGCCGACACCCCCGTGCCGGTCCGCCGACTCGTCGCCCTGCTCGGTGTCGGTGGACGCGAGGGCGTTCGGCGCGGTGGCGAGGGCGCCGACGCTGCCGGCCAGGGCGACACCGGCGCCGGTGAGCGCGGATCGTCTGGCGAAGTCCCTGCGGGTGAGCGACATGCTGTCTCCTGTGACGGTGGAGTGGGACTGCGTGCGGGGGGTGGCGCGCCTCGTTGTGGCGCCACCGTCCCGCCCGTGCCTGAACGGGAGTTGAACACGGCCCGACTTCAGGGGTCCCCCTTGCGTGAATCCACCGGCCACCGGCGGCCGACGCGGCCGGAACGCCTACCCGGGCGGGGTCCCGGCCACGTCGGCCGTCTCCGGATCCTCGCGGCGCATCCGCGCAACTCCCCAGGCACCGAGCGGCCCGAGCGCTTGGTTGAGGGTGCGCCCGTGCTCGGTCAGGGAGTACTCCACCCGCGGCGGCACCTCAGCATGCACCTCGCGGTACACGAGACCGTCCTCCTCCATCTCCCGCAGGTGCTGCATCAGCATCTTCTCGCTCACTCCCGGCAGGCCGCGGCGGAGCTGGGCGAAGCGGCGTACGCCATGGCGTCGAGTTCCCCTGCCGACCCGCGCGGGTCACTCCGCGGCGGTCCGTCCCGGGTCGGCGCCTCAACCCCCCTGCTGCGACCGTGCCTTGAATGCCGCCTTGCGGGCCTCCTTGGCCACCTTCCGGTCCGGGTGCAGCCGCCCCATCGCCTCCAGGACGTCCGGCGTGGCCGGGTGGTCGACCCGCCAGGCCGTCGCGAAGAAGCCACCGTGCTGTTGGGCGAGCCCCTCCACGAGGCCCTGCAGCTCGTCGGAGTTGCCTTCGGCCGCGAGCTGCGCGGCCAGGGTGTCGATGGTCAGCCAGAACACCATCGACTCGGAGGGGGCGGGCACGTCGGCCGCACCGCGCTCCGTGAGCCAGACCCGCGCCAGCCCTCCGAGTTCCGCGTCGTCGAGCACCTCACGCAGGGCGGGCTCCGCCTCGGGCCCCACGAGCGACAGGGCCTGCTGGCAGCGCAGCCGGCGCAGCGGCGCGCCCGCGTCGGTGCCCCGGGCCGCCGCCAGCAGTTCCCTGGCCGCGGCGAGCGCCTCCCGCCGGGCGAGCCACTGCTCGGTCTCGGCCTGGGCGGCCGCCGCGGGAAACGCGGACGTGCCGTCCAACAGCGCGTCGGCCCCCTTGTCCGAGAGGTCACCGACCGCGGGCGCCTCGATCCCGGACTCCAGCAGCCGGGCCCGCAGCCCGTACAGCCCGAGCGGCGTCAGCCGCACCATCCCGTAGCGCGAGACGTCCGTCTCGTCGATCGTCGCCGGTTCCTCGTCGGCGTCCGCCATCAGCGCCTCGTCGACGGGCTGGAACTCGACGAGTCCGATCGGTTCGAGGAGGCGGAACTGGTCGTCGAGCCGCATCATCGCGTCCGACACCTGCTCCAGCACGTCGTTCGTGGGCTCGCCCATGTCCTCGGGGACGATCATCGACGCGGCCAGCGCCGGCAGCGGCACCGGGCTGTCGCCGGGGCCCTCCCCGCCGACGGTCAGCAGGTAGAGGTTGCCGAGCACGCCTTCGAGGAACCCGGCCTCCGCCTCGGGGTCCCAGTCGAGTGCCGAGAAGTCGACCGTGCCGTTCTCGTCCATCGCGCCGACCAGGTCGTCGAGGTCCGGCACGCTCGCGTCGGCCAGCACCGTCTCCAGGGCGGCGAGCCAGACGCCGAGCACGTCGTGGGGCGCCCCGGCGGTGAGCTGTCCGAGGTCGGCGCCCGCGGCGACGGTGCCCTCCTCCTCGTCCACGACCTCGACCAGTCCGGCGTCCACGGCCACCCGCCAGGCCTCGCTCGCGAGGGCCGCCGCCTCGTCCCCGGTGAGACCGAGTTCGCCGGCCGCCCGCGGGAGCTGCTCCTCGACGAGTTCACCGCCCGCGCCCACTCGCGTGTCCGGCCCGGCCCAGCGGGCGAGCCGCGCGGCGCGGGAGAGCAGCGGGGTGGCGAGCGCGTCCCGCGCCAGCTCCGCTTCGGACGACAGCCGCACGGGCGGCAGGGGGGAGCTGTCTGACATCGGCTGAATCTCCTCCGGACAAGCAGGACAGGCGGGGGGCTACGGCGGACAGGCGGAAGAAAGGACGGACGAGGGGGCCGGGCCGGGCACGGCGGGGCGGACAGAACGGACAGAACAGGGCGGTGCGGTGCGGGTGACGGAGGCGCGTGGCCTCCGTCACCCGCACCGCACCGCCTCAGCGGCTCAGCCTAGACGGATTTGGACCCATGCCGCCCGGTTCATGTCCCTGCCAGGAGTCGTACACCACCGAAACCTTGACAACTCCCCCGGCCACACACGAGATTGACGCGCGTAGAAGTCGAACGGGCACCCGCCCGGCGCTTCTCCGCGCGTCACCGGCTCGCACGCAGGTCGCGCTCACGTCACCTTTCCGCCCTCGTCCCGGCGCTCACGTACGTCCCCGGAGGGATTCCCTTGCCGAGCAGGAGAACCGCGCGCATCGCCGCGCTGACCGTCGCCGCGGTCTGTTCCACCGTCTCCGCCGTGGTGCTCACCGCACCCGCCCACGCGGACACCGTCCACATCCACGACATCCAGGGCAGCACCCGTATATCCCCGTACGCGGGCCAGAAGGTCACGGACGTGACCGGCATCGTCACCGCCGTACGGACCTACGGTTCGTCGAAGGGGTTCTGGATCCAGGACCCGGACGCGGACGACAACCCGGCCACCAGTGAGGGCGTGTTCGTCTTCACCGGCTCCGCCCCGAAGGCCGCCGTCGGCGACTCGGTCACGGTCACCGGCACCGTCTCGGAGTACGTGCCGGGCGGCGCCTCCACCGGCAACCAGTCGCTGACGGAGATCACCAAGCCGACGGTGACCGTGGTCTCCGGCGGCCACGCGGTCCCAGCCGCGACGGTCGTCGACGCCGAGTCGGTCCCGGACGCGTACACCGCCGCCGGTGACACCGCGGCGGGCGGTTCGGTCAACGGCCTGACGCTGGAACCGGCGACGTACGCGCTGGACTACTACGAGTCGCTGGAGGGCATGAGCGTCCAGGTCTCCGACGTGCGCGTGGTCACGGCCACCGACCCGTACGCCGAGCTGTGGGTCACGGTGAAGCCGCACGAGCACACCGACCGCCGCGGCGGCACGGTGTACGGCTCGTACACCTCGCAGAACACCGGACGCCTGCAGATCCAGTCCCTCGGCACCGCCGCCGACTTCCCCGCCGCGAACGTGGGCGACGAGCTGACGGGCACCACCGCGGGTCCGCTCGACTACAACCAGTTCGGCGGCTACACCCTCGTCGCCGGCCGGCTCGGCACCCTGGACAAGGGCGGTCTGGAGCGGGAGACGACCGAGGAGCAGGGCCGCAGGGAACTGGCCGTCGCGACGTACAACGTCGAGAACCTGGACCCGGGCGACGCGACGTTCGACGCCCACGCGTCCGCGATCGTGCAGCACCTCCAGTCGCCCGACATCGTGTCGCTGGAGGAGATCCAGGACAACAACGGCGCGACGAACGACGGCACGGTCGCCGCCGACCGGACGATGCAGAAGCTGGTCGACGCCATCGTGGCGGCGGGCGGCCCCGCCTACGAGTGGCGCTCCATCGACCCGGTCGACCTCGCGGACGGCGGCGAGCCGGGCGGCAACATCCGTCAGGTGTTCCTCTTCAACCCGGAGCGGGTCTCCTTCACCGACCGCGCCGGCGGTGACGCGACGACCGCCGTCGGCGTCACGAAGGAGCACGGAAAGGCGGCGCTGACCGTGTCTCCCGGCCGGATCGACCCGGCCGGCGAAGCCTGGAAGAACAGCCGCAAGCCGCTCGCGGGCGAGTTCGTCTTCCGCGGCAGGACGGTCTTCGTGATCGCCAACCACTTCGCGTCTAAGGGCGGCGACCAGTCGCTGCACGGGCAGTTCCAGCCGCCGGTGCGCAGCTCGGAGACCCAGCGCCACCTCCAGGCGACCGCGGTGAACTCCTTCGTCAAGGACATCCTGACGACGCAGAAGAACGCCGACGTCGTCACCCTCGGCGACATCAACGACTTCGAGTTCTCCGGGACCGCGAAGCTGCTGGAGGGTGACGGCGAACTCTGGTCGGCGATCAAGTCGCTGCCGAAGAGCGAGCGTTACACCTACGACTACCAGGGCAACAGCCAGGTCCTGGACCAGATCCTGATCAGCCCGTCGATCCGCAGGGGCTGCGACTTCGAGTACGACAGCGTGCACATCAACGCGGAGTTCTCGGACCAGATCAGCGATCACGACCCGCAGGTGCTGCGCTTCAGGCCGTAGCCGCCCGGACGGCGTTCGCCGACCCGGCCGGACGGCCCCTGGGGGCCTCGGACGAGATTCGGTTCCCGGAGCGGCTTCACACCGCCGTTTCGGGAGACACGTGAGGTCATGGACGAGAAGCGACCGGAATCGGAGACGGAGGGGCTGACCGCGAAGGACAGCCCCTCCGAGTTGACCGCGGGCTCCTGGTGGGCGGTGGTGCGGCGCACGGCGAAGGAGTTCACGGACGACGAACTCTCCGACCGCGCGGCCGCCTTGACGTACTACGGCGTGCTGTCGATGTTCCCCGCGCTGCTGGTACTGGTGTCCCTGCTGGGCGTGGCCGGACAGCGCACCACGGACAGACTGCTCGCCAACGTGGGTGACCTGGCGCCCGGTCCGGCCCGCGACATCCTGCACGACGCGGTGCTGCAGCTGGGCGACAGCGGCGGCACGGGGAGCGTGCTCGCGATCGTCGGCCTGCTGTTCGCCCTGTGGTCCGCGTCGGGTTACGTCGCCGCGTTCATCCGCACGTCGAACGCGGTGTACGACCTTCCGGAGGGCCGTCCGGTCTGGAAACTCACCCCGCTGCGGCTGATCCTGACCATCGCCCTGATGGTGATGCTCGCGGCGAGCGCCACCATCGTCGTGTTCACCGGGCCACTGGCCGAACGCGCGGGCACGGCCGTCGGGCTCGGCCACGCGGCGATCACCCTCTGGTCCATCGCGAAGTGGCCCGTCCTGCTGGTGCTGGTCGTCCTGATGATCGCCCTGTTGTACTGGGCCGCCCCCAACGTCCGCGGCCGGGGCTTCCGTTGGGTGAGTCCCGGCAGCGTCGTCGCCACGCTGGTCTGGCTGGCCGCCTCCGCCGGATTCGCCCTCTACGCCGCCAACTTCGGCTCGTACAACAAGACGTACGGCACTCTGGCGGGCGCCGTCGTCTTCCTGGTGTGGCTCTGGCTGACCAATCTGGCGATCCTGCTGGGGCTGGAGTTCGACGCGGAGCTGGCACGCCAGCGGGCCATCAGCGGCGGGCAGCCGGCCACGGAGGAGCTGTACGTCGAGCCGCGGGACACCCGCAAGTGGCCGCCGCGGCTGCGGGCGCTGCGTGAGGCCCGGGCCCGGGCGGCGCAGGGCGGCAGGACGAGCTGACGCCCCCGGCCGACATGACGGGCGGCCGACACCACGAGTCGCGGCACGACGAGCGGTCGGCAGACGAACCGCGGCACCGCGAGCGACCGACAGACCAACGGCGGCACCACTAGCGCCCGACACCACCAACCGCGGGGCGACGAGCGGTCGGCAGACCAACCACGGGGCGACGAGCGACCTGCACCACCAACCGCGACACGACGAGCGGCGGGGCCGATCCGGCCCCGCCGCTCGTCGTTCTGCCCCGGCCCGCGCGGCGGCGGCCGGCCGTCCGCCCGACGGGTGGCCGACCGTTGCCGCGAGCCCCCACGGAGCGGCCCGGCGCAGGCCGCTCCGGAACCGGTCCCGCACGCGGCGAAGCGCCGGTGCCGGTGAAGCGTCACCGGCACCGGCGCTTCGTCAGGGGTGCCCCGGAGCCGGCGGGCGTCACGCGTGCCGCCGGCTCCGTCGTGTCAGTGGTGGTTGTGACGCCGCAGCAGCAGCGCCGCGAGAATCATGCCCGCGCCGATCAGGACCGGCACGGGGTTCCGCCGTCCGGCCTGGACGACCGTGTTGGCGGCGTTCTTCACGGGTTCCGGCAGGTTCTCCTGCACGACGTGGCCGGCCTGGACGGCCTTGCCCTGCACGACCTGGCCCGCCTGGACGGCCTTGCCCTGCACGACTTGGCCCGCCTGGCCGGCGGAGCCCTTCATCTGGACCGTCATGGCGCCCGCCCGGTCCTTGAGGTCGGCGGCGCGGGCTCGCGCGCGGGCCTTGACGTCCGCCTTGGCGGCCAGCTCCTCGACGGTGTCGCCGAGCTGGCTCCTGGTCTCCTCGATCTGCCGCCGCAACTCGTCGGGGCCCTTGGCGCCCACCGACTCCGCGGCGTCCGAACCGGGCTTCGCGCCCGGCGTCCC
Organism: Streptomyces sp. GLSS-08; assembly: GCF_056387915.1. Classification (NCBI taxonomy): domain Bacteria; kingdom Bacillati; phylum Actinomycetota; class Actinomycetes; order Kitasatosporales; family Streptomycetaceae; genus Streptomyces; species Streptomyces sp. GLSS-08. The sequence goes on from NZ_JBWJAQ010000036.1 coordinate 12,605, forward strand.
GGCACCGCCGGCGCCCGGCTGTACGGCGGGAACCTGCACGGCGGGGCCCTGCGCGTCGGCCGCCTTCGCGGCGTCCGCGCCGGTGTTCTCGTTCGTCATCGATGCGCCCTTTCCTTGATCTCGTCGACATCGGCCTTGACGCTGTCCAGCGCCTTTTCGGGGGTGGGCGGTGTGGCCTGGCGCAGCTGCCCCCGGCCCATCACCGCCAGTACGGCGGCGATCGCGAGGAGCACCGCGGTCACGATGAGCGCCGCGGCCCACACGGGCAGCACCAGCGAGAGCGCGGCCACGCCGGTACCGGCCAGGGCCATCAGCCCGACGTATCCGACGGCGCCAGCCGCTCCGATCATCGCGCCGCCCCGCCCCGCGCGCCGGCCCTTCTCGGCCAGCTCCTCCTTCGCGAGGTGCAGCTCCTGCCGTACGAGCTGGGAGAGCTGTTCGGTGGCCTGGCCGACGAGCTCGCCCACCGACTGATTCCCGTGTTCGTCCCGCACGGGCCTGCTGTTCATGGTCCCGGTCACGGTGTCCCGCCTCCTCTCGCGCTTGAGGAGGGGCGGGTACCCGGACCGGGCCGGGCTACCCCTTCGATCCCCGTTCGCCCACAGGCGCCAACTGACTCTGGAGGCAGGCGAGGCGGGTCAGTCGAGGCGGGCCCGGACCAACGCGGCCTTCGCGACCAGCTCCGGCGATCCCTCGGCGGCCACGAGTGGCAGGGCCGGCACCAGGGCGTCCCCAGCCCCGCCGCCCAGCCCCGCCGCCCAGGACCATTTAGCAACCGTCCCCATTATCCCGTAGCAGAATTAAGTAGAGCTTCACGGTCAGGTTGCCGACACTGACGGCATGACGACTCCAGGCACCCCGGCCGGCTCCGCACCGCGCACCACCTCCGGCACCGCACCTGCCCTGGCGCCCGGCGTCACGCGGGTGACCCCGGACGCCCCCTTCGGCCGGGCGCTCTGCGCGATGGTCACCCCCTTCACCGAGGCGGGCGCGCTCGACCTCGACGGGGCGCAGCGGCTCGCCGCCCGGCTGGTCGCCGAGGGGTGCGACGGCCTGGTGCTGTCCGGCACCACGGGCGAGTCGCCCACGACGTCGGACGCGGAGAAGACCGCGCTCGTGCGCGCGGTGCGGGCCGCGGTCGGCGAGCACGTCCCGATCGTCGCGGGGGTCGGCACCGCCGACACACGGCACACCGCAGAACTGGCGCGGGCGGCCGAGAGGGCGGGCGCGGACGGCCTCCTCGTGATCGCGCCGTACTACAGCAGACCGCCGCAGGACGCGGTCGAGGCCCACTTCCGGGACGTCACGGACGCGTGCGGTCTGCCGGTCGTGCTGTACGACATCCCCGGGCGCACGGGTACCCGCATCGAGCCGGAGACGATGATCCGGCTGGCGGAGCACCCGCGGATCGTGGCGGTCAAGGACTGCGCCTACGATCTCCTCGGCACCCAGAAGGTGCTGGCGCGCACGGAGTTGGCGTACTACGCGGGCTGCGACGAGCAGGTCCTCGCCCTGTACGCGGTCGGCGGCGCGGGCTTCATCGGTACGGTGGCGAACGTGGCCGCCCGTCAGTTCCGGTGCGTGCTGGACGCCTTCGACGCGGGCGACACGGCGGGAGCGGCGCGCATGCAGCGGCGGACCATCGAGCTGACCGGGGCGATGATGTCCGCCGGACTCCCGGGAGCGGTTACGGCCAAGGCCCTCCTCGGCAGGCTCGGTCTGCCCTCCGGGCCGGTCCGCGCTCCCCTGCGGCCCGCCGGCCGCGATGCGGCCGACGGGCTGCTGGCGGCGTACGAGCGCCTGCTCGCGAAGGTGTCGTGACGGCTGGGGCCGACCCCCGTCCGCCCCCGCCGTCCCGACGGGCCGGGGCCGACCCCGTCCGCCCCTGCCCCCTCCGCGCGGCGCCCGACGCGCAACGCTCGGCGCCTCAGCGCTTCGCGAGGACCGGACTCCAGCGCCGCCCGCGCCGTCGTTGCCCATGCGGAAGCCATTGAATCGGCCGGCCGGACAGTTCAGGAGGCGGGCCACGTCGGACTCGGGCGGCGGCTGACCTGCTGGCGTTACAGGATCTGCCGTACGTACGCCTCGGGTTCGTCGATGCGATGCCAGCCGAACCGGGCCGGCCGGCTCCCGGCGGGGGCGGAACGGCAGAGCACCCTCCCGTCCGGTGGACGGGAGGGCGCTCGGGGCAGGCGGAGAGCCGCTAGTTGTGGCTGTGCAGGACGTCGTTGAGACCGCCCCAGACCGCGTTGTTCGGGCGGGCCTCGACGGTGCCCGTGACCGAGTTGCGGCGGAAGAGGATGTTCGAGGCGCCGGACAGTTCGCGGGCCTTGACGATCTGGCCGTCGGGCATCGTGACGCGGGAGCCGGCGGTGACGTACAGACCTGCCTCCACCACGCACTCGTCACCCAGTGCGATGCCGACGCCGGCCTCGGCACCGATCAGGCAGCGCTCGCCGATGGTGATGCGGACGTTGCCGCCGCCGGAGAGGGTGCCCATCGTCGAGGCGCCGCCGCCGATGTCCGAGCCGTCGCCGATCACGACGCCGGCCGAGATGCGGCCTTCGACCATCGACGTGCCGAGGGTGCCCGCGTTGAAGTTCACGAAGCCCTCGTGCATGACGGTCGTGCCCTCGGCGAGGTGCGCGCCGAGCCGGACGCGGTCGGCGTCGGCGATCCGGACGCCCTTCGGGGCGACGTAGTCGGTCATGCGCGGGAACTTGTCGATCGAGGTCACCTGGAGGTGCAGGCCCTCGGCACGGGCGTTCAGGCGGACCCGCTCGACGTCGTCGACGGCGACCGGGCCGAGCGAGGTCCACGCGACGTTGGCGAGGTGGCCGAAGATGCCGTCCAGGCTCTGGCCGTGCGGCCGCACCAGACGGTGCGAGAGCAGGTGGAGGCGCAGGTACACGTCGTGCGCGTCGATCGGCTTCTCGTCGAGGGAGGCGATGACCGTGCGGACCGCGACCACCTCGACGCCACGGCGGGCGTCGGGACCGACGGCCTTGGCGGCGCCCTCGCCGAGCAGCTCCACGGCACGCTCGGTGGACAGCCGCTCGGTGCCGGCCGGGCCGGGCTCGGCGGACAGTTCGGGGGCGGGGAACCAGGTGTCGAGGACGGTGCCGTCGGCGGTGAGGGTGGCGAGCCCGGCGGCGACGGCGCCGGTGGTGCGAGTAGCAGTCGTGTCGGTCATGAGGGCAACCTAACCGGCCGAGGCCCGCGGAGGCGAACCCGTGCGCGGGCGTCTCGCGAGGCGGTCCGTACGAGCTTCCCGGAATCGCCCGTGGAGGTGACCGATGAGGGCTTCGAGGGCTTGGAGTGCTTGGAGTGCTTGGAGGCTTGGAGGGCTTCGCAAACCTCGCTCGCCCGGCGCGGCGCGGCGCAGGTCGGTTACCGGCAGGGCACTGGACCGCGAACGCGCCGCGACACGCACGAGGCCCCCGGCGGGATGCCAGGGGCCTCGTGCGGAGCTGTCGCCCGGACGGCGCAGCGTGTCGGTCAGACGTTGAACCCGAGCGCCCGAAGCTGCTCGCGGCCGTCGTCCGTGATCTTGTCCGGACCCCACGGCGGCATCCAGACCCAGTTGATGCGCAGTTCGTTGACGATGCCGTCGGTGGCGGACCTGGCCTGGTCCTCGATGACGTCGGTGAGCGGGCAGGCCGCGGACGTCAGCGTCATGTCGATCGTCGCGATGTTCGCGTCGTCGATGTGGATGCCGTAGATGAGGCCGAGGTTGACGACGTCGATACCCAGTTCGGGGTCGACGACGTCGTACAGCGCCTCGCGGACTTCCTCCTCCGAGGCCGGCTTCGTCGTCAGGCCCTCTGCGGGTGTCACGGTGTTCTCGCTCATGCCGTCTTCCTCTCGGCGCTCTCGCCCAGTGCCTGGGCCGTCGCGTCCTTCCATGCCATCCAGCTCAGGAGGGCGCACTTGACCCGGGCCGGGTACTTGGAGACACCGGCGAACGCGACCGCGTCCTCCAGCACCTCCTCCATCGCGTCGTCCGGCTCGAGCCGGCCCTTGGACTGCATCAGCTCCAGGAAGGTCTCCTGGACCTGCTGCGCCTCGGACAGCTCCTTGCCGACGAGCAGCTCGTTCAGCACGGAGGCCGAGGCCTGGCTGATCGAGCAGCCCTGACCCTCGTACGAGATGTCCGCGATCCGCTCGCCGTCGTACTTGACGCGCAGCGTGATCTCGTCGCCGCACGTGGGATTGACGTGGTGCACCTCGGCGTCGCCATCCCTGAGACCGCGCCCGTGCGGGTGCTTGTAGTGGTCCAGGATGACTTCCTGGTACATCGAATCAAGCTTCACGACTCAGCCAGCTCCTCAGCCGAAGAAGTTCCGTACGTGCTCCAGGCCGTCGACCAGTGCGTCGATCTCGGTCGGCGTGGAGTACAGATAGAACGACGCCCGCGTGGTCGCGGGAATTCCGTACCGCAGGCAGACCGGACGGGCGCAGTGGTGTCCGACCCGGACGGCGATGCCCTGCTCGTCCAGGACCTGGCCCACGTCGTGCGGGTGGATGTCACCGAGCGTGAACGAGATCGCGGCGCCGCGGTCCTCGGCCGTCGCCGGACCGATGATCCTGAGGTCCGGGACCTCCGTCAGCCGCCGCACCGCGTACTCGGTGAGCGCGTGCTCGTGGGCGAGGATCTTGTCCATGCCGATCGAGCTCAGATAGTCAATGGCAGCGCCGAGACCGACCGCCTGGGCGATCGGGGGCGTGCCCGCCTCGAACTTGTACGGCGCGGGAGCGTACGTCGACGAGTGCATCGACACCGTCTCGATCATCTCGCCGCCGCCGAGGAACGGGGGAAGGTCCTCGAGCAGCTCCTGGCGGCCCCACAGGACTCCGATGCCGGTCGGCCCGCACATCTTGTGGCCGGTGAACGCCACGAAGTCGGCCTGCAGAGCCTGGACGTCCAGCGGCATGTGCGGCGCGGCCTGCGAGGCGTCGATCAGGACCAGGGCGCCGACCTCCTGCGCCCGGCGCACTATCGCCTCGACGGGGTTGACCGTGCCGAGGATGTTCGACACCAGCACGAAGGAGACGATCTTCGTCTTCTCGGTGATGACCTCGTCGATGTTCGACAGGTCGAGCCGGCCGTCGTCGGTGAGGCCGAACCACTTCAGCTTCGCGCCAGTGCGCTGCGACAGCAGCTGCCACGGCACGATGTTGGAGTGGTGCTCCATCTCCGTGATGACGATCTCGGTCTCGTGGTCCACGCGGTAGGGCTCGTCGGCCCAGCCCAGCATGTTCGCCACGAGGTTGAGCGACTCGGAGGCGTTCTTGGTGAAGATCACCTCGTCGCGGCTCGGCGCGTTGATGAACGCGGCGACCTTGTCGCGCGCGCCCTCGTACAGCGCCGTGGCCTCCTCGGCGAGCACATGCACACCGCGGTGGACGTTGGCGTTGTAGCGCTCGTAGTACTCGTTCAGGGCGTCCAGCACCTGGCGCGGCTTCTGCGAGGTCGCCGCGTTGTCCAGGTACACGAGCTTCTTGCCGTCGTGGACCTGGCGGTCCAGGATGGGGAAGTCCTTACGGATCGCCTCGGTGTCGAGGAGGCCCGGCAACTGCGTCACGCTACTGCCTCCCCTGAGTTCGCTCCGCCCACGGGGCCACCCTTCGTGTATCCCTCGTAGCCCTCGTTCTCCAGCTTGTCGGCGAGCTCGGCGCCGCCGGACTCGACGATGCGGCCGGCCGAGAAGACGTGGACGAAGTCGGGCTTGATGTAGCGCAGGATGCGCGTGTAGTGCGTGATCAGCAGGGTGCCGACCTCACCGGACTCGCGGACGCGGTTGACGCCCTCGGAGACGATGCGCAGCGCGTCGACGTCCAGACCGGAGTCCGTCTCGTCGAGGATCGCGACCTTCGGCCTGAGCAGTTCGAGCTGGAGGATCTCGTGGCGCTTCTTCTCACCGCCGGAGAAGCCCTCGTTGACGTTGCGCTCGGCGAAGGCCGGGTCCATGTTGAGGCGCTCCATGGCCTCCCGGACCTCCTTCACCCAGGTGCGCAGCTTGGGGGCCTCGCCGCGGATCGCGGTGGCGGAGGTGCGCAGGAAGTTGGAGACCGAGACGCCGGGGACCTCGACCGGGTACTGCATCGCGAGGAACAGGCCGGCGCGGGCACGCTCGTCGACGGACATCTCCAGGACGTCCTCGCCGTCGAGGGTGACGGTGCCGCCGGTGATCGTGTACTTCGGGTGACCCGCGAGCGAGTAGGCGAGCGTGGACTTGCCGGAGCCGTTCGGGCCCATGATGGCGTGCGTCTCGCCCTGCTTCACGGTGAGGTCGACGCCCTTGAGGATCTCCTTCGTGGCGTTGTCGGCCTCGACGGTGACGTGCAGGTCTCGGATTTCAAGCGTTGCCATGGGTGCCTCAGGACTCCTGGGAGAGGGAGACGAGCACGTCGTCCCCTTCGATCTTTACGGGGTATACGGGGACGGGGCGCGTCGCGGGAAGGCCGGACGGCTTGCCGGTGCGGAGGTCGAAGGCGGAACCGTGCAGCCAGCACTCGATCTGACAGTCCTCCACCTCGCCCTCGGAGAGCGAGACGTTCGCGTGCGAGCAGATGTCGTTGATCGCGAACACCTCGCCCTCGGTCTTCACGACCGAGACCGGCGTGCCGTCGAGTTCCACCCGCTTGGGGGTGTCCTCCTCCAGCTCGCTCAGCGCACAGGCGCGTACGAAGGTCGACGGGGCAGTCATCAGACCGACGCCTCCAGCTCCTCGTCGATCCTGGCGAGGAGGCGCTCCTGGATGTCGGCGACACCGATCTGCTGGACCAGCTCGGCGAAGAAGCCGCGGACCACCAGACGGCGGGCGTCGTCGGCCGGGATGCCGCGCGCCATCAGGTAGAAGAGCTGCTCGTCGTCGAAGCGGCCGGTCGCCGAGGCGTGCCCGGCGCCGACGATCTCGCCGGTCTCGATCTCCAGGTTCGGCACGGAGTCGACGCGGGCGCCGTCGGTCAGAACCAGGTTGCGGTTCATCTCGTAGGTGTCGGTGCCCTCGGCCTTGGCCTCGATGAGGACGTCGCCGATCCACACCGCGTGGGCGCCGTCGCCCTGGAGCGCGCCCTTGTAGGCCACGTTCGACTTGCAGTGCGGGGTGTTGTGGTCGACGAGGAGGCGGTGCTCCTGGTGCTGGCCGGCGTCCGTGAAGTACAGGCCGAACAGCTCGGCCTCGCCGCCGGTGCCCGCGTAGTGGACGCGCGGGTGGAGGCGCACCAGATCGCCGCCGAAGGTGACCACGAAGGACTTGAAGGTGGCGTCCCGGCCGATGAGGGCGTTGTGCTGGCCCACGTGGACGGCCTTGTCGTCCCAGTCCTGGACGGAGACGACGGTGAGCTTGGCGCCGTCGCCGATCACGTAGTCGACGTTGGCGGCGAGCACCGCGTCGCCGGTGTGGTCGATGACGACGACGGCCTCGGCGAAGGCTCCCAGCTCGATGACCTGGTGGCCGTAGGCGACCCCGCCCTCGCCGTGCACGGCGATGCGGATGGGCTCGGTGAGCACCGTCTCCTTGGGGACGGTGACGACGCCGGCCTTCTCGAACGCCGAGTAGGCCTGGGCGGCGACCCGGTCCACGGGGGTGCCGGCCCTGCCGAGGCGGGCGTCGTCGCGGCCGACGGTCTCGACGGTGACGCCCTCGGGGGCCTCGATGTCCACCTTGACGCCGTCGCCGGTGGCGACCGCGGTGCCGTCGTGCAGCCCGCGCAGCCGCTCCAGGGGCGTGAACCGCCACTCCTCCTCGCGGCCGTGGGGGACGGGGAAGTCCGCCACGTCGAAGGAGGCGGGCGCGCTCATGCGCGTGGCGACGGTCGACTCGGCGGCCACCGCGATCTGGCCGGCGGTGGTGGACCCCACCGGGATATTCGTAGCCTCAGCCATGGCTGTCGGTCTGCTCTCTTTCCTGCGTCAGTGTTCGCTGGCTGTGTCCGGACGGCGGGTCTTAACCGACCGCGCCTTCCATCTGCAGCTCGATCAGCCGGTTGAGTTCGAGGGCGTACTCCATGGGCAGCTCCTTGGCGATCGGCTCGACGAAGCCCCGCACGATCATGGCCATCGCCTCGAACTCGGTCATGCCGCGGCTCATCAGGTAGAAGAGCTGGTCGTCGCTGACCTTGGAGACGGTCGCCTCGTGCCCCATGGACACGTCGTCCTCACGGACGTCCACGTAGGGGTACGTGTCCGAGCGGGAGATCGTGTCGACGAGCAGCGCGTCGCACAGCACGTTGGACTTCGAGCCGTGCGCGCCCTCACCGATCTCGACCAGGCCGCGGTAGGACGTACGGCCGCCGCCGCGCGCCACGGACTTGGAGACGATGTTGGACGAGGTGTTCGGCGCCATGTGGACCATCTTGGAGCCGGCGTCCTGGTGCTGGCCCTCGCCCGCGAAGGCGATGGAGAGGGTCTCGCCCTTGGCGTGCTCGCCCATCAGGTAGACGGCCGGGTACTTCATGGTGACCTTGGAGCCGATGTTGCCGTCGATCCACTCCATGGTCGCGCCCTCGTACGCCACGGCGCGCTTGGTGACCAGGTTGTAGACGTTGTTCGACCAGTTCTGGATGGTCGTGTAACGGCAGCGGGCGCCCTTCTTCACGATGATCTCGACCACCGCGGAGTGGAGCGAGTCCGACTTGTAGATCGGCGCCGTGCAGCCCTCGACGTAGTGCACGTAGGCACCCTCGTCGACGATGATCAGGGTCCGCTCGAACTGGCCCATGTTCTCCGTGTTGATACGGAAGTAGGCCTGGAGCGGGATCTCCACGTGCACGCCCGGCGGCACGTAGATGAAGGAGCCGCCGGACCACACCGCGGTGTTCAGCGACGCGAACTTGTTGTCGCCGACCGGGATGACGGTGCCGAAGTACTCCTTGAAGAGCTCCGGGTGCTCCTTGAGGGCCGTGTCGGTGTCCATGAAGATGACACCCTGCGACTCCAGCTCCTGGTTGATCTGGTGGTAGACGACCTCGGACTCGTACTGGGCCGCGACACCGGCGACGAGGCGCTGCTTCTCCGCCTCGGGGATGCCGAGCTTGTCGTACGTGTTCTTGATGTCGTCCGGCAGGTCCTCCCAGGACTCCGCCTGCTTCTCCGTGGAGCGCACGAAGTACTTGATGTTGTCGAAGTCGATGCCCGACAGGTCCGAGCCCCAGTTCGGCATGGGCTTCTTCTCGAACAGGCGCAGGCCCTTGAGACGGAGCTTCGTCATCCACTCCGGCTCGGACTTCTTCGCGGAGATGTCCCGGACGACGTCCTCGTTGATGCCGCGCTTCGCAGAGGCGCCGGCCGTGTCGGAGTCGGCCCAGCCGTATTCGTACTTGCCCAGACCCTCGAGTTCGGGGTGAGCAGTCTCCGTGGGGAGCGTCATGCGGGGTTCCTCCCGGCCGTGCTTGCGGATGCGTGATCAGTGGTCTGGGAAATCTTGGGGATGAACGTGGTGCACACGCCGTCGCCGTGCGCGATGGTCGCCAGGCGCTGCACATGCGTACCGAGCAACTGGGAGAAGATCTCGGTCTCCGCCTCGCACAGCTGCGGGAACTGCTCGGCGACATGGGCGACGGGGCAGTGGTGCTGGCACAGCTGCTCGCCGACCGGTGCGCTGCGCGCCGTAGCAGCGTACCCGTCCGCACTCAGGGCCCTGGCCAGCGCTTCGGTGCGCTCCTCGGGGGCCGCGGCCTCGACGGCGGCGCGGTACGCCCCGGCCTGCTCGGCGATCCTGGCACGGGCGAACGCGACGATCGCCTCGTCGCCGCCCTCGCGCTCGGCGATCCAGCGCAGCGCGTCCGCGGCGAGCTTGTCGTAGGACTGGTCGAAGGCGTCCCGGCCGCAGTCGGTCAGGGCGAACACCTTCGCGGGGCGCCCCCGCGTACGCGCGCCGTAGATCCGCTGCTCGCGGGCCTCCACGACGGTGTCGGCGACGAGCGCGTCGAGGTGCCGGCGGACGGCGGCCTGGGTGAGTCCAAGCCGCCCGGCGAGATCGGCCACGGTGGACGGGCCGTGGTCCAGGATGGAGCGCGCGACCCGGTTGCGGGTGGACCGCTCACCGGTCGCGAGTTCCTCCTGCGGAGCCTCGCCAACGTTTTTCACAACGCCATTGTTGCGTAATTCCTTTGAGCCTGACAACCCGCGCCCGGGGCGCGGACGGTGCCCTGCGTCACTTAGGCATACCTAATACGACCTGCGGAAACGATCTTTGATCGATCAATCCGGTGGCGTTCCCGGGGGCGTTCCAGCAGACTGCCGACGTGTCCGTACCGCCTCCGACCGGCCCACTCGTCACCAGATCCGGGCTCGCCGCACGGCTGCGCGAACTCGGCGTGCGCCCCGGCGAGACGCTCCTCGCGCACTCCTCGCTCAGCTCCCTCGGCTGGGTCTGCGGCGGCGCGCCCGCCGTCGTCCAGGGACTGCTCGACGCGCTCGGTCCCGACGGGACGCTGGTCGTCCCCACCCAGTCCGGTGATCTCTCCGACCCGGCCCTGTGGGGCAATCCGCCGGTTCCCGAGGAGTGGTGGCCCGCCATCCGCGCGACGATGCCCGCCTACGATCCGCTGATCACGCCCAGCCGCGGGGTCGGCGTGATCCCGGAGACCGTCCGCACCTGGCCCGGCGCCCTGCGCAGCGCGCACCCGCAGACCTCGTTCGCCGCCCTCGGGGCGCGCGCGGCGGAGGTGGTCGAGGGGCACGCCCCCGACTGCCGTCTCGGTGAGCGCAGCCCGCTGGCCCGCCTGGAGGCCATGGACGCCCGCGTCCTGCTGCTCGGCGCCGGATACGAGGCGTGCACAGCCTTCCACCTCGCCGAGTACCGCATCCCGTCCCCGGTGGCCGAGGTGGGCCGGCCGGTCCTCGGACCGGACGGAACGGCGCGCTGGGAGGTGGTGACCGAGGTGTCGATCACCTCCGAGCGCTTCGACGAGCTGGGCGCCGACTTCGAACGGGACCGTCCCGTCGTACGGGGCCGGGTGGGCGCCGCCGACGCGCGGCTGTTCCCGGTCGCCGCCGCCGTGGCGTACGCGCAGCGGTGGCTGGCGCTGCACCGCTCGCGCGAGGCGTGGATCGCCGACGAGGAGCCGCGGAGCCGCCCGAAGCCGGCGGCCGGTCCCCGGGTCGTGGGCCCCGCGCACCCCGGCACCCGGACGCGTCCCTAGACTTGTTCCTCATGCGAAGCGAGCCCGTGGTCCAGGTCCAGGCCCTGGTGAAGCGGTACGGCACGAAGACCGCGGTGGACGGCCTCGACCTGGTGGCCGAAGCGGGCATCACCGCCGTACTCGGACCCAACGGCGCGGGCAAGACCACCACGGTCGAGACCTGCGAGGGCTACCGGAAGCCGGACTCCGGCACGGTGCGCGTCCTGGGCCTCGACCCGGTCCGGCAGTCCGGGCGGCTGCGTCCGCGGATCGGGGTCATGCTCCAGTCCGGCGGTGTCTACTCGGGCGCCCGCGCCGACGAGATGCTCCGCCACGTGGCGAAGCTGCACGCCCACCCGCTGGACGTGGACGCGCTGATCGAGCGGCTGGGGCTCGGCGGCTGCGGCCGCACGACGTACCGCCGGCTGTCCGGCGGCCAGCAGCAGCGGCTCGCGCTGGCGATGGCCGTGGTCGGCCGGCCCGAGCTGGTCTTCCTGGACGAGCCCACGGCGGGGCTCGACCCGCAGGCCCGCCGCGCGACCTGGGACCTGGTGCGCGACCTGCGCGCCGACGGCGTCTCCGTCATCCTCACCACGCACCACATGGACGAGGCCGAGCAGCTCGCCGACGACGTGGCGATCATCGACGCGGGCCGGGTCGTCGCCCAGGGCTCCCCCGACGAGCTGTGCCGCGGCGGCGCGGAGAACACCCTGCGCTTCACCGGCCGGCCCGGGCTCGACGTGGGGTCCCTGCTGAAGGCCCTCCCGGCGGACTGCACGGCCGTCGAGCTGACGCCGGGCGCCTACCGGGTCGGCGGCAAGGTCGATCCGCAACTGCTGGCGACGGTCACCTCCTGGTGCGCCCAGCACGGCGTGATGCCGGAGAAGATTGCCGTCGAACGCCACACCCTCGAAGACGTCTTCCTGGAACTCACGGGCAAGGAGCTGCGCGGATGAGCGCCGCCGGTACGTACTCCCCGCGGCCCGGAGCCGCGCCGCTCCCCCGGATGATCGGCGCCCAGGCGGTGCTGGAGACGAAGATGCTGCTGCGCAACGGCGAGCAGCTCCTCCTCACCGTCGTCATCCCGACACTCCTGCTGGTCCTGTTCAGCACGGTGGACGTCGTCGACACGGGCACGGGCGAGGCCGTCGACTTCCTCGCGCCCGGCATCCTCGCGCTGGCCGTGATGTCGACCGCGTTCACCGGGCAGGCCATCGCCACCGGCTTCGAGCGCCGCTACGGAGTCCTGAAGCGGCTCGCCGCCTCCCCGCTGCCGCGCTGGGCCCTGATGACCGCGAAGACCGCGTCCGTCCTGGTCACCGAGGTCCTCCAGGTGATCCTCCTGACGGCGATCGCCCTCGCGCTCGGCTGGTCCCCGCACGGCAGCCCCCTCGCCGTGCTGCTCCTGCTCGTCCTCGGCACCGCCGCCTTCTCCGGCCTCGGACTGCTGATGGCGGGCACGCTGAAGGCGGAGGCGACCCTGGCCGCCGCCAACCTCGTCTTCCTGCTGCTCCTGGTGGGCGGCGGCGTCGTCGTCCCGCTCGACAAGTTCCCCTCCGGCGCGCAGGACGTGCTCGGGCTGCTGCCGATCTCCGCCCTGTCGGACGGCCTGCGGGACGTGCTCCAGCACGGGTCCGGGATGCCGTGGGGCGACCTCGGGATCCTCGCCGTGTGGGCGGTCGCGGGGCTCGGCGCCGCCGCCCGATTCTTCCGGTGGGAGTAGAGACCTCCCCCTCGTGAAGGCATGCACAAGCGCCCGCCTACCATGGTGTCCGTGCCCAACGTGACCCGAGCCGACGTGACCCGAGCCGCGCGCAACCCGCTCGCCTTCATCGCCGACCGCTGGACCCCCGCCCCCCGGACGGTGCGGCGGGCGGCCCTCGCCGCCCTCGTCATGGCGGTGGCCATCGTGGTCACCGGCGGCGCCGTGCGGCTGACCGGCTCCGGGCTCGGCTGCCCGACCTGGCCCAAGTGCACGGACGACTCGCTGACCACCACCGGCGCGATGGGCTTCCACGGCGTCATCGAGTTCGGCAACCGCATGCTCACCTACGTGCTGTGCGCCGCGGTCGGCTGGGCGATCGTCGCCGCGCGTGCGCAGAAGCCGTGGCGGCGCGGTGTCACCCGGCTCGGCTGGGCACAGTTCTGGATCGTCATGGGCAACGCGATCCTCGGCGGGATCGTCGTCCTGGTCGGCCTGAACCCGTACACGGTCGCCGCCCACTTCCTGCTGTCCACGGCGCTGATCGCGGTCGCCACGCTGATGTGGCAGCGCACCCGTGAGGGTGACGGCGAACCGCGGCCGCTGGTCGGCGCGGCCGTGCAGCAGCTGGTGTGGTTCCTGGTCGCCGCCTCCGTACTGCTGATCGCGGTCGGCACCGTGGTCACCGGCGCCGGGCCGCACGCGGGCGACTCCAGTGACGTCGAGCGCATGCCGCTGGACTGGGAGACCGTGAGCAAGCTGCACGCCGTACTGGCCTGGATCGTCGTCACCCTGACCTTCGCCCTGTGGTTCGTCCTGAAGGCCGTCGACGCCCCCAAGGGCCCCCTGGACCGCACCCGCGACCTGTTCGTGATCCTCCTCGCCCAGGGCCTCATCGGCTATGTCCAGTACTTCACGGAACTCCCCGAGGTGCTGGTCGGCCTCCACATGTTCGGCTCCTGCCTGGTGTGGATCGGCGTCCTGCGCGTACTGCTGTCCCTGCGCGAGCGTCCGGACACCCCGGCCGGTCTGCCGGACCCCGCGACGGAACCGGCGCTCACGCGCGCGTGAGCCTCACTCCAGGGCGTACACCCGGCGCGCGTTCCCGGCGGCGATGAGCCCCGCCACCCGCTGAGCGTCCGCGAGGGACCAGGCGCCCTCGGCGACCCAGGTGCCGAGCACCCGCGCGAGGGCCTCGCGGAAGAGGCGTGCGCCCACCACGTGGAGTTCGGGCAGACCGTGTGCGCCGCTGGAGAAGAGGAGCTTGCCGAAGGGCGCCAGCTCCAGGATCTCCGCGAGCACGGCCGCCGCCCGCGCCCCGGTGCTCACCAGCGCGGCGCCGAGGTCGGCGTACACGTGCGGGAAGACCCCGGTCAGGTGGGCCGCGTGGCGGTGGTACGGGTAGCCGTGCAGCAGGACGAGATCGGTGCCGAGTCCGGCCGTGGCGCGGGCGAAGTCGGTGAGCAGGGCGGGATCGGTCCGGTCGATGCGCAGACCGGGCGCGCCCATGCCGGCGTGGAGCTGGAGGGGCAGCCCCGAGGCGACCGCGATCCACAGCAGGTGCCTCAGCAGGACCGGATCGCTCAGCTCCCCGCCCACGCGCCGTCCGGCCAGCCAGCCGCCCGCCGCGCCCCGCACCTCCCCCGGTCCCGGCGGCTCGGGAGCCAGCGCGAGGCCGTGCCGCATGCCCGCCACGGAGGTGAAGGCGACGGCGTTCGAGGCCGCGCCGTGGACGGACTCGGCGAGATTGGCGAGGAACGACTCGACGGTGCCGGAGGTGTCGGCGACCTGCTCGGCCAGCAGTTCCAGCCGGACGACTTCGTGGGCCCGCGCGTCCCCCGCGGAGGCCATCTCGCCCGGTCCCGTGAGGTCGCCCGGCAGCCCGGCGTCGACGAGGTACGTCGTGATGCCGCTGCCCCGCAGGAGTCTGCGGCCGGCCTCCAGTACGCCCAGTTCGCGGCGCCTGGCGAGGTAGTGGGCGGGCGGGCAGTGCGGCTCCAGGCCCAGCAGGGGCGGGCACCAGCGGCGTACCGCGAAGCCCGTCTGGGTGTCGAAGAAGGTGGTGCCGGGGGCGGCCGGGCCCTCCGTGCGGGACAGGTGGGCCTCGAAGGTTCCGAGTCCCAGCTCCGTGCGGAGCACTCCGTGGCAGTACTGGTCCACGAGGGACGGCGTTTCGATCATCCGGACTCCCGTGAGCGGACCGTGGGTTCTCAGGTCCTAACGGGTGAACGGGGGTGGAGGTGCTGCTGCCGCACACCCCGTGCGAAAGCGCTCCGCTGTGTCACCTGGTCCTGGGGCGGGCGTCCGGGTGTCACCTGGTCCTGGGGCGGGCGTCCGGGTTTCGTCCGCGGGTGCGTGGGGGCTGGGCGCGCCGTTCCCCGCGCCCCCTGGCGGGGTGCGGCGCGCCTGTCGTCCGCGGGTGCGTGGGGGCTGGGCGCGCCGTTCCCCGCGCCCCTTGGCGGGGCGCGGCCACCTTTTCGTCCGCGGGCGCGTGGGTGGGGTTCAGGTGTTGCTGGGGGAGCCGAGCTGGAGGCCTGCCATGCGCTTCCACTCGTACGGGCCCGTCTCCACCCTGGCCGCGAACTCGCCGTCGAACTCCTCGTGCACGGTGATGCCGGACTTCTTCACGGCCTGCTCCGCGACGGCGTACGTGGGGGCCACCAGGTCGCCCCAGCCGCCGTCCGCGCCGACGAGCACGATCCGGGCGCCCCGCTGCCCCAGGTACTCGATGTGACCCTCGGTCCCGCCGTGCGCCTTGGCGAAGGTGGCGATCTCCTTGGCGAGCCGGGCGGCCCGGCGCTCGGTCTTGGCGTCCTGCGTGGCGCCGGTGCTCTCGTCAACCTGCTCGGTGTCTGCCATGGCCAGGATGCTACCGACGGGTAGATCGAACGGCGACGGGCGGGGTGCGTGGCCTTGACCACGCACCCCGCCCGTCGGAGGTGTCTAGCGCAGGAAGGGGTCCACCGCGACCGCCACGAAGAGCAGCGACACGTAGGTGATGGACCAGTGGAACAGCCGCATCTCCTTGAGCTTGCCGCCCGTCGCCTCGGATCTGGCGCGGTTCTGCAGACCGTGCGCCTCCCACAGCCACCAGCCGCCGGCCACCAGCGCGACCGCGGTGTAGAACCAGCCGGTGTAGCCGAGCGGGGTGAGCAGCAGCGAGACGGCGACCATCATCCAGCTGTAGAGGACGATCTGGCGGGCGACCACCTTGTTCGAGGCGATGACCGGAAGCATGGGCACGCCCACGCGCGCGTAGTCGTCCCGCACCTTCATCGACAGCGGCCAGTAGTGCGGCGGCGTCCAGAAGAACATGACGAGGAAGAGGACGACCGGGGCCCACGACATCGAGTTCGTGACCGAGGACCAGCCGATGAGGACCGGCATGCAGCCCGCGATGCCGCCCCAGACGATGTTCTGCGACGTACGGCGCTTGAGGATCATCGTGTAGACGACCACGTAGAAGAGCAGGGCGCCGAGCGACAGCCAGGCCGACAGCCAGTTGACCGTCAGGCCGAACAGCAGCGTGGAGACCACCGCGAGCGAGAGGCCGAAGGCCAGGCACTCGCGCGGGCTGACCATGCCGGTGACCAGGGGCCGCTGGGCGGTGCGGTCCATCAGGGCGTCGATGTCGCGGTCGATGTACATGTTGAGCGCGTTGGCGCCCCCCGCCGACAGGTAGCCGCCCAGGCAGGTCAGCAGCACCAGCTTCAGGTCGGGCACACCCTGCTCGGCCAGGAACATCACCGGCACGGTGGTGATCAGCAGCAGTTCGATGATCCGCGGCTTGGTCAGCGCCACGAACGCCTTCACCCGGGCCCCGAGCGGCCGGTGGCCCGGGCCGGTGTTTCTCCCGAGCTCTCCCCTGGTCTTCACGGCATGGGCGGTGCCCCCACCCGCTGGACGGGATTCGACGGCCGTCACGCACACCCCTGACAGAGACATCCCAGCAAGCCCCCGGGTGTGAACTCCCCGTAAAGGCTCGCGCGTACCACGCCACTGTAGACGTTGCCCAGACCCCGCCCTTCGCGGGGGTGGGGTCGTGTTGTCGGGCTCCGCACAAAGAGCTGGGTGCCTCTCGATTGAGCAGTCAGATGAGCGCCTCCGTATTCACTTGCCACACAGGGAACGGGCCGGTCGGGAGGCGGATCCCGTCCAGTCCCGCCAGTCTGGAATGAGTCGAAAAAACGCAGGTACTTACGGGGGTAGGCTCGACAAAGTCCGGTGGGCGCCAAGCGCACCGGCATTCGACATGTGGACCATGTGGAGAGGAGCCCTGACTCAGGGTGAGCACCAAGCCGACCACCACAGACCTCGAGTGGACCGAGTTGGACCAGCGGGCCGTCGACACCGCCCGCGTCCTGGCCGCCGATGCCGTACAGAAGGTCGGCAACGGCCATCCCGGTACGGCGATGAGCCTGGCGCCCGCCGCCTACACCCTCTTCCAGAAGGTGATGCGGCACGACCCGGCGGACGCCGACTGGACCGGACGCGACCGCTTCGTGCTGTCCGCGGGTCACTCGTCCCTGACCCTCTACATCCAGCTGTACCTGGCCGGCTTCGGCCTGGAGCTGGAGGACCTCCAGTCCTTCCGGACGTGGGGCTCCAAGACGCCCGGTCACCCCGAGTACGGCCACACGACCGGTGTCGAGACGACGACCGGCCCGCTCGGCCAGGGCGTCGCCAACGCGGTGGGCATGGCCATGGCCGCTCGCTACGAGCGCGGTCTGTTCGACCCGGAGGCCGCCCCCGGCACCTCCCCGTTCGACCACTTCGTCTACGCGATCGCCGGCGACGGCTGCCTCCAGGAGGGCATCTCCGCAGAGGCGTCCTCCCTCGCGGGCCACCAGAAGCTCGGCAACCTGGTCCTGCTGTGGGACGACAACCACATCTCGATCGAGGGCGACACCGAGACGGCCGTCTCCGAGGACACCGTCAAGCGGTACGAGGCGTACGGCTGGCACGTGCAGCGGGTGCAGCCGAAGGAGAACGGCGACCTCGACCCGCAGGCGCTCTTCGCGGCGATCCAGGCCGCGAAGGCCGTGACGGACAAGCCGTCGTTCATCGCGATGCGCTCGATCATCGCCTGGCCCGCCCCGAACGCGCAGAACACCGAGGCCGCGCACGGCTCGGCGCTCGGCGACGACGAGGTCGCGGCCACCAAGCGCGTCCTCGGCTTCGACCCCGAGAAGTCCTTCGAGGTGTCCGACGAGGTCCTCGCCCACACCCGTGGCGCCCTCGACCGGGGCCGTGAGGCCAAGGCCGAGTGGGACAAGACGTTCGCCGCCTGGCGCACCGCCGAACCCGAGCGCGCCGCCGAGTTCGACCGCATCGCGTCGACCGCGCTGCCGGACGGCTGGGAGGACAAGCTCCCGGTCTTCGAGGCGGGCACGTCCGTCGCCACGCGTGCCGCGTCCGGCAAGGTGCTCCAGGCACTCGGCGCGGTCATCCCCGAGTTGTGGGGCGGCTCCGCCGACCTCGCCGGCTCGAACAACACGACGATCGACAAGAACTCGTCGTTCCTCCCGGAGGGCAACCCGCTGCCCGGCGCGGACCAGTACGGCCGCACGGTGCACTTCGGCATCCGCGAGCACTCCATGGCCGCGGAGATGAACGGCATCGCGCTGCACGGCAACACCCGCGTCTACGGCGGCACCTTCCTGGTGTTCTCCGACTACATGCGCAACGCCGTACGCCTGTCCGCCCTCATGCAGCTTCCGGTGACGTACGTGTGGACGCACGACTCCATCGGCCTCGGCGAGGACGGCCCCACCCACCAGCCGGTCGAGCACCTGGCGTCGCTGCGCGCGATCCCCGGCCTGAACGTCGTCCGCCCGGCGGACGCCAACGAGACCGCGATCGCCTGGCGCGAGATCCTCCGCCGCTACACCAAGGTGTTCGGCGAGGGCGCTCCGCACGGCCTGGTGCTGACCCGTCAGGGTGTGCCGACGTACGAGCCCGACGAGAACGCGGCCAAGGGCGGTTACGTCCTGCTGGAGGCCGAGGGCGGCACGCCCGAGGTCATCCTGATCGGCACCGGCTCCGAGGTGCATGTGGCCGTCGGGGCGCGTGAGCAGCTCCAGGCCGCGGGCATCGCGACACGGGTCGTGTCCATGCCGTCCGTGGAGTGGTTCGAGGAGCAGGACCAGGGGTACCGGGACAGCGTCCTGCCGCCGTCCGTCAGGGCGCGGGTGGCGGTGGAAGCCGGCATCGGTCTGACCTGGCACCGCTTCGTCGGCGACGCCGGACGCATTGTTTCGCTGGAGCACTTCGGTGCTTCCGCCGACGGCAAGGTGCTCTTCCAGGAGTTCGGCTTCACTGCCGAGAACGTCGCCTCCGCCGCCCGGGAATCGATCGCCGCAGCCCAGCGCTGACGCTGACATACGACACGTAGGAGATGCATTTTCCATGACAGACGCACTCAAGCGCCTATCCGAGGAAGGCGTGGCGATCTGGCTGGACGATCTGTCGCGCAAGCGGATCACGTCCGGCAATCTCGCCGAGCTGATGGATCAGCAGCACGTCGTGGGCGTCACCACCAACCCGTCGATCTTCCAGAAGGCCATCTCGCAGGGTGACGGTTACGACCAGCAGCTCTCCGACCTCGCCGCCCGCCGGGTCACGGTCGAGGAAGCCATCCGCATGATCACCACGGTGGACGTCCGTGACGCCGCCGACATCCTGCGGCCGGTCTTCGACTCCACGGACGGCCAGGACGGCCGGGTCTCCATCGAGGTCGACCCGCGTCTGGCGCACAACACCAAGGCGACCGTCGCCGAGGCCAAGCAGCTCGCCTGGCTGGTCGACCGCCCGAACACGCTCATCAAGATCCCGGCCACCGAGGCGGGCATCCCGGCGATCACCGAGGTCATCGGCCTCGGCATCAGCGTGAACGTGACGCTGATCTTCTCCCTGGAGCGCTACCGCAAGGTCATGGACGCCTACCTGGCCGGTCTGGAGAAGGCCAAGGAGCGCGGCCTGGACCTCTCCAAGATCCACTCGGTGGCGTCCTTCTTCGTGTCCCGGGTGGACGCGGAGATCGACAAGCGGCTCGACGCGCTCGGCACCGACGAGGCCAAGGCCGTCCGCGGCAAGGCCGCCCTCGCCAACGCGCGGCTCGCCTACCAGACGTACGAGGAGGTGTTCAGCGGCGAGCGCTGGGCCGCCCTCGACAAGGCGCAGGCCAACAAGCAGCGTCCGCTCTGGGCGTCGACGGGCGTCAAGGACCCGGCGTACAAGGCCACCATGTACGTCGACCAGCTGGTCGCGCCGAACACGGTGAACACCATGCCGGAGGCCACGCTCGAGGCGACCGGGAGCGAGGGCGAGATCACCGGGAACACCGTCTCCGGTACGTACGAGCAGGCCCGCGCCGATCTCGACGCGGTCGAGAAGCTCGGGATCTCGTACGACGAGGTGGTGCAGCTGCTGGAGGACGAAGGCATCGACAAGTTCGAGTCCGCCTGGAACGACCTGCTCAAGTCGACCGAGGCAGAGCTCCAGCGCCTCGCCCCTTCGGAGGGCTGAAATCTTGTCGAGCAGCAATCCGCTGCGTGACCCCGCAGACCGACGGCTCCCGCGTATCGCGGGGCCGTCGGGCCTGGTCATCTTCGGCGTCACGGGCGATTTGTCACGTAAAAAGCTGATGCCCGCCGTGTACGACCTCGCCAACCGCGGACTGCTGCCACCGGGCTTCTCGCTCGTCGGCTTCGCCCGGCGCGAGTGGCAGGACGAGGACTTCGCCCAGGAGGTCCATGACGCCGTCAAGGAGCACGCCCGCACGGAGTTCCGCGAGGAGGTCTGGCAGCAGCTCATCCAGGGCATGCGCTTCGTCCAGGGCAACTTCGACGACGACGACGCCTTCGAGCAGCTGAAGGCGACGATCGAGGACCTCGACAAGGCCCAGGGCACGGGCGGCAACTTCGCCTTCTACCTCTCCGTGCCGCCCAAGTTCTTCCCCAAGGTCGTGCAGCAGCTCAAGAAGCACGGGCTGGCCGACCAGCAGGGCGGGTCCTGGCGGCGCGCGGTCATCGAGAAGCCCTTCGGCCACGACCTCAGGTCGGCCGAGGAGCTCAACGCGATCGTCCACGAGGTCTTCGCCCCCGAGCAGGTCTTCCGCATCGACCACTACCTGGGCAAGGAGACCGTCCAGAACATCCTGGCGCTGCGCTTCGCGAACCAGATGTTCGAGCCGATCTGGAACCGGTCGTACGTCGACCACATCCAGATCACGATGGCCGAGGACATCGGCATCGGCGGACGCGCCGGCTACTACGACGGTATCGGCGCCGCGCGTGACGTCATCCAGAACCACCTGCTCCAGCTGATGGCGCTGACCGCCATGGAGGAGCCGGCCTCCTTCGACGCGGACGCGCTCGCCGCCGAGAAGACCAAGGTGCTCGGCGCGGCCAGGCTGCCGAAGGACCTGGGCAGCAACACGGTCCGCGGGCAGTACGCGGCGGGGTGGCAGGGCGGCGAGAAGGTCGTCGGCTACCTCCAGGAGGACGGTATCGACGCCAAGTCGACGACCGACACCTACGCGGCCGTCAAGCTGGAGATCGACAACCGCCGCTGGGCGGGCGTCCCCTTCTATCTCCGTACGGGCAAGCGTCTGGGCCGCCGCGTCACCGAGATCGCGGTCGTCTTCCAGCGCGCCCCGCACTCCCCCTTCGACCACACGGCGACCGAGGAGCTCGGCTCGAACGCGATCGTCATCCGCGTCCAGCCGGACGAGGGCATCACGGTCCGCTTCGGCTCCAAGGTCCCCGGCACCTCCATGGAGATCCGGGACGTGTCGATGGACTTCGCGTACGGCGAGTCCTTCACGGAGTCCAGCCCGGAGGCCTACGAGCGGCTGATCCTCGACGTCCTGCTCGGCGACTCGAACCTCTTCCCGCGCACGGAGGAGGTCGAGCTGTCCTGGAAGATCCTCGACCCGATCGAGGAGTACTGGGACGCGCACGGCAAGCCCGCGCAGTACCTGGCCGGCACCTGGGGTCCCGTCGAGGCGGACCAGATGCTGGAACGAGACGGACGGAGCTGGCGGCGGCCATGAAGACAGATCTCACGGACACCACGGCCAGCAAGATCAACAAGGCGCTCGTCCAGGGCCGCCGCGCCATCGGCACCCCGGCCGTCGGCATGGTGCTCACCCTCGTCATCGTGACGGACGAGGAGAACGCCTACGACGCGCTGA
Organism: Streptomyces sp. GLSS-08; assembly: GCF_056387915.1. Lineage (NCBI taxonomy): Bacteria > Bacillati > Actinomycetota > Actinomycetes > Kitasatosporales > Streptomycetaceae > Streptomyces > Streptomyces sp. GLSS-08. Next base: position 34,633 of record NZ_JBWJAQ010000036.1, read on the forward strand.
AGGCCGCGAACGACGCTTCACGCGAGCACCCCTCGCGCACCCTCGTGGTCATCAAGCGCGTCTCGCGCTCGCCCCGCGACCGCACGAAGTCGCGCCTCGACGCCGAGGTCCGCCTCGGGGTGGAGGCCGGCACCGGCGAGACGGTCATCCTGCGCCTGTACGGCGAGGTCGTGGACCACGCCCAGTCCGTCGTGCTCCCGCTGCTGCTGCCGGACGCGCCCGTCGTCGTCTGGTGGCCGGTGAACGCGCCGAGCGACCCGGCCAACGACCCGCTGGGCGCCCTCGCCCAGCGCCGGGTCACCGACACCTACGCCTCCGAGCAGCCGGTACGGGAACTCGCCGCCCGCGCCGACGCCTACGCCCCCGGTGACACGGACCTGTCGTGGACCCGCATCACGCCCTGGCGTTCGATGCTGGCCGCGGCTCTGGACCAGGTCGTCTGCGAGGTCAAGGCGGTCGAGGTGGAGGGCGAGGAGTTCAACCCGAGCTGCGAGCTGCTCGGCATGTGGCTGGCGGACCGGCTCGACGTCCCGGTCAGGCGCTCGGTTTCGTCGGGCCCCGGCCTCACCGCCGTCCGGATGGACACCGACTGCGGCCCGATCGTCCTGGACCGCGCCGACGGCTCGCTGGCGACGCTGACCATCGAGGGCCAGCCCGCCCGCGCGGTGGCCCTCAAGCGCCGCGAGACCGCCGAGCTGATCGCGGAGGAGCTGCGCCGGCTGGACCCGGACGACACCTACGCCTCAGCGCTGCGGTACGGCGTGGACCGGCTGACCGCCGGCTCCGCCGACGCGCCGGCGCAGGTCCCGGACTCCGGTGCGGCCACCGACGAGGCACCGGCCGGGCGGGCCGCGAAGGCGCCCGCCAAGAAGGCCGCGAAGGCCCCGGCCAGGAAGGCGGCCGCCAAGTGAGCACTCCGCAGCTCGTCGTCCACCACGACAAGGAGCTGATGGCGAGGGCCGCCGCGGCCCGGCTGGTCACGAAGATCGTGGACGCGCAGGCCTCGCGCGGCCACGCCTCGGTGGTGCTCACCGGCGGACGCAACGGCAACGGTCTGCTCGCGGCGCTGGCCGCCGAGCCCGCCCGGGACGCCGTCGACTGGGCCCGCCTCGACCTGTGGTGGGGCGACGAGCGGTTCCTGCCCGAGGGCGACCCGGAGCGCAATGTCACCCAGGCCCGCGAGGTGCTGCTTGACTCGGTCCCGCTGGACCCCGCGCGGGTCCACGCGATGCCCGCGTCCGACGGCCCGTACGGCGGCGACGCGGACGCGGCGGCCGAGGCGTACGCCGCCGAGCTCGCGAAGGCGGCGGATCCCGAGAACCACGGGCCCGTGCCGACGTTCGACGTCCTGATGCTGGGCGTCGGCCCGGACACCCACGTGGCCTCGCTCTTCCCGGAGCTGCCCGCGGTGCGCGAGACCGACCGCATGGTCGTCGGGGTGCACGGGGCGCCGAAGCCGCCGCCGACGCGCATCTCGCTGACGCTGCCCGCCATCCGTTCCGCCCGGGAGGTGTGGCTGCTGGCGGCCGGCGAGGACAAGGCGCGGGCGGCGGCCATCGCCCTGTCGGGCGCCGGTGAGGTGCAGGCGCCGGCGGCCGGCGCCTACGGCCGGTCCCGCACCCTGTGGCTGCTGGACTCCGCGGCGGCCTCGCAGTTGCCCCGCTCGCTGTATCCGCCCGCGTCGCCGTAGGACACCGGACGGCACGGCCCCCGGGTCGCGACCGCGTTCCTCCTCGGACGCCGGACGGGCTGAACAGCCCGTCCGGCGTCCGGCGTCCGGGCCCCGCCCGCATCGTGGCCGGGTCAGTACCCCCGGGGGTCGTAGGGGTTCCGGGGGCCCTGGGGGTACGGGTGCTGCGGTTGCCGGTACGGGTTCCCCGGCCCCGGCGGGTGGGGACCCCCCTGGTGGAACGTGAACGCCGGACTCGGCGCATACGGGCCGGGCTGCGGCGGCAGATGCCCGTACGGCGGGGCGGGCGGAATCGACGGAGGCAGGGTGGCAGGGTGCGCCCCCAGCCGTATCCCGTAACGGCGCCGGAGCCGGCGCAGCTCCAGAGCGGCGATGGCCGTGACCGTCAGCGGGGCGCCCAGGATGAAGACGATGCCCATCGTGAGGCTCAGCCCGTGCAGATCACCGGTGAGCAGGTCCGGGAGGGCCATCAGCCACGAGGTCACCGTGGCGAGCAGCGGTGCACTCCGGCGGTGCCGAAGAAGTTCCCGGTCACCTGCACGGCTCCGTACGCCACGAGTCCGGTGAGCCACATCGCCGTCAGGCCCGGCACCATCATCATCATGCCGCCGAGCGAGATCGCGAGCTGCCACAGCAGGACGGTCACGACGACGGTGCCGATGAAGAGCAGCAGCAGCTTGAGGGAGTCGAAGAGGGATCCGCGCAGTCGGCGGATCCGCCCGGTGCGCCGCCAGACGAACAGCATCAAGCCGACCGTCAGGGGTGTGATGAACAGCAGCACGGCGGCCGCCGTCAGCATGTTCTCCAGGACCTCGGTGAAGTCGAACTTGCCCTGCACGAAGGTGTACACGCCGAACGCGGCGACCGCCCCGGCGATGAGCCGTAAGCGCTTGAGCCGCTCCACGGACGGGTCGACCGGCGCCGGGATCCACGCCGGATGGAACAGCGCCTGCGCGACGGCCTTGGGCCGCAGGACCGATCCCGCCGACAGGGGACCACCCAGCCATCTTCTGCGCGAACCGGTCAACTTCGCTCCCCCGAGCACTCGGTGACGTGATCGCCCTGGATTGTACGGGAGACGGACGGACCCTCCGGCGTCTCCCCGGGTGACCGGGCGTCTCCCGGTCACCCGTCACCGGCGCCTACCGGCCGCGCAGCTCCCGGTACTTGGCGACCAGGGCCTTCGACGACTCGTCAAGACCGGGCACGTCGGCGCCCTCGGTCAGCGCCGGTTCGACGCGCTTGGCGAGGACCTTGCCGAGCTCGACGCCCCACTGGTCGAAGGAGTCGATGTTCCAGACCGCGCCCTGGACGAACACCTTGTGCTCGTAGAGGGCGATCAGCTGGCCGAGGACGGAGG
>NZ_JBWJAQ010000037.1:0-30979 GCF_056387915.1 Streptomyces sp. GLSS-08
ACGGCGCCCGTCAGGCCCGTGATGCGACGGTTGCTGATGATCACTGCGCGAGCCCTGTTCCCCACCACCCGACCATGATCAACCATCACGGGCCCGACGTCTCACCGCTTGTCGTGCACGAGCTCGTAAGACTTGTCCCGTAACTGCTGGTCATGCATGAGGTGATCTTGATGTGGCTGGTGTGATCACGGCGTCGGAGCCGTCCTGGACAGCCCCGTTCACCGGGCTGAGTCCGCGTCAGTTCAGGAAGCTGAGGCGGTGTTGGTGGCGCCGTGGCTGCGGTGGCGGGGTCTCAGCGCCAGTCATCGATCACGTAGGCGTCGGGGTGGCTGTAGCCGGGTTCGTTGGGCCTGTGCATGGCCACGCCCTGCAACCAGGTGCGGAAACCGCGGTCGACCATTCGCCGGTAGGCATCCTCGCGGGCCAGGTTCATTCCGGCGTCCAGTTGCCCCAGGCCGCGCTCGGCGGCGAGCCGCTCGCATGCGGTGAGCAGTCGTTCGAACCGGTCGGCCGCCTCCGGGCCAGGGCGCACGGCGCCGAACTTGACGAAGCACACGTCCTCTCCGGCCTCCGACCCGGCTCCGCAGTGGCAGACGGCCAGGCCATCGAGCTCGGAGCCGGCCCCCTGGAGCAGGATGGTGTCACCGAGTCCCTGCGCGTGCGCGGCCACGATCTCGCGTTCCACGCTCAGGCCCTCGAACACGGCCCCGGTCAGTGTGCGACACAGGCTCACGGCGTCGAGCCGTTCGGCGGTGGGAAGCTCGCCGTACAGCACTCGGCCTGGGACCGCGGCACTGCCTGCGACCTGCTTCCTCATGATGGCTGTGAGGAATCGGGGCCAGAAACCGTAGCGGCGGTAGAGCTCAAGGTGCTTCGGACTGTGCGAGAAGGTGAACAGGCCCAGGTGTCGGTTGTCCCAGGTCTCGAAGCAGTCCATGACCGGCTTCATGAGGCGCCTGCCGATGCCCTGGTCCCACAGGTCCGGACGTACGGTCAGCGGGCCGAAATACCCGACGCTGCCCCAGTTGACGGCGAAGTTCGATGCAACGACTTCGCCTTCGACCGTCGCTGCGAAGGCCGCATGCGGATCGGCCGCCCAGCGAGTGCGGACGTAGTCGGCGGTCCCGAAGAACGTTCTCGGCTCGGGAGCCCCGAGGAACGTCCCGAAGGCGACCCTGAAGATCTCGTCGGCCCGGTCCAGGTCCGCCTCACCCAGCGGGCGGACCGACACAGGGCCCGTCCCATTCTTGCGCTCCCCTGCCGGTGAGATCATCGCTCTCTCCTTCCCGACCCCCCTGTTTCATCGCACCACGGGCGTGCGCCGCAGGCGAGGCGAAAGGTCCACCGATACCAGGGACCGAGGACCAGCCGGTCTGCCTTGCCTGTCCGCCGTGAACTCCAGCAGTCACCAGGCCGAATACCGACCGGTCCACCAACGGCTACTACGGGTACCGAGGCCCAGGAAGGCCACCCCCTGCCCTGGACGGGGAGTCAGTCGACGGGTGCTGTCCGTTTAGGTGTCTGTCCGATTAGTGATCACTGATGCGATGTGGGACCGGATCGAGCCGCTGATGCCGGCCGATCCGGTCCGCGGTCGGCGATGGGCCGATCACCGCCGAACCCTGGAAGCCATCGCGTGGAAGTACCGCACCTGCTCTCCCTGGCGGGCCTGCCGGACGAGCTCGGCTCGTTCCAGACCGCTCATAAACGCCTGATCAGGTGGGCCGTGGACGGCACCTGGGAACGCATCCTGGCCCTTCGCGTCACCGCAGGCCAAGCGGGCGACGCCCCAGCCTTCGAGACCGTCATGGCCAGTATCCCGTGTTCTGCGAAGCGGACCCGGCCGGCCCAGAACCCGACCCGATGCCGTCCTGGCTGACCGTGCGTATTCATCCCGCGCGATCCGCAATCACGGGCTCAGTAACTCCTCAACGGCCGTCGCACGGGTCGTCGCCCACAGGCATCGGCTTGGTGTCGGCCGCCATAGCGTGATCATGGATGTGGCGGACGGTGCCGTTCCACTACTGCTGGGCGTTTCTGCCCGATCTTCAAACCAGACGGACTTCGTGCATGAAAAACAAAACAAACGGGCGGCCGAGTCCGCAGCTCGATGGACACGAGGGTGTGCGTATGAGGCAAACACCTCAAACGCGGCGGCCACGAAAGTTACTTACTGGCACAAAGCTTCTTCAAATGCCCACCTAGCCGCCGAAGGTGACGACCAGGCGGCCGTCCGAGGCGTACGACCAGTGCAGGGCTCCGGCGTACGACGAGCAGCGGGAGCCGTTCGTGCCGGACCAGAACTGGTTGGTGCCGTCGGCGGTGCCGATGATCCGGTCGTTGGTGCCACTGCCGCTGCGGCAGGAGGTGTTGTTGGTGAACACCGAGGTGCCGGCGTCGAAGTTGAAGTTGCGCTGGGCGTTGTCGATGCTGAGGTTGTCCGACACCTTCATGGAGCCGGGGTTGCTGTTGTAGGTGAAGCCGTGCTTGCCGTTGTGGTAGGCGATGCTGCGCCGGACGACGTGGTCGACGCCGATGTCCTCGCCGCCGAGCTTGTAACCGTTTCGGTCACCGTTCCCGGCCTGGGAGCCGTCGCTGAGGGTGCCGTTGTCGTAGGCGAGCGAGTCCTCGATGGTGACCGGGCCGATCGGGCCGGTGTCCGTCTTGGTGTAGAGGTCCCAGCCGTCGTCGATGTTGTTGTGGGAGACGGCGTACCGGAAGACGTTCCCGGGACCGGTGGTGAGCTTGGCGGCGAAGCCGTCGGCGTCCTCGCCGTCGGAGTCGGCGTTGTCGTGCGATTCCGCGCTCAGGATGAGGTTGTTCGACGGCCACTGGCTGCTGGGGGTGCTGGACAGCATCCGTGAGAGCTGGAGGCCGGTGTCGCGGTTGAAGCGCGTCACCGTGCGCTCGAAGATGTTGTTGCTGCCGCCGACGAAGATCCCGTTGTCCCCGGCGCGCTCGACGACGATTCCCTTGACGTGCCAGTACGACCCGTTGACGGCGAGGCCGCGGTTGGCGGGGTCCTCGGCCTGGGCCGAGAAGTTCAGGACCGGGGTCTCACCGGGGTAGGCGAAGAGTTCGGTGCGGTCGGCGGCGGTGCCGTTGTTGCCCGCCGGGATGGTGACCGTCTGGGCGTGGTTGTACGTCCCGCCGCGCAGGTAGATGGTGCCGCCGGAGGTGATGCGGCTGATCGCGGAGGTGAGCGTGGTGGGCGCCGCCTGGGTGCCGGCCGCGCCGTCGGTGCCGTTCGGCGCCACGTAGAGAGCGGTCGCCGAAGGCGGCGGGGTGGTGGTGCCGCCCACTTCCGCGTCGAGATGGTCGATATTGGGCAGCCCGGCGGCGGCGGTGGGGCTGAGCCGGATGGTGTTGCCACCCGAACTGACCGGTACCGACAGCGTCTTCGTCGCCCAGGTGCCCCAGGCGCCCGTGCTCTCGAAGGACACGGAGGTGACCGAGGCGCCGTTCACCGTGAGGGTCGCGGGGCGGGCTGCGGTGCTCCCGTTGGCGAAGCGGATGCTCAGTGTCGCCGTCCCGGCGGTGGAAGCGCTCACGGTGAACTGGGCGTAGGCGCCCACCGCGTTGGTGGCGTTGCAGAATCCGCTGCCGGAGTAGCCGGCCCAGTCGGAGTCGATGGTGCCGGTGCAGACGGCCGGGGAACTCTCGGCCTCGTAGCGGGTGGACGCTGCCTGCGCCGTGTTGCCGGACAACGCGACGAGTGTGCCGGCCAGCAGGCCGACGCACGCGATGACGGGTCTCCGTTGCATCGTTCTCTCTCCAGGTGGTTGCGGCTCGTCCGACGGGGTTCGCTGACCCCTTTTCTCTGCGGCGGGCCCGGTGCGACCATACGGTTGGTTCGACGACGTGAACTTGGCAGACGACTGGGCGGCACGCGCAGATGACCAAGCGCTTGTGTTCTGGAAGGTAAGCGCTTGCCATGGCCGCGTCAACGGTCGTGCATGTGTTTGTTGTTCAGCGACATGAACGCTAAGGAGCTCTAGAGCAGGGCTGCCGCACTCCGTCCGCTCTCGAAGTCCAGCAGTCGCCGCTTGCGCTCCAGGTCCCCGCCGTAGCCGGTGAGACCGCCGTTCGCGCCGACGTCGCGATGGCCAGGGGGATCAGAGCTTGGCTGTCGTGCAGGTCGGCGCCCGAGATTCCGACGGAAATGGGCAGACCGGCCCGCTCGGTGGTCAAGTGGATCGCCGCCGATGATCGCTCCGCCGCCGTGCGCACGTTCCAGTCCGCGTACGGCCTCGCCGCCGACGGGGTCGCGGGGCCGGCGACCTTCAGCAAGCTCTACGCGCTGCAGGACGCGGACTGCACACCGATCCACTTCTCCTACGCCGAACTCAACCGCTGCAACTCCGACTGGTCGGGCGGTGCCGCCCCAGCGGCCACCGCCAAGGCGAACGCGCTGAAGACCATGTGGAAACTGGAGGCGATGCGTCACGCGCTCGGGGACGTCCCGCTCACCGTCTCCAGTGGCTTCCGCTCCTACGCCTGCAACAGCGCCGTCGGTGGCTCGTCCACCAGCTGCCACCTGTACGGCGACGCCGCCGATCTGACCGGTTCCCCCACCCTCTGCCGCCTCGCCCAGCAGGCCCGCACGCACGGCTTCTCGGAGATCCTCGGTCCGGGCTACCCCGATCACAACGACCACACCCATGTCGCACTCGACCCTTCCCCGTACTGGTCCGCCCCTACCTGCGGCATCTGAGCCGCGTCGTCGGTGCCGGCGGACGCAGTGCCCGTGAACGAGGCTTCTCGGGACACCCGCGCGCCGCGGGCGGCCACACAACCGCCCGCGGTGCCCTGCTGATCACCGGCGCTCACAAACCGCGCTGTCCACGTCCGGCCGGGCAGCACCACCACCGGCACGACATGCCGGTCCCGTCGAACGCACCACCGCCCGCCCGGATTCGGAGCACCACAGCGGGTCTGGGAGGATGGCCGGCGGCCGTCCGTAGCGGGTCCCCGTATTGCAAGGGTCCGGGAACCCGCGGGCGGCGCGAGAACGAGCGGGTACGGGCAGCGGCCCGGCGGGCAGGAGAGCGAAGCGGTGCGGCACATGCCGGAGTACCCGGAGTACCTCGCCGCGGTCGCGTTCGCCGCGGGTGGCGTCGTCAACGCTCTGCTGGCACCGCACCGGTTCTCCACCGCCGTCCTGTTCTGCCTGGCGGTGACCTCTGCCGGACTCGGCGTGGCCGCTCGCAGTGCGGCACCCCACCCGGCCATCGCCACCGTCCTCGCCGTCGCCGCCCTGCTCCTGGCGCTCGCGCTGGGCCTGCTGCTGCTGGCCGACGGCGTCCTCCTGTTCCGGCGCTACGGACCGCAGGCAGCCCTGCTGGCAACGGGGGGCGCCGGCTGCGCGGTGCTGTCGGTGCTCGGCCTCGACGCGGCCTTCCACGCGGTCGGCGGCGAGGCGTTCGGTGCCTTCGTGGTCGCGGTCAACGCGGCCGCGGGATACCTCACTCTGCTCTTCCTCGTTTTCGCCGGCTACGTGTTCCTCCGGGGCCGCAGCAACCCCCTGCCGGGAACCACCCATGTCGTCGTCCTGGGCGCCGGGCTCGACGGCGACCGGCCCGGCCCGCTGCTGACCCGCAGGCTGGAGCGCGCCCTCGCGATAGACGCCGCCCGCGCACCGGACACGCCTCGTGTGGTGTTCGTCGTCTCGGGCGGCCAAGGCGACGACGAGGTCCGCTCCGAGGCGGACGCGATGGCCGACTATCTGCGCGGACGCGGAGTGCCCGCCGACCGGATCGCGCGGGAGGACCGCTCCGTCAACACCGGGCAGAACCTCCGCTTCAGCGCGGCCCTCGTGGACGGCACCACTCCCGGCCACCGTGCCACGGTGGTCACCAGCGGCTTCCACGTCTACCGCACGACCCTGCTGGCCCGCCGCGTCGGCGTGCCCGTGCACGTCGTGGGCGCGCCGACCTCGCCCGCCTACTGGCTGGCCGCGACACTGCGCGAATTCGCCGCGGTCCTGTGGCTGGACCGCCTCCCTTTGATCGGACTCAGTCTGCTGCTGGCAGTGCCCGTGGCGACGGCGGTCTTCGCGCACTGAAGCGCCGGCCGCACACCTCGCAAGAGGTCCTCACAAAGGCGTAGGACGTGGGCGGTGGCAGCTGGCGAGGCCGAGGAATGCTTCGTGGATGTCGTTCACCGTCGATGGGCGGAGCCGGCCGGTACGTCGACCCGGCGATGATGTTTCCCCTCGACTCTCTACGCCGGTTCCGGCCGGCACCCGGGGTCCGCCCGGACGCGTCAGTGCGTCGGGGCGGACGGTGCCGTCAGGTGCTGAGGAGCAGGCACGGGGAATGTGGCAGCGGGCTATGAGCCAAACTCGACGTCGAGGGTTGTGGACTGGGGTCGGCGGCGGTCAATGCCATAGCAAGTTCGTCCGCTGGGCCTCCACTCGGCCCCGCGCTCTCGCAACAGCCCTGCGCCATCAGGAGTGGTGACGGTGCGGCCGCTCACCGGCCGCGTCGACTGTCGACGGAGACGAAGGCGGCCTTCAAGACCACCGAGTTCTTCGTGTATATCGCCGCGGTCGTCGCGGTGTTGATCGCCTCCATGGTCGTGGGAGACGACGAGGGCCACGCCGACTACTTCCGCGCCGACAAGGCGTGGTTCTACATCGTGATCCTCACCGTCGGCTACATGATCAGCCGAGGTCTGGCCAAGTCCGGCAGCCGCGACCCCTACGACGACTGAGCACCGCTGCGACAGCGTGTCAGGGACGCACCGCATCGGCGCCGCGGCCGCCACGACACTCTGCTCCGGCCGGTCGTGCCGGGAAACCGTGCCAATGGAAGCCCTGGAGGGCATCCGGTGCCGCGATTCGTCCCGTCTTCTTCCCGCCTGCGGATGCCCCTGGTGCGTCATGAAGCCGGTGGCGGACGCCGGGAGATGGGGGCGCCTTCGGATCGTCGCCGATCGGTGTCCGTGCTGGGCTGCGACTGGCCGGAATCCGGTCGTTGATGATTGAGGCGGGCGAAAGCGGAGAGTCGCAAGGCAGCGGGTGCCTGCCACGAGTCCGCTCGGTCGTTCGGGCACCGTCTCCGTCTTTTCAGTGCGTGTGGCCTTCTGGCCGGGCGGCGCCGCTCCATCCTGGAGGTTTCGCATGTCTGTTTCCGCTTCGTCCGATCCGCTTGCCGGGCTGTCCGCTGCGGGGGTGTCGGTCTGGCTGGACGACCTGTCCCGTGAGCTGCTGGCCGGCGGGGAACTGAAGGAGCTGATCACGGACAAGCACGTGGTGGGGGTCACCACGAACCCCACGATCTTCGCCTCGGCGCTGTCCAAGGGAGACCGCTACAGCGAACAGCTGCGCCGCCTGGGCGGTGAGGGGGCGGGCGTCGATGACGCGGTCTTCGTGCTGACCACCGACGATGTGCGGGAGGGCTGCCGGGCGTTCCGCGACGTCTACCGGCGCACCGGCGGGCGGGACGGGCGGGTGTCGATCGAGGTCGATCCGCGGCTGGCCCGTGATGCGCAGGCCACGATCGCCCAGGCGGTGAAGCTGTGGGAGACGGTGGCGGAGCCGAACCTGTTCGTGAAGATCCCGGCGACCCGCGAGGGACTGGCGGCGGTCACCGCCGCCATCGCCCGGGGTATCAGCGTCAACGTCACGCTGATCTTCTCCCTGGAGCGCTACCGGGATGTGATGGACGCCTACCAGACTGGTCTGGAGCAGGCCCTGGCCGCGGGACGCGATCTGTCGGACATTCACTCGGTCGCCTCGTTCTTCGTCTCCCGCGTTGACTCCGAGGTCGACCGCCGTCTCGAGGCCCTGGGCACCTCGCAGGCCCGGGCGCTCAAGGGCAGGGCTGCCATCGCCAATGCCCGGCTGGCATACCAGACGTACGAGCAGGTGGTGGCCGAGCCGCGCTGGCAGATCCTGGCCGCGGCGGGGGCGCGTGCCCAGCGCCCGCTGTGGGCGTCCACCGGGGTCAAGAACCCGGCGTACCGGGACACGATGTATGTCAGCGAGCTGGCCATCGCGGGCACGGTGAACACCATGCCGGGCACCACGCTGGCCGCGTTCGCCGACCACGGCACCCTTCCTGACCATGCGCCGACCGCCGAGGACTACGCCGCGGCCGCAGCCCACCTGGAGGCGCTGGAGCACGCCGGCGTCGACTTCGCGGACGTGACCGACACCCTGGAACGCGAGGGACTGGACAAGTTCGAGAGCAGCTGGTCGGAGCTCGGCATCGGCGCCTCGGTCGACCAGGAGATGCGCTCCGAAGCCGGGAAGGCGGCCGGGAGCGGATCCGCGGACGATGGTCCCGGCAGTGCCGGTCTGCTGTCGATCTATCTCAACGACCACTACTCCGGTGCGACCGGTGGCCTGGAACTCTTCCAGCGAGCCGCCCAGGCACAGCAGGGCGAAGAACGGAAAGCGTCCCTTGCCGATCTGGCCCGTCAGGTGGAGGCAGACCGCGCCGCGCTGGCACAGATCATGGCCGACCTGGAGGTGTCCGTCGACCACACCAAGGTCGCTCTGGGCTGGTTGGCGGAAAAGGCCGGCCGCCTCAAGACCAACGGTCATCTCTTCTCCCGCTCCCCGCTCAGCGACGTGCTGGAGGCCGAGGCGATGCTCCTGGGCGTTCAGGGCAAGGCGGCGTGCTGGCGCACTCTGCGTGCCCTGTCCGAGACCGACCGGCGCTTGGACACCGCGCACCTGGACACCCTGCTGGAACGTGCCGAGAGCCAGAGCGCGGCTCTGGAGGAGATGCGGATCGCGGCAGTCACCCGAACGCTCCGCCCCCAGCCCGGCCCCGCACAGTGAGCCGGGTCGTGGCCGCTTCCGGGCAACGGGCCCGGCAGTGTCTCCACCGCGGTCTCACCGATCGCCCTCCGCGGCCGTAGGGGACGCCTATGACGCTGGGGGGTGTGCACTAGCGGTTGGCGGTGAGATCGACTTCAATACCGTCTGCCGTCTCCGCGAGGCCTTCGCCGACTGCAACGGCGCTTCGGGCCATCGGACGGTGGCGGACTTCAGTGGTGTGACCTTCATGGATTCCAGCGGAGTCAACGTGCTGGTGGGCATGAACCGTGCCGCGGCGGTGGGCGGGGGCTGGATCCGGCTGGTCGGCGGGCCCACAGATGTCCACGAGGTCTTGTAATTGTCGGCCTGGACGACGTCCTGCTTCTCTTCCCACACTCGACGTCGCTCTGACGGCCTGAACCGAGGACCGCAGACACCGGCAGGCACCGCGGGCAGCGGACAGGGTGAGGGCCCGGAGCCTGGAGTGGCTTCGGGCCCTCACTTCGCGTACCGGCCGGTACCGGTGCCCTGCATCATCTGCCCGGACCGACGCGGTGCGTGGAGCTCTGCCGGTCTGTCGCCCTGGCTCCGCCCGGGTAAGCGAAGGAGGGGGGAGGGGCTCAGCGGGATTCGTCGTAGGGGTCGCGGCTGCCGGACTTGGCCAGGCCTCGGCTGATCATGTAGCCGACGGTGAGGATGACGATGTAGAACCACGCCTTGTCGGCTCGGAAGTAGTCGGCGTGGCCTTCCTCGTTCCCCACGACCATGGAGGCGATCAGTACGGCGACGACCGAGGCGAGGTAGACGAAGAACTCGGTCGTCTTGAAGGCGGCCTTCGTCTCTGTCGACAGTCGGCGTGACTGGTGAGCGGGCGTGCCGTCAGTCGTGTGGTGCCCCGCGTTGCCGACCGGGTTAACAGTGCTCATGAGAAGGCGACTTTCTCGTCGTGCGACGCACCTGATGCGCTTCGCGGAATCGGACGGCGTCAAGATCGACGCTGCCGCTACCGAGTGCCCATCCCCGGTGGAGTAAACAGGATTTCAAGGCATGTGCAAGACAAACTTTGCTGGAGACGGCGAGGATGGTGCCGCAGCCGAGGGCGGTCGTCGACCTGTACGGGTGCTGGTCTACTCCGCCTCTGAGTGCAACGGCCTGCGGGGCAAGCGGGGGCCGCGGCCGCTCTGCGGACCGCCGCAGGCGGACACCGTCGGGTCCGGATTTTGGCGATGTTCGATGGGACACCAGCGGGATGCACCGGCTCTCCGCCTTCGCCGGGGACGTCGTTCCTTTCGCCGCCGCCGACGCCCCCGAAACCGGATCAACTCGAGCGCCTTGCCGTCACCGAGCGGCAGATCAGTGCGAGTTGCCCACCGCGCCGGTCAAGAGTGGGGCTCATCGAGGAGGAGCACGTCACCCACTACGAGTCGCTGGTCGACCCGGGTGAGACGTGGTGGGAGCAGCTCGTGAACCACGAGTACAACGAGTGCTACCTCTACTACTCCTTCATGGAGCAGGAGAGCGACCCCAGGGTGAGGGCCATTTGGGAGCTGCACCTGAACATGGAGCTGGAGCACCTGCATCTGGCCTGCGACCTGATGCGCCGCCACGACGGGCGCGATCCGCAGGAGGTGCTGGCACCCGAGCTGCCGAACGTGCTCACCTTCGAGCCGAACAAGCAGTACCTGCGCGAACTGCTGGAAACCCAGATGGACCTGACGACGCTCGGCGCCGGCTACGTGCGTGAGGCGCACGAGCGGTTCGAGAAGATGCAGGAGCAGATCCACGGTGGTGAGGAGCCGCCCAGCGAGCGGGTCATGGCCGAACACGACGCAATGTTCGGCCGCGAGTACCGCGTGCAGTCCGAGGGCGAACACCCCGACCCCGCGATGCGCGAGAAGTGAGGCAACCGCACATGTCCGATCTGCACACCCCGCAGGCTGGTGACGACCAGGCCGACGACATCGACGTTGTCGCCTTGCTGATGCGTCAGCACGGCGACATCCGCAACCTCTTCGACGAGGTCGAAGGGAGCAAGGGCGAGGACCGCCGCGACGCCTTCCACCGTCTGGTGCGGCTGCTCGCCGTCCACGAGACCGCCGAGGAAGAGGTCGTCCACCCCTTCGCCCGGAGGGCCCTCGCGGGCGGCGAGCAGGTCGTCCAGGACCGCCTCGCTGAGGAACGGGCGGCCAAGGAAACCCTCGCCGCCCTGGACGACATGGACACCGATGACCCGGAGTTCCTGCCCCGGCTGCGAGCGCTGCGGGCCGACGTGCAGCAGCATGCCCGGGCCGAGGAGCGCTACGAGTTCACGCACATCCGCCGCAGCACCGACGTCACCAACCTCGCCGCCATGGCCAAGGCGGTGAAGGCCGCCGAGGCGATGGCTCCCACCCGTCCGCATCCAGGCGTGGAGTCCGGCGCTGACAACATGGCGCTCGGACCGGTCGCCGCCCTCATGGACCGCACAAAGGACGCAGTCCGCAAGGCCATGGGCAACGGCTGAGCAGAAGGCGCAGGCCCCAGACACGGAGCAACACGCACTGTGTCGCAGGCGAGTCTGTTGGACCACCACGTCCGGACACCACGACTTCCGGCGTCCGGCTTTCGACTACCAGCATGGTGGAACAGCAGGCAGCTGGCGTCCTCCAGCAGTGGGTCTGACCGTCGTCCCTGCAGGAGCAGGGGCGACGGGTGGTCCGCTTCGGTGCAGGTCAGGTCAGCTCCCACCGGCTAAGCCGTTCGGCGTCGGGCCAGCACCAAGGCCGCCCTGCGGGCACACCCGACGGCTGGCGCCGGTTCGGCCGGTAGGCCTGGTCTGCGGCACCCCCTCGCCACCCTTTCCCGCATGATCACCGCTGTGCTGTCCATCCCAGGCCCCGTACGGTCGAGTGCGGACGATTGGCGGACCCTTGAGGCAACACGATGGAGTCCTTCCGCCGCGTAGCCGACCGTTCCTACCGGGCTGAGTCCTGGTCCGTGCGCTGGCCGGGAAGGCTGGTCCGTCAGCGCCCACATGGTCGGGCCGTCACCGGAGGTGGCGGTGGATGGATGGCCCGGACGATCCGCAGGCGGCAAGGCTCAGCGCCGTCGCTCCAGCGAGCGCCGAGGCGATCGCGTGTCGTCTCGTCGTCGCCCTGGGCCGGTTTCTCGAATCACCGAGTCCGAGAAACCCGTCATGCTCTGCCTCTTATCTCTTCGGCATGCGATGTCGTGCGATCAGGCGGAGGGCGGTGCGCACGAAAGGCTTTCGGATGCGCTCGACGCGGTGGTCTGCCTGATGAACCGGGACACTGGCACGGGTTTGACGCCCCGGACAAGGAGCCGAAATCGCTCGGTTACGAAACATTTTCGTCAGCGGTGACGAGGCCGGCGACATTGACGGGCCCGTGCGCACCCCCTAGGGTCTCGTCGATTCTGCGAACGATGTTCGACATTGCGAACAGGAAGCCTGCGCCTGAGCCGAAAGGATTTCCCGCATGTCCTCCTCCGTCAGCAGACGCCACCTCCTCCAGCTCGCCGGGGCGGGCGCCGCGGCCGGCGCGGTGGGACCGCTCCTCGGCGGCTCCCCCGCCCGGGCCGCCGTACCGCCGGTCCGCGCCGACACCGGAGTGCTGGCATCCCCCTTCGAGCTCGGCCAGGTGCGGCTGACCGCGAGCAGATGGCTCGACAACCAGAACCGCACCCTGAGCTATCTGCGGTTCGTCGACGTCGACCGGCTGCTGTACACCTTCCGCGCCAGCCACCGCCTGCCGACCGGCGGCGCGGCCCCGGTGGGCGGCTGGGAGGCGCCCGACTTCCCCTTCCGCAGCCATGTGCAGGGGCATTTCCTCACCGCGTGGGCGCAGGCGTACGCCGTCGCGGGGGACACCGTGTGCCGGGACAAGGCCCTTTACATGGTGGCGGAGCTGGCCCGGTGCCAGGCCAACAACAGCGCCGCGGGCTTCGGCGCCGGGTATCTGTCGGGCTACCCGGAGTCCGACTTCGACGCGCTGGAGGCGGGCACGCTGTCCAACGGGAACGTGCCGTACTACACGATCCACAAGACCCTCACCGGCCTGTTGGACGTGTGGCGCCAGCTCGGCAGCACGCAGGCCCGGGACGTGCTGCTGGCCCTGGCGGGCTGGGTCGACCGGCGCACCGCGCGGCTGAGCACGGCCCAGATGCAGGCCGTGCTGGGCACCGAGTTCGGCGGCATGAACGCCGTCCTGACCGACCTCTACCGGCAGACCGGCGACAGCCGCTGGCTCACCGCCGCCCAACGCTATGACCACGCCGCGGTGTTCGATCCGCTGGCGGCGGGCCAGGACAGGCTGGCCGGGCTGCACGCCAACACGCAGGTGCCGAAGTGGATCGGGGCCGCCCGTGCGTACAAGGCGACGGGCACCACCCGCTACCGGGACATCGCCACCAACGCCTGGAACATCTGCGTCGGCGCGCACACCTACGCCATCGGCGGCAACAGCCAGGCCGAGCACTTCCGCGCCCCGAACGCCATCGCCGGGTACCTCCGGCAGGACACCTGCGAGAGCTGCAACACCGTCAACATGCTCACGCTCACCCGGGAGTTGTTCACCCTCACCCCAGACCGCGCGGCCCCGTTCGACTACTACGAGCAGGCCTGGCTGAACCAGATGATCGGCCAGCAGGACCCGGCCGACCCCCACGGCCACGTCACCTACTTCACCCCGCTCAACCCCGGCGGCCGACGGGGCGTCGGCCCGGCCTGGGGCGGCGGCACCTGGAGCACCGACTACACCACCTTCTGGTGCTGCCAGGGCACGGGCCTGGAGATGCACACCCGGCTGATGGACTCCGTCTACTTCCATGCCGGCACCACCCTGACGGTGAACCTGTTCGTGCCGTCGGTGCTCACCTGGACCCAGCGCGGCATCACCGTCACGCAGACCACGTCCTACCCGGCGAGCGACACCACGACCCTGCGCGTCACCGGCTCCGTCGGCGGCACGTGGGCGATGCGCATCCGCATCCCTGGCTGGACCAGCGGCGCCACCGTCAGCGTCAACGGCGTCGTGCAGAACATCGCCACCACCCCGGGCAGTTACGCCACGCTTACCCGCGCCTGGACCTCCGGCGACACGGTCACCGTCCGCCTGCCCATGCGGACCGTCCTGCGCCCTGCCAACGACAACCCGAACGTCTCCGCGATCACCTACGGCCCCGTCGTCCTGTCCGGCAACTACGGCGACACCGCGCTCGGTTCGCTGCCCGTGCTGGACACGTCGTCGATCCGGCGGACCAGCTCCACCGCGCTGTCCTTCACCGCCAGCGCGAACGGCTCGACCGTCGCCCTCGGCCCCTTCCACGACGCCCACGGCCACAACTACACGGTCTACTGGAACACCGGTTCCGTCTCCTCCGTCCGCCTCGCCAACGCCGCCGGCGGGCTCGTCCTCGGCATCCAGGACATGGCCACCGCCGACGGCGGCCGCGCTTTGCAGTGGAGCGACTCGGGCACCGCCGACCACGACTGGGAGATGATCCCCGACGGCGACGCCGTACGCTTCCGCAACGTCCACAGCGGCAAGGTGCTCGGCGTGCGGGACATGTCGACGGCCGACGGCGCGACGGTCCTGCAGTGGTCGGACAACGGCACCGCCGACCACCGCTGGGTCCTCCTCGACCAGGGCGACGGCACCTTCAAGATCCGCAACGCGAACAGCGGGAAACTGCTCGGCGTCGAGAACGGCTCCACCGCGATCGGCGCGTTCGTGGTGCAGGCCCCGGACGACGGTACTCCCGACAACCGGTGGCGCATCCTGCGCTGACGCCCGCGCCTGCGCCCGCAATGGAAGACGCATGAGGCCGTGCCGCCGGATCGGGCGGCACGGCCTTGGTGCGGATGGCGCGTGGGTGGCGCCGGACGGAGGTCAGGCCCAGGGAGAGGTCACGACCCAGCTCGTGTCGTCGGCCCAGGCGGTGGCGCTGTCCCAGGCGTGGGAGCCGCCGTGGCTCGCCACGTAGACGCCGTAGTTGTAGTGGCGTACGAAATCGCCGGGGTAGTTGGCCGAGCGGAGCGAGACGCCCTGGCCGTTGTGACTCGCCTGCGGGCAGAACGTGGCGTCCAGCCCAGCCAGCGCGCTGCTGTCGATGGTGTCGACGCGCAGCAGGAAGTCGTAGTGGCGCAGGTACTGCCCCGGCTTGTCCGCGGACTCGAAGGAGACGCACGAGGCGTCGCCCAGGCCGGGGCGCACGATCCAGGTGGCGGCGGCCTTGTCGGCGGCGGAGCTGGAGGAGGAGACCGTCGCGATCGCGGCGTTGGTGTCGGCGGTGTTGTGCCGGAGGTAGGTGCTGGTGCAGCAGGCGGTGGTGGCCCGCAACGAGACCCTGGAGCCGGCGGTGGGCGCGCCAGCCGGGGCGGAGGCGGTGTAGCCGACGGAGGTGATGTTCGCCTGGACGGCGTTCTCGGTGGCGTCCGACGGGTAGCCGGACGTCATGACGCCCTCGTAGAAGGTGCCGGCGGAGCTGTTGCTGTTGTCGCCGCCGATGCCGAGGACGATGGCTCCTTCCTTCTTCATCGGGTTGTAGCCCGGGGCGTTGGGGCGCGGTCCGTCGTAGTACGTGGACAGGCCGCCCGACCGGCCGTTGCCGGCCCGGATCGCCCAGTGGTTCGGGCCGCCCTTGACGACGGCGGTCAGGAACCGGTGGCTGACGCTGGGGTCGTTGGCGTTGTAGCCCGGGTTGACCCCGGAGAACAGGCCGTTCTCGAGGTCGGCCATGACCCAGGGGCCGTTGCCGGTGCCGTAGCCCCAGGCCTTGATGCTGCCGAAGTAGACGGTCTCCATGGTGCCGTTGCCGTTGTCCCGGCTGTTGGTCTCGGCGTTGCCGTAGTCGAAGCAGCAGCCGTTGTTGTAGTGGGTGCCGTCGAGGAGGGCGTACATGCCCTCCGGCTGGTCCCCGGTGGCGATGCCGTTGGTGTTGTTGTTGCGGTAGCCGGTGCCGGGGGCGATGAAGACGCCGTACGCCTTGTGGCCGTTCAGGGTGACCGGCGCGGCGGACGCCTCGGCGAGGTTGTCGTACCCGCCCGCGGCCGGACCCTGGAAGCCGCCGGGCGGTGCCTGGGTGAGGTGGTTGCCGCGGCCCGACTGGTCGTACAGGACGGTGATCAGGCAGCTCGTGCCCGCGCAGAAGGAGTCCTGCGTGGCGGCGTCGGCGTAGCCGCCCGCGCCGAGGACGCCGATGTCCCGGGTGGCGCCGTCCGAGGCACGCCTGACCTGGTAGAGGCGGCCGGTGTAGGCGGAGTACAGGGCGCGGGTCGTGCTGTGCGCGGCGACGCAGGGGGTGCCGCCGGCGGCGTACAGGTCACAGGGCAGCGAGTTGGCGGCCACCGCGCTGCCGCCGGCGGAGGCACGACCGCCGAGCAGGGCGGTGGCCATGGCGAGGACGAGGGCGAGCAGGGCGAGAGGCCTGACCCGCGTTAAGCGGGTCGGTGTCACGGACATGGAGGCTCCTGGGAGGGGGCGCGGATATGGATGAGAAGTGCGGTTGTGCGGTCGCGCGATGGCTAGTTCGGTCATGCGCATGACAGCTCCTTTGACGCACTGTCCGTAATCTCGAACGCTGGTCGTATCTACGGACGGGGTCTGATGATAGGAAGTACCGGACGCCTGTCAACAGATTGCGCACAGAGGGGATCGCTCTAACCCAGGGCTATCTGCGGTGAACCCGCCCACCCGCCCCACCGGCTTCCCCTACGGTCGCAATCCCAGGCCCTAGACGAGTCCTTACGAATGATCAGAGGGCGTAGGCGATCGTGTCACCCCGGCTGGTCGTCCACCCTATGGGTGGTACAGCTCTTGGGCGCGGGCGGAATCGATGGGTCGGTCCTGGGGCAGGTGCAGGAAGTAGTCCAGCTGCCACGCCTGCGCAGTGCCGGCTTGGTGGTTGGTGGTGGTCACCCAGGGCGGGTAGACGCGGAAGGCTCGTTTCCCACCGGAGCCATCTGCTGATGCGACACCGTGTTGGCAGAGCGCGTCCATGGGAAAGACGAACTGGCCGAAGTGATGATGGTCCCGGGTGCTGACGACGAAGAGGTCGACGGGGTCGGTGGCGTCGAAAGGCTGGATGGGCCCGCCCGGGGACCTCTTCCATACGGTGACGAACTGGCCGACCTTGGTCGGGGTCGTCTTGGCTGCGCGGAATCGGATGGCGAGTCCGTCAAGGGTGAAGGCGTGGGCGGCGTATGCGGCACTCTCGGTTTCTGGGGCCGGCTGCGAGCAGGTGAACCCGCAGGGGTCGTAGACGAGCGCTTTCGCCGCGAGGAGATCTCTGTGGGCCGGGGTGGTGTCCGACCACGGTTTGAATCCGGTGGGGTGGAGATCGGGTGAGTGCCCGCGGTTCGTCGCCATTCGTTCACCCTGTCACGAATGCTGGAACGGTCGCCGACCGAACTGGCGGTGCAGCTCTCGTTGAGACATCCGAAAGCTGACGGTGTGTGCGGGAACGCAGACAGGGCATCCAAGGTCGTTGTGTGACGAACAACCTGGACGCCCTGCTGACCGCTCGCGCTTCAGCCCCGCAAAAAGTTCGCCAAGGACACCGTGCCCCCACAGCCGCATCGCGCACCTATAAGGCCGGCCAGCGGCGAGCACCTACTCCAAGTCGGGAGGCGGTCTGCAGGGTGTATACCTCCTGGGAATGGCACCGCGCCGGAGTCGACCGCGCCCGCGCCACAGCGATCCTGCGCGCCTGCCACCGAGCCCCGCGCCTGGAGGAAGCCGCCGCCATGGACCTGCCCGACGCCATGGCCCGCCTCCAGCTCATCCCCGGAATCGGGCCCTGGACCACGGCGGAAACCCTGCAGCGCACCCTCGGCGCACCGGACGCCCTCACCCTCGGCGACCTCCACCTGCCCGTCCAGATCGGCTACGCCCTCACCGGCCGCCGCGACGGCACCGACGAAATGATGCCGCAGCTCCTCGCCCCCTGCGCAGGACAGCGCCACCGCGCAGCGCGCCTCATCCTGCTCGGCGGCCCCCTGCCCGACCGACGCGCACACCGAGCGCCCCACAGCCGCATCGCCCATCTCTGAGGCCGGCCCATCTCGTGCGCACCCATACTGAACACTCGTGCGCATACATGCTGAACAAGGGAACGGAGACAGGGTGTTGACGGCAACGCGGACCACTGTGGTGTTCGTCGTGGCGGCCGGGCTGACGCTCGCCGGCTGCGGTGGTGACGGGAGCGACACGTCCGGTTCGAAGGATGGCGCGTCCTCCTCGGCGACTGTGCAAGCGGACCCCTATCAGAAGGCTCCATGGCGACTCCAGGTCGTCAACCTCCTCAAGGCGCTGCGCACTCCGCAGGACGGCACGTACAGGTCCTGGATGTCGGACGACGCCACGTACTGGACACGTACCTTCATCTACACCCCGCGTACTGCAGGCGAGCCGGGCTGGGACGACCGCGAGTACTCGGGAGAGGCACTCGTCTATCCGGCCAAGCTCGGCAAGACGGAGAAGGCCGCGTTCTTCCGGGCGATCACCTGTGACAACACGGTGATCCCGTCCACCCTGAAGGTGGTTCGGGCGAACCGAGTGCCCGACGAAGAGAGAAGCGAGTACCAGTTCACGTTCAAGGTGAAAACTACAGAGGGAACGTGGCTCACAGGACTGGCGCTCGGCAGCCAGGGCACCAAGGCATCGAGCGGCCGGGTCACCCGCCTCACCTATGACGTCGCCAAGTCGTAGAGCACCGCTCGATGAGGCGCTGGTCTCCTGTCCCGGCCACGGAGACGGGTTCTCGTGGAGCGAGGTGAAGCCGATCCCTCGGTCGCGGGCATGTGATGTGGCGAACGGTTGACCTACGGGGCGGCTGGGGTAGAACAGGTGTCGGGTGCACTCCGGTGACGGAGACGCATCTGCCACAGATCAGCCGGGTTGCCCCGGCGCTATTTCGAAGGACAGCAGTATGGCCAGCGGCACCGTGAAGTGGTTCAACTCCGAAAAGGGCTTCGGCTTCATCGAGCAGGAGGGCGGCGGCCCGGACGTCTTCGCCCACTACTCCAACATCTCCGGCAACGGCTACCGCGAGCTTGTCGAAGGCGAACACGTCACGTTCGACGTCACCCAGGGCCAGAAGGGCCCACAGGCCGAGAACATCGTCCGCGGCTGACCTGAGCGCCGTCCGTCGACGCCCGAGGCCTGCGAAGGCCACGGGCCGACCGCCATCGCGTGAAGAGAGGCCCGGCGCACCGGGCCTCTCTTCACCGCTCTCGCGCCTGGTGCTGAAGGGTTCGCGGTAGCGGGGCAGCCCGGTCCCGCCAGAGCGTTGCAGGACCGGGCTGCAGCCAAGGACCAACGGCTGGCCACGGCCGGCCCTTGCTTCCGGGCACCCTAGGACGCAGAACAGGTCCCTTGATTCGGCGAACGTACCCGGTCGGGTGACACTGCCCCGCTCGAGAACTGCCGGCCACGGCGGCGCGTCGTGGCCGGGCATGAGACCAATCCTTGATGCGCACGTGGCCGAGCCGGGCCTTGCGGTAGTAGAGATCGCGGGCGCCGACGACGCAACCGCCTTCGCCATCCAGCAACTGCTCACCGAGCGCTGCGCTACAGCCCTCGCGGATCGAACAACTCGAGAGCCGGGCGAGCCCGGCGTCCGGCTGCGCTTCTTCGCCGATTGCGCCAGGAGCCCAACGCGTGGGCGGCAGCGCGCTGTCACTCCAGCTGTAGAGGCCCATCACCCGTGCTCAGCGGCGTCCGCATCGTTGAAAGCAGAGGTAACGATCCGGGCCCGCTCCGCCACACGAGCTGGGACGTGCCACACAAGGCCGCCGTACCTCATGTGTGATGAACTGTGTCCCGGTTTCGAGACGTTGATCTCGTCTCGAACAAGAGAGTGGGAGGGACCGTGGACCTTGGTGGGGGGACGTGGCAGCGACTGACCGCCGTGGTGCTCGTCATGGCGGTGGCGGCCGGGTGTACGGGGCAGGGCGAAGGCGCGGGCGGCGGAAACGACGAAGACCTGCTGCGGAACCACGACTGGACGCAGATGCCGGGCACCACCGCGCGGAACGACATCCTGCGGGTCAGCGCATCGGATCGGCACATCGTGGAGCAGGACTCCTCCGGCGGCCAGCCCAACCCCCCGCTGAACCTGGCCGGCCCGCATCTTAGGTCCGATGGCGACTTCACCGTCACCGCGCGCATGTCCGGCGTGGGTGACGATGACGGCGACTCATGGCTGCGGCTGTACGGACGGGTACCGGTCATCTACGACGAGTGGCGGCAGGAGCGGCCCTCACTCCGCGTCGGCGTGACCGCCGACGGACAAGTGAAGGTACAGATATGGGACGGCGAAGGCGATGAGCCGGCCACCTCCAAGGATTTCGACTGCGGCTGCTCCGGGACGGTGACGCTCGCCGTGTCGAGCATCGGTGACACCTTCCGCGTGAAAGCCGACGGGCGGCGGCTGGGAACCGTGCAGGACCCGGGGGTGTTCGCCGAGGGCACTGTCTGGTTCGGTCTGGAGGCGGACGCGGGCGAAGACGAGCGCCGCGAGGGATGGCGTCTGACGCAGCTGATCGCGCGGGCAGAGAGCGGTGACTCGCTCCGCGTGATCAAGGCGCCGCAGCTACGCCAGGAGCAGTCCGACGACTCGCTGCGTGCGCGGGCCGCAGACGTGGGGCGGCCGTTCGACGTCGGCGCCGCCCTGGCCGAGAACCCGCTGCTCACCGACTCACGCTACCGGGCGCTCGCCGGGAGCCAGTTCTCCATGCTCACTCCGGAGAACGCGTTCAAGCCACAGTTCCTCCACCCACGCCGGGGCGTCTACGACTTCCGCGACGCGGACCTACTCGTACGCTTCGCCCGCGCAAACGACATGAAGGTGCACGCGCACACCCTCGTCTGGCACGAGGCTCTGCCCAGCTGGATGCGGGAGAACGACGACCCCGAGGAGGTGCGCCGGACCATGCTCCGGCACATCGCCATGGTCGCCGGGCACTTCAAGGGAAAAGTCGCGGAATGGGATGTGGTCAACGAGCCCATGTCCGACGACGAGAAGAGCTACACCAACGGGGATCTCGGTCTGCGCTCCGAGCAGAGCCCGTGGTTCGAGGCCATGGGCGAGGAGTACATCGACGAGGCGTTCAGGGCCGCCCACCGGGCCGATCCGAAGGCGCGGCTGTTCCTCAACGAGTACGGGGTCGAGGAGGAAGGCGAGCGGTGGGACGCTCTTTACGATCTGGTCAAGCGGCTCAAGGAACGCGGCGTACCGATCGACGGCGTGGGTTTCCAGAACCATGAGTACGCACCCGGCGACCGCATCGACCCGGAGACCTTCCGCAGCCATGTGCGGGATCTGGCGGAGCTCGGGGTTCAGGCGCGGGTGTCGGAGATGGACGTCCCCATAGGTGAGGACGAGGAGGACGGGCGGCAGACCCAGGCTGATGAGATGGCGGGCAAGCTGCGGGTCTGCCTGGAGGAGCCGAACTGCACATCGTTCTCCACATGGGGATTCACCGACCGGTACGGTTCCACCGCCGACACCAAGATCTATCCTCCGCGCACGGCCGATTCCCTGCCGTGGGACGCGGCCCTGCGGCCGAAGCTGGCGTACGAGCGCCTGCTCGAGGCCTTTGACGAGGCGTGAGGAATCAAGGTGCGATCTCTCGGTTTGGTGTCGGTGGTAGTGGGAGTCAGTAGTGCTGGTTTGGGCCTGTGGTCTTTCAGCGCTGGGCGGGCATTGTCATAGGACGAGAGATCTGGGTGGGGGATCGCTCGTCCAGCGGTACGCCCCCTCGTCCTCTATGGCCGTGCAACTCGCGGGAGTTCTCTACACGGCCTACTCCGCTTCCGGGCAACTCGCCTACAGCGAAAAGGCGAACAGGGGAGTGTCCTGACGCTCACGGGGTCAGGCCCATCGTTGAGTGCGTGGGTGAGCGCTGGTCGGTGGGCGGTGTGAGCAGAGGCCGGGGCCAGATATCTGACCCCGGCCTTCCACGCTCTCAGGTGGCGCGGAAGGGAACGACTGCCCCTCCCTGGACGCTCAGCGCGGCACAGAAGGACTTCGGCACCCTGATCAGCCGAGCAGGCAGCGGAGAGCCTCAAGTCCTCCGTCGGAACAGTACGGCCGTCGCCGTCCTGATCCCCGCCAACCCCAACGAGCTTGCCCTCCGACCCGACACGCCAGTGCCTTCTCACGAGGCGACCGCAGGAGGCGCGGTGACCAGTCGGCCCACTCCCACCCGTGAGCGCGGCCGCCGCCTCGCCACCCTGGGCGATGCCATCGGCGCCGTCCTTGCCACCGGCTCCACCCCCGGCCTGCCCTTCGGCCTCGCACGCTTGGACGAGGCGACCGGCGGCCTGCACCCCGGCCGCCTGGTCCTGGTCGCGGCCGAACCCCAGGTGGGCGGCAGCCTGATCGGCCTCGCCGCGGCCCGCACCGCGCTCGCCCGAGGCGTCCGCGTCCTGTACGCCGCGTCGGGCCCCAGCAGCGCGGACATCACGCGCCGCATCATCGCCGCCGAGGCCGGCGGCGACTACGCCCGCCTCAAGACCGGCGCCCTCACCGAGGACGAGCAGCAGGTCGTCGAGCGGCTGCGCCACGCACCGCTGCTCATCGACGACGGCAGCGACCTGACCGCCGAGGCCATCGCCGACACCGCGCCCCTGGCGGACAACTTGGCCCTCGTGGTCGTCGACCGGCTGCAGCGGGCCCACAACCCGCGCCTCCCGCTGTCCGGCGAGCACCTGCCCCAGGCCAGCCAGATCCTTCGGGAACTGGCCCGCGACCAGAACGTGCCGGTCCTCGCGGTCCTGGACACCGCAGACCCGGCCGTCGTCAACCTCCTGGACGCCGACGTCATCCTCACCCTCACCAACGCGCCCGGCCAGCCGACGACGACCGTGACCGTCGCCGAACGCGACCTGGGCATCATCGCCACCACCAGCCTGCGCCCCGACCTCGCCCACGCCCGCTTCCTCGACACCACCCCCAGCCCCGCCCCAACCACCCCGCCCACGACCACTGGTACCGCCGCGGCCGCCGCGGCGCTCCCGGACGCCGTGGGCACCGCAGCCGATCGCGAACTCGCGGACGCGGCGCTGCCGTTCACCTCTGGCGCCGTCAAGGGACTGCCCGCAGAAGCGACCCGCCTCCTCGCGGCCCTGCGCACCGCACTGGACGGCGCGCACGTGAAGGACCTCGACGACCTCCACACCCCGCTCACCGAGATGGCCGCGGCCGGGCTGCAGCCACCCGACAACGCCGAGGGCCGTCGTCTCGCCGCCACGCTGCACGCCTACAACGCCCCCGCCAGTACCTCAGAAGCGGATCCAGCTGATGCTCCGGCGGCCGCGGTCGACGTACCGGTCGCCGAGGCGCGTTGGGATGACGATGACGGTTTGGTCCCGGGTGATGAGGAGGAGGAGCCGGAGGGCGCGGTCTTCCCGGCCCTGCGGATCCTCAAGGAGTCGGTGGCTCGTTCGAAGATGCACCCGATCCCGGTCATCCGGCTCGAGGACCGGGGGACCGGGCCGTGGCCGTTGATCAGTGAGGACATGGACGGTGAGCCCGGCTGGGTCCACCCCGGCGTCACCAGCACGCGCGTCGCCCACCTGCGCAACGGCAAGCGGGTGCGGCGCGACCAGCTCGACGTTCCCGCATCGTTCGGCGAGGGGCTGATGTGCCTGGTCGACCGCAACGGCAGTTTCCCTTCCGCCTGTTCCGCGGTTCCGCTCGCCCCGAACAAGCTCCTGCACACCGGGCCCCTCGACGTCTTCGACAAGAGCCAGGCCGGCATCTACCGGATCAGCGTCCCGGAGTGGACTCACCCGGGCATGCCGCACCCGCTCGGACGCCTCGCCGACCGGCCCGACGAGCAGGGACGGGTGTGGGTGACCACCCCGCATATCAAGATGCTCGAACGCCTTCACCGCGACGGCCACCTCACCGACCCGGTGACCATCCACGACTCGTGGACGGGTAAGGCCAACGAGTCCCTGTTCAAGCCCTTCTACCAAGCGACCAAGGAGGCCCGCACCGAGCTGATCCAGGCCGGGGGCGAGCCGTACAAGAACTACAAGACCCGCCTGTCGATCGCGCTGCGCCTGCTGTGGCCCAGGCGCCCCGAGTCGCGGTCGCCGTTCTGGCGCCCCGACTGGCGCATGAGCATGGTCGCCGAAGCCTCCGTCCGCCACTGGACCGTCGCCTTCAAAGCCGTCCAGCAGGGCCACACGTTGATCGCCCTGCGCAACGTGGATGCCGCGATCTTCTGGGTCCCCGACGAGACCGCACCCGACACCTACCGGATCGGCACCGGGTTCGGCGAAGTGAAAGCCAAGTTCATCCAGCCCGGCACCTTCATCCCCGAAGGTGACGACTGATGGCCGGCCCCACCGGCCGCGGAGGATCTTTCGGCGCCGCCCTGAACAACCTGCTGCGCACCGAGGTCACCCCACGCCACCGCCTGGCCACCTACAACGCCAAACACTGGCACGCCCAGCTCAGCCAGCTCACCGGCACCCGCCGCGGCTACGAAGCCCTCGAAAGCGCCGGCCTCAACGTCCGGCCCGACACCCTGATCAAGTGGCTCTCGGACGCCGAGTACAACATCCGCCGCAGCTACCGAGACCTCATCCACACCGCCTACGAGAACGTCGCCTTCGTGCCCGCCGAGCCCCTCACCGACACCGTCAAGGATGGCCAGTACGAGATCAGCGGCCTAGTAAGAACAGGCAACGACGAACGCGAACGCGGCAACCGCCGCGCCGCCCCCCTGCGCATCGACGCAAGCCGCGGCGACTGGAGCGACATTGAGGCCCTGTGGCTTGCCGGCGACCTGCGCGACGACGACTTCGAAGACCGCTTCATCGACGACATCATCGTCGCCGACATCGGCGAAGGCACCGACGGCTGGGAATTCAGCGGAAGCTCATACACGGTGGAACTCCGGTGAGGCCACCTCACCCCTGCCACCAACGCCAGCCCACTCTGGCGCCACCTCGCAGAGGCACACCGCGGCCGAGACCCGGCCGACAGCAGCTCAGCGAAGCCAAGAGCCGCTCGTGGCCCGTGCGTAACGACCGACGAAGTCACGCAGTTTCAGGACCCTCGCAACACCAGCGCGGGCCTCACCACGTGGTGGCGCCCCGATCCTGCCGGATGTGCGACATTCCGTGGGTTCCCCTCAGCCCCGCTGAGTCCCTGTGCCCGTGGCCAGGGGGTTGTTCCTCCCCCGGGGGCTCTGCGGGCTTGTGACGTAACTTCGGGATTCTTGAAGCGTCCTCATCGTGTCCGACCGATCTGCGGTCCGGGTGAAGACGAAGCGACGCAGGTAGTCGACGCCGGCAGAGGCGGGACACGGCCTACGGATCAAGGACTCGCGGCCTTTCTCGCCGACACGGCACCCGACGGCCTGGCTACTTGATCAGGGCATTCGCGACAACGATCACCAGGCCGATCAGCATGTCCAGACCCCCTGCCCGGCACGAGGACGGCCATCCGTGCCCGGCGGTGCGGGCGGCCCAGGCGCCCCAGCCGAACAAGGCGACGGTGTTGAACAGCAGGGCCGTGTCCACTGCCCCAGCCTCTGCCCACCACCCGGCTGCCGCGCCAAGCAGCATCCCCACCGTGGGCAGCACGGCGGCGACCAGGGGCCACTCGGCGAGCACCAACCGCCGTCTGCTCATGGTGGCTGCCCTGTCGACGGACGCACGCTGGGCGATGACGTGCGCATACCCATGGGCGGCGCCCGACGCCAGCGCGGTGAGCAGGACCCACAGCGCGTCCGGACCGGGATCGGCCTTCTCGCCCGTCGCGTCCAGCGCGGCCACCAGGGCGCTGGCCAGCACCAGTCCGTAGATGCCGCTGAACAGCGACTGCTCCGGCGGCCGGTGCCGCAAGGTCCACCTTGGTGCGACCCTCTCGGGGCTGACATGGTCGGCGCGGTCGGGCATCGCATCGCCTCGGTGTGGGAAGAGGGCTGGGTTCGCACATGCTCACCCGTGTGACGTCAGGGAACACGACGCCACGCGCTGCTCGCATGATTGTTGTGCCCCAAGAGGGGTCAGGACGCCAGTGTCGGGCGGCATGGCAGCGGGTCAGCAGCAGCAGCAGCTGCTCGGATCGGGGTCCTGGTGTCGGGTGCGCCGGTGTTCGTACTCCCGGCGGGTCGGCAGGGGACGTGCGGGTGGTTCCGGCGGTGGCGTGCGCCGTAGCGGTCGGATTCCACCTCGCCGGTGAGCTTCGCCAGACCGGCCTCGACACTGACCCAGCGTGTTCGCCGTGAACCCGCGAGTCCATCCCCGAAAATGGTGCCATCGGACCCGCGGGTTCCCGCTGAAATACTTTCAATTATCGCGAACCCGCGGGTTTCACGGCCCTGTTCTCGTATAGCTACGGGGAACGGACATGTAGCGCAGGGTGAGGCTCGCAGTCGCCCGACACGTCGCCGAACGCGGCCCCGCCGCCCGCCGGAAGCGCTGACGCCTCCAAGATCAACTACTGGCGGCTTCTGGGTCCACCTTGGTGATCCCCCTTGAGCGGCGCACCTCGGTGGTCCCCCTTGGGCGGCGATGGCAGGAACACCTGACGAGCCGTTCGGGCGCTGTCGCGAGGCGGGTAACGAGCCAAAGGTAGGCAACCATCCCGACGGTCCTCACCAAGGTCTGGGGTACCACGACCGCCGCGGCAGCAGCCATGCCGTCCGGCATGGGCCGACGTCTCGCCGAACCGCTGGCGTATCGCTTTAGCGGGGCCTGAGTCCGTCGACGACGACGTCCAGCATTCGGTTCAGCTGGGGGCGCTGCTCGGGTGCGCCGGCCACGGAGAGCAAACCGGCGAGGATGCCGCCAACATCGACCGGGTCGATGTCGCTGCGCAGTTCTCCTGCTGTGGCGCCGGCCTCGAGCACCATCGCCAGGACCTGCTGGACCTCGTCGCAGACCGGTCCGGTGCCGAAGCGGCCGGAAGCGCTCATGGCGACCAGGGCCTCGCAGATGCCGCGTCGTTCACCGGCCCAGTCGGCGAATCGGAGCATCCACGCGTGGAGGGCCTGCGCGGGCGGCTTGGTAGCCAGCATGGTGCGCGCATCTTCGCGCAAGGGCCGGATCTGGTCCCGGTAGACCTCTTCGACCAGATCCTCTCGGGTGGGGAAGTGCCGGTACAGGGTGGCGTTCCCCACTCCCGCGCGTTTGGCGATCGCGTCCAGCGAGATCGCGCGTCCGGACGCGAAGGCTTCGGCGGCCGTGGCGATCAGCTGCTCGCGGTTGCGCTGCGCGTCGGCGCGCAGGGTGCTGCGTGGAGGTGTCATGACCTTCGCGATCGTGAGTGTCGGATGAGGCTCGGGAACGATTCGGGGATGTCCCCGGTTCAGTGTACGGTGGGACAAGCGGGGAGTTCCCCACTTGCGATGCAGTCTCACCCACCGTTCAGCGACGAAGGGTTTTGCCATGCCTACAGCGCTCATCACCGGGGGGACGACCGGGATCGGTAGAGCGACGGCCGAGCTGCTGCACGCCCGCGGCTACCAGGTCGCGGTCACCGGACGGAATCCCGAGTCCCTCGCGCGGGCGCAGTCCGAGCTCCCCGGCGACGTGCTCGTCGTCCGATCCGACGGGCGCGTGCTCTCCGACACCGACGCCCTGATGTCGGCGGTGTCGGCGCGGTTCGGATCGCTGGACCTGCTCTTCCTCAACGCCGGGATCTTCCGTCCGGCACCGGTTGCCGAGGTGACGGAGGAATCGTTCGACGAGCACGCCGACCTCAACTTCAAGGGCCAGTTCTTCACCCTCCAAAAGGCCCTTCCCCTCATGAACGACGGCGGCTCGATCGTGCTGACCGTCGGCATCGGATCCCGTCGCGGCACCCCTGGCGCCACGGTGGGGGCGGCGACACGCGGCGCGCTGCTGGCCATGCTGCCCTCGCTCGCGCTGGAACTGGCCCCGCGCAGGATTCGCGTCAACGCCGTGAGCCCCGGGGCCACCGACACCCCGCTGCTCAACAAGTTGGGGGTGTCCGAGAGCGGCCGGGACGCCATGCGCTCGAAGATCCCCTTCGAGCGCTTCGGATCCAGCCAGGAGGTCGCGGAAGCAGTCGTCTTCCTCGCCTCGGACGCCGCCGGCTACATCACCGGCCAGGACATCACCGTGGCCGGCGGCTACGGGCTCGGCGCCTGAAACCCGGGCGAGTCGACCACCAATCCGCATCTCTCGAACGCCACGAACCGCACCTCACAGGAGAAGACGATGGCACTCACTCTCGACACTTATCGGCTGCTGGGCCGTTCCGGACTCCGGGTCTCACCGCTGGCGCTGGGCACGGCGACCTTCGGCACCGAGTGGGGCTGGGGCGCCGAGCGCGACGAGGCGCGCAAGCTCTTCGGCCGCTACACCGAGCTCGGCGGCAACTTCTTCGACACCGCCAGCACCTACACCAACGGCAGCTCCGAGCGACTGCTCGGCGAATTCGCCCGCACCAACCGCGACAAGATGGTGCTGGCGACGAAGTACTCGACGCTGCGTCAGCCCGCTGACCCGAATTCCGGGGGTACCCACCGCAAGAGCATGCTGGCGTCGGTGGAAGCCAGTCTGCGGCAGCTGAACACCGACTACATCGATCTGCTCTACGTGAACGTATGGGACTTCAGGACGCCGGTGGAGGAGATCCTGCGGGGTCTGGACGACCTGGTGAGGCAGGGCAAGGTGCTGTACGTGGCGATCTCCAGCGCCCCGGCCTGGCAGGTGTCGCGCATGCAGGCGATCGCCGACCTGCGCGGCTGGTCGCCACTGGTCGCACTGGAGACCGAGTACAGCCTGATCGGGCGCACCGCAGAGCGTGACCTGATCCCGATGGCACGGGAGATGGGACTCGGCGTGGTCCCCTTCTCCCCGTTGGGCGGCGGGGTACTCACCGGCAAGTACAGCCGGGAGGACCAGAACCCGGCGGGCTCCGTTGTCGGCGAAACCGCCGGCAACCGCAAGAGCCTCAACGTCGCCCTGGGATGGGTCACCGACCGCAACCTTGCCATTGCCGATGCGGTGAAGGAGGTGGCCTCGGAGCTGGGCCGCACACCCGCCCAGGTCGCACTGGCCTGGACCCTGAACGCCCCGGGCGTGACGGCACCCATCATCGGTGCCCGCACCCTCGCGCAGCTGGAGGACAACCTGGGTGCCCTGCAGGTCGACCTCACTCCTTCCCAGCTGGCCCGCCTCGACGAGGTCAGCGCCATCGACCTCGGCAATCCGCACGACCTGCTCGCCAGCGATCACATCCGCACGGTCACCACAGGCGACATGAAGATCGAAACCCTCGGCTGATTCGCTTCATGAACAGCGACATCCAGATATATCGACATGTTTTTGATGATGGAGCGGAGCAACCTCGGTATGGGTAAGTACAGCGACAAGAATGTGGTGATCACGGGTGGCAGCAGCGGCATGGGGCTCGCGCTGGCGGAGCTGCTGGTGCAAGGCGGAGCCCGCGTGGTGATCACCGGCCGTTCTCAGGCCAAGCTCGACGCGGCACGCGAGCGGCTCGGCGAGAATGCCGTGGCCGTCCGGGCGGATGTGGCCTCACTGTCCGACCTGGATATGCTCGCCGGCCGTGTAAGGAGCGAACTAGGCTCGATCGAGGCTTTGTTCGTCAACGCCGGCATCTCACCCCTCACGCCCCTCGAGTCGACGACCGAGGACGTGTACGACGAGCTGTTCGCGATCAACGTCAAGGGCGCCTTCTTCACTGTGCAGAAGCTCGCTCCGCTGCTGAGCGCGAACGCCGGCATCGTCCTCACCACCTCGATCGCGAACGTCATCGGCATGGTGGACACCAGCGTCTATGCGGCCGGCAAGGCGGCGCTGCGCTCGATGGCCCGCTCCTTCTCCCGCGAGCTGCTTCCGCGGGGAATCCGTGTCAATGCGATCAGCCCGGGTCCCATCGACTCGGGGATTCTGGAAACGATGAACTTGTCCAAAGAGGCCGCCGACCAGTTCAGGGCGGAGCGGACCGCGAGCAACCCCATGAAGCGCTACGGCACCGTCGAAGAGTTCGCCAAGGCGGCCGCATTCCTCGCCTTCGATGCCACGTACACCACCGGCATCGAGCTGGCCGTGGACGGCGGCGAAACCCAGCTCTGAGCTCGTCTGCCGTCCCGCCACGGGCGTAAGGCCCTCTACCACGGCGGTTTCAGGGGGCGCTGCCATACGTGGTCGTGTCGATCAGGCCGCGAGCAGTTCATGCAGGCGCTCGGCTGGGGTTTCCCAGCCGAGCGTTTTGCGTGGGCGGCCATCGAGTTCGGCGGCGACGGCGTCAAGATGCTCGCACCAGGAGGTTGTCGCGGCCCACGAAGACACGCCGACTGAACCTTCCCCCGTGAAGTGGACACCAGTTTGTGTCGTTATGCGGCGAGGGTGCTGGTGACCAAATGCTGTTCGTAGGCGATCGGAGCCCCAGCTCCTCACCCCAGGGCCGCCGGTCTACCCTCGGGGGCGCGCGGCCTGGGCGCGGCGTCCCGGGCGGTCAGGTCCAGGTCGAGGCATCTGTTCATGTCCAGCTCGAACCGGCCGTAGGGATTCACATGGGTCCAGAACAGCGGGGAGAGCGCCCGCCGGTCCGCGTCAGTGAGGGTGTCGGCCCACTTCGGATCGGCGAGGACCTGCTGCACCAGCAGCGTGTTGACGTGGACCAGAGCGGACTGGAGCAGGTGCAGCGCGAGCATGCTGACCTCCTGGAACTCCTTGTCCGCGCCGGCCAGGTCGCCGTCCTTGCCGAAGAGGTCCTTGTTCGCGGAGTCCCAGTTCTCCACGACCTGGAGCCCTTCGTGGATCTCCACCGAGTGGTTGCCCGAGTGCGAGGACGAATGATGGTCTGGACTCTGGCCAGAGTGACACGATGTTGCCACTGAGATCAGCATCGACCGGATTGCCCGCGACCTCACGATATGGATGGCCGCCCGCGACTTCCCCGGACGACCCACCCAACACGCCGGCAACTTCTAAAACACGGCCTAGTACTGCAACGGTACTTGTGCTGATTGCTGGGCAGTTTCAGGGGCTGTGTCCGCGTCGTTTGTAGTGGCTGATGCGGGCTTGGTGCTGGCGTCGTCGTCGCCAGTGTGACCAGTCCAGAACGTCATCGACCGGGGTAGGACGGCGGTTCGTGAGGCGGGTGATCAGGCGTCGGATCTCGGCAAAGCTGAGGTGGATGAGCTGGGAGGATCCGTTTCTGCTTTCTCCGTGTCCAGCTCTCGGG
>NZ_JBWJAQ010000038.1:0-22764 GCF_056387915.1 Streptomyces sp. GLSS-08
CCTCGCGAACTGCCCCTCGGTCAGACCCGCAAACGGCTCGATCCACTTCGGATCACCTGCAGAGATCACCCCAGCCATGCCCGACCAACGCCCCAGCCGCACCACTGGTTACGGGACAACCTCTAGCATCGCGGGTCATGACGAGGCGGGGGCGGCTCGGGGCCGTAGCGGGAGCGACAGTACTGGCGGCTGTGTGTGCCTCCGGCCCGGAGCCTGCGGAACCCATCCGCACGAAGCCGGACCTTGGCCCCCTACCGGCCGACCGCTTCGACTACACACCACAGGACTACCGGCGATTCCGGCAGGCATCGGCGTTGCTGGTCCGCCAGTGCATGGCCGGTCGCGGCCACCCGGACTTCCCGCTCGACCCCCGCGATCCTCACGATCCCTTCGTCGCCATTGCGGTCGGCACCGACTACGGTGCCCTCGACCTGGACGCAGCCCGACGCTGGGGCTACGGCTGGGACCCGTCGAAACACCTGGCCCTCACGCCCAAGGGGCGCCGCATGACCGACGCCGAGTACGCGGACTGGCCGGCCTGCAACGCCGAGGCGGATCGACGGCTCATGCGCGGCATCGACCGCAAGCGGGACTGGCTCTACGCAAGCACGCGGACGATCAAGATCGACAAGTCGGTCAAGCGCGATCCGCGTCTCCGCGCGGCGTGGGATGCGTGGTCCCGCTGTGTGGCAGGACAAGGATTCGCCCACTACCCCGACCCCGTCGCGGCCTACACGGACGACGCCTGGAAACGGGACAGCGACGCAAACACCCGTCATACGCGCGAAGAGCGGGCCACTGCCGTCGCCGACGTCACCTGCAAGCGCCGCCATCACACGACCGAGATCTGGCACGCCGTGCGGGCGAAGAGGCAGGCCGCCGACATCGCACGGCATCGTGACCGTTACGCGGCCGGGCTGCAAGCATTACGGACGTACCGGGCCAACGTCACGGGGGTGTTGCGGAAACTCGGCGCCAAGGGTGGTGAGGCGGGTTGAGCTCGCCGCAGCGCCCGGTACTACTGTCCCGGACATGGTCGAACACGATGCCTTCAGTGTCACCCGCGAGGCCTACGACGCCGCTGCCGCCACCTACGCGCAGCTGTTCCGTGACTCGCTCCGTGACAGTCCCCTGGACCGTGCGGTTCTGGGGGTTTTCGCCGAAGCCGTACGAGCGAGTGGGGGCGGTCAGGTCGCGGACCTCGGATGTGGGCCAGGTCATGTCACCGCTCATCTCGACGAGTTGGGGCTGACGGCGTTCGGGCTCGACGCCTCTCCTGTGATGATCGAGCTGGCTCGGCAGGCCTACCCGGGCCTGCGGTTCGACGTGGGCTCGATGGCCGCGTTGAGCATCGCTGACGGCACGTTGGGCGGCGTACTCTCCCGCTGGTCGATCATCCACACTCCGCCGCACGAACTCCCCGCCGTCCTCGCGGAGTTCCATCGTGTGCTGGCACCGGACGGCCACCTTCTGATCTGCTTCTCGGCAAGCGACGATCCGTCCCGCGCGACGCAGGTCTTCGATCACGCGGTCGCGCCGGCCTATCGGTGGTCGCCCGATCACCTCGCCGGGATGCTGCGCAGTTCCGGGCTGGCCGAGGTGGCCCGGATGATCCGTGAGCCCCAGCCCACCGACCGGCGGCAGTTCCGCGAGGTTCAGCTGCTCGCCCGCAAAGCGTAGGCATCCGGTCCGACGGGCGCTGTCCGCATCCGAGACGTCGGCCGGGGGGTCGGCCGGATGAGACCGCGCCGCCCATGAAGCGTTCACATCGGGTGTGCCGAAGCGCCGCCCCCTCCACGAGGTGACGTCCTTCGGCACCGGCACCGGCACCCACCAACGGATCACCACCGTTTGCGGCCCGCCCGCCCCAGCCGCTGAATGGACTCGTGCGGCGACACCCCCGGCGCGGGACGAGGCCGTGCCGCCCACCGAACGTTCACACCGGGTGGCCGTCGCCGGGACCCTGCTGATGATCGCCGGCCTGTTCAGGTACGAGAAGGGCGTCAGCGATGAGGACGAGTACGGAAGACCGCCACGCCGGGGGAGGGCGGCAACTCGTACGGCGGTGGCGCCAGACGGCGAAGACGCATCTCACTCCGGTGCAGCGGTCCCTGCTGATGACCTGGGTGTCCTTCGGAGTCACCTTCGGCACCGTCAGGGTCATCACCCACGGCATCCGTGGAGGCTGGCTGCCCTGGGGCAACATGTCCGTCGGCGGGGAGCACCTTCATCACTACAACTTCGGCATCGCCGCACTGACCGGCGTAGGTCTGATCGCCGTCCGCGGTGACGAGCGGGCCGTCGGACACCCGGTCGTCGCCACCGCCTACGGCTGCGGCACCGCGCTCATCTGCGACGAGTTCGCGCTGCTGCTCGATCTGCGCGACGTCTACTGGGGCGAGCGGGGACGCCTCAGTGTCGACGTCTCCCTGGGGGCTATGTCCGCGCTGGGCGCCTACCTGACGGCCAAGCCGTTCTGGCACGAGATCGTGAAGATCACCGGGGTCCACGTGGCGGCTGCGGCCAGGCGCAACGTCCGCGCCGTCACGTGACGCCGCGCGTCCCTCGCGACCGGCATGTGCGGCGAAGGCGTACCTCCGATGCGGGCCGGAGTCCGTCTCGCCTCGGCAGCGGGCCGCCGCGTGACAGTCCGCCCCATTCCGGGGAGCGTGGGCATCGTGCCTGCTCAGACGCGCCGGCGTCGCCTCCGGCGTTCCTCCACGGTCATCGCTCCCCACACGCCGTCGCGTTCGCCGTTGCGCAGGGCCCAGGCGCCGCATGCCCTCACGACGGGACACCGGTGACAGACCGCCCGGGCCCGCTCGATCTGCTGCTGCGACAGGCCGTCCTCACCGACCGGGAAGAAGAGTTCCGGATCCTCGGAACGGCAGGCGGCCAGCTCGCGCCAGTTCATGCATTGTCTCCCTTCCGGTCCGTCGCGCGGCCTGCGCCACCGCGTGGCAGCGGCCACCGGCCGTCGTGAGGAGAAGACACTGAGGGAACCATCGAAAGTACCTCCGCCGGTCTCTTCGCCCGCCCACCTCGGGGCAGGCAAGTGTCGCGGCGCCTCACGGCACCGCACGACCCGGCAGGGTGAAGAGAAATATATGCAATTTATCCCGTTTGGTCCATACTGCATGACCTGCCGTGGTCCGACCGTCCTCACCGTGCTTGAACGGCTCGTCGCGACTCCACGCGCCACTACCTACAGCGGTGGCCGATGCGGCGGGCGAGCAGGGGTGCCCGCGCCGTCTCGCGCCGGAACGCGTCGGCGGTCGCGCGCGTCGATGCCCGCCCGGCGAAGGACACCCGTCAGGGGATTGGTGTATCCGCCGAAGTACAGGCGCGCGGCCTCCGGATGGGTCGCGCGCCTACGGCGAGTGGCTGCCCGGCTCCGTCGAGTACGCCCAGGGACCCGACCAGGCCGTGCAGGTCGGGCCGGTACCCGGTGGCGGCAATGACCGTGTCGGGTCGCAGCCGGGTGCCGTCGGCCAGTAACACGTCGGGGCCGTCGCCGGTCTACAGGCCCGTGCGGGGCCGCGGCAGCCCCCGTGATGTCAGATCGGGCACGGCGAAACGGTGCGTGAGCAGGAAGGTACGGTCCCGCCACGCGAGCGGGAGGACCTCCGTCAGTCGGCCGACCGCGTGCCACCGGGCGCTGGAGCGGGGCAGGCGCTCTCCCTCACCTGTCCGAGGCGACCGGCGCCCTGGCACTGCTCGTCCCGCACACCCACCGCCCTTCCGGAAGACGGCCGGTGCCCTTGCGCTGATCCTCGTCACCTCCAGCACGCGTGGGGGAGAGGACTCGGTGGTCGAGGGCGGTGTCGTACCCCTAGTACCTGAGAGCTACCTCCAAGGACACCTCCCCAGGGGGTCGCGGGCGACGGTCCGTGATCCTTAACTTCCTTTCCAGCGACGCCCGATGGCCGGGCGGAGCGGTCGGGGAGGCGGGGGGCGATGGGGGTCGGAGCGGGGTGGGTCGCCGTACGAGGGCGCAGCAGGAGTGCAGGGGGCGGAACGTTCGGTGCAGCGGGCCGGCGGGGAGGTGGCAGGCCGGGTGACGGCGGAGCACCGCGCGGACCTGGACCGGTCCGCGAGGGCGCACCGGCCCGTGACAGCACAACGGTCCACGCCCGGCGACGGGTCCGTGCCCTGCTGGCCGTCCTGGTCACCGCGGCCGTCGTCGTGCCGCTCACGGCCGCGGTCCGGCCGCGCATTCCCGCCCCGGCCCCCGCCGCCCTCGCACCGGTGACGGCGTCGACCCTGGAGGGGGCGTACGCGGCCAACCGGGCCAACGCCGCGCTGGCGGCCCGCATGGCGGCCGACCACGGGGACCGGCACCGCGCCTCGGCCGATCGTGCGCTCGCGCTGCCCTCCCGCAGGCTTCTGTCCTTCGACGGCCGCGGTTTTGGCCGGGCGGTCGAAGTGTTCGGCGACCTGCCCCACGCCCGCCACGTCGCCGTGCTCGTGCCCGGCTCGGACACCTCGCTGGACACCTACGAGCGGCTCCACGCCGCCGCGGTGTCCCTCCGCAGGGCACTCGTCCGGCAGGGACCGGCCGGCACCGGCACCGCGGTGATCGCCTGGCTCGGCTACACCACTCCGGGCACGGTCAGCACCACCGCCCTGACCCCCGACCGGGCCGACGAAGCGGCCCCGGACCTGCGGGATCTCGTGAGCACCACGCGCCGCATCGCCGGCCCGGACACCCGCATCACGCTGCTGTGCCATTCGTACGGCTCGGTCGTGTGCGGGCGGGCCGCCGACCGTCTGGACGTGGCGGAGCTGGTCCTCCTCGCCAGTCCTGGCACGGGCAGGGACTCGGCGGCGGACCTGGGGACCCGGGCGCGGGTGTGGGCGGCCCGCGGCGGCGGCGACTGGGTCGCGGAGGTCCCGCATGCCGACGTCGGCCTGTTCGGCACGACGATCGGCTTCGGCAGGGACCCGCTGTCCCCGGCCTTCGGTGCCCGGGTGTTCTCCGCCGGAGACGGCGGACACAGCGACTACTTCCGACCGGGATCGATCTGTCTGGCCAACGTCGTCCGGATCGTCCTCGGCCGAGCGGGGGAGGTCACCCGTGGCTGAGAAGACCGGCGGCCGCCCGGTGCGGCGACGCTACCTCCCGTCCTTCTCCGGTATCCGGGCGGCGGCCGGCCGACTGGACGCGGCCACCCCGCCCGGCCGGGACCGGGCCGTCGAGGCCCTGCGTGCCCTGGCGATCCTCGGCGTCGTACTCGGCCACTGGCTGGTGACCGCGCTCGTCGCCGACGGCGGCGCCCTGCGCGCCGAGAGCCCGCTGGGCCACATGCCCTGGCTGGCCCCGGTGTCCTGGCTGTTCCAGACACTCGCGGTGTTCTTCATGGTGGGCGGCCACGTGGCGACGAGAAGCCACGCCTCGACCCGGGCGGCCGGCGGGACGTACGGCCGCTGGCTGCGGACCCGTCTGGCCCGTCTGTTCCTACCGGTGCTCGCCATGACGACCGTGTGGACGGCGGCCTCGACGTGTCTGCTGCTCGGCGGCGCGTCCTTCGCCACCGTGCACACGGTGGCGAAGCTGGCGCTGTCACCGCTGTGGTTCCTGCTGGTGTTCGCGGGCCTCACGGCGGCGACCCCGCTGCTGGCCCGTCTCAACCCGCTGTGGCCGCTGGCCGTGACCCTCCATGTGGACCTGGTCCGCTTCGGTCTTGACGGCCCGTCCTGGCTCGGCTGGGTGAACGTGGCGGCGGGCTGGCTCGTGCCGTACACGCTGGGCGCGGCCTGGACGCGCGGTGAACTGGAGGGCAGGCGTGCGGGCTGGATCCTGTGCGGGGCGGGGACGGCGGCGACGGTGGTTCTCGTGGCCTGGGCAGGCTATCCGGCGTCGATGGTCGGCGTGCCCGGCGCGGCGGTGTCCAACCTCGACCCGCCGACGCTCGCGGCGGTCACCTTCGGACTGGCCCAGTGCGGCGCGGCCCTGCTGCTGCGCGACCGGCTGCGGCGGAGCATGCGCAGACCGCCGGTCTGGGCGGCAGTCGCCCTGGTGAACCTGTCCGCGATGACGGTGTTCCTCTGGCACCAGACCGCCCTGATGGCGACCACGGCCACCGGCCTCCTGGCGGGCCGCCTGCCCGGCCTGCACACCGTGCCCGACGACCTGGGCTGGGTGGGCGCCCGGCTGCTCTGGCTGCCGGTCTTCGCCGCGGTGCTGGTGGTGTGCTGGGCGGCGTTCCACGGCTTCGAGAGCCGCGGCAAGCGGCCCCCGAAACCGGGTCGGGCCGGGTCGCGGGTGGTGCGTGTCGGAGGCCTGCGGGAGAACCCGGAGCTGCGAGAGGCCGGCCGTGCTTAGGGTGGGGCGGATGAACAAGGGAGTGGAGGTGCGCCTGGCCCGCCTGATGCGGGTGCTGCGCGACGACTTGTGGACGGTCCGCGCGGCTCCGCTGCCGCCCTCGGTGTGGCTGCGCTGGCTGCCGCACGGCCTGGTCTGCCTGGTGGCGTTCGGCTCCGCGGTCGCCAACGTCGACTTCCTGGCCGAC
Source organism: Streptomyces sp. GLSS-08 (assembly GCF_056387915.1). Classification (NCBI taxonomy): domain Bacteria; kingdom Bacillati; phylum Actinomycetota; class Actinomycetes; order Kitasatosporales; family Streptomycetaceae; genus Streptomyces; species Streptomyces sp. GLSS-08. The sequence continues at coordinate 6,513 of NZ_JBWJAQ010000038.1, forward strand.
AGTTACCGCCTCGGCGCCCAGTTCGGCGTGCTGTGCGCGGTGTTGCAGGGCCTCACGGTGGCACTCGCGCTGTGGCGTCCGATGCCGGCGTGGTGGATGTCCCTGGTCATCACGGTCGTCACCGCCCTGACCGTCCGGCCTCATCTGTTCGACGATCCACACCCGGGCGATCCGAGTTGGCCGTGGGGGCCGCCCGGGCTGACCGCGCACTGCATGATCCTGCTGCTGCTGTCGCTGCGGCTGCCCACCCGGGTGTCGGCCGAGGTGCTCGCCCTGACCGCGCTGGCCACCTACGCCGTCCAAGGAGTGATCGGCGGCGCGAACTACGAGCCGTCCGGCGTGGTGGCGGTGTCCCTGTTCACCGCAGTCGTCCTCCTCGGCACCGCCCTGCGCGGCCGCCGTGAGGCCCGCCACCAACTCGTCGAGCAGACCGGCATAACCGCCGAGGAACGCGCCCGTCGCACCCTGCTGGAGGAGCGCAACCGCATCGCGCGCGAACTGCACGACGTGGTCGCACACCACATGTCGGTGATCTCCATCCAGGCGCAGGTGGCCCCGCACCTGGTACAGAACCCGTCCGAAGAACTGAGGGAGAACCTGGAGGGCATCCGGCAGAACGCCCTGGAGGCGCTCACCGAACTGCGCCGGGTACTCGGCGTGCTGCGCTCCGAGAACCCCGAGGACCCGTACGGCCTCGGCGCGACCGGCACCGGAACCGCCCCGGACGCGCCGCAGCCCACGCTCGACCGGCTCGACGCCCTGATCGACAACACCCGTGCCGCCGGACTCGAGGTCGTCGCCGAGACGCGCGGCGAGGCGTCGGCCTATCCGCCGGGCGTGCAGTTGTCGGCCTACCGGATCGTGCAGGAGGCGCTGAGCAACGCGCTGCGGCACGCCCCCGGTTCCCAGGTGCGGGTCGGTGTCACCCACGAACCGCGGGGCCTGCACCTGGAGGTCACCAACTCCCGACCGAGCGGGCCGGCCCGGTCCTCACCCGGCGCCGGGCACGGGCTGCTCGGCGTGCGGGAGCGGGCCGTGATGCTGGGCGGCCACGTCGCCGCGCACCCGACGCTGCACGGCGGCTTCACCGTGTCGGCGTTCCTCCCGAAGGACGGCACCGCCCTCCCCGCCCCCGAGGGCAGCGACCCTCCCGCCGGCCTCGCACCAGTCTTCCCCGAGCCCGGTCCGAAGCCGCAGTGACCGCATCCCCGACGGGACCCACGTGCGCAGCCACGGCAGGATCCATTCACAGGGCGCAAGGCGCCATCCACCGCAGGGACCCGCGCGCCCGCACCTCCACAGGACGCACGGCCGGCCCCCACAGGAGAAGAGCCCCGATGACGAGCGGCACCATCCGCGTACTGATCGCCGACGACCAGCAGATGGTCCGGCAGGGTTTCACCGTGCTGCTCAACGCCCACCCGGGCATCGAGGTGATCGGGCAGGCGGTCGACGGACTCGACGCCGTGGCGCGGGTCGCCGAACTGTCCCCGGACGTCGTCCTGATGGACATCCGCATGCCCGAACTGGGCGGCATCGAGGCCACCCGTCGCATCACCGTCGCCACTCCCGAGGTCAGGGTGCTGGTGCTCACCACCTTCGACCTCGACGAGTACGTGTACGAGGCGCTGCGCGCCGGGGCGTCCGGATTCCTGCTCAAGGACGCCTCCGCCGACCAGCTCGCCGAGGCCGTGCGGATCGTCGCGGCCGGTGAGGCCCTGTTGGCGCCCGGCATCACCCGCAAGCTGATCGCCGAGTTCTCCCGGCTGAACGACACCCCGCGAGCTCCGCTGAAGGAGCGCGTCGGCGACCTCACCGAGCGCGAGACGCAGGTCCTGACACTCATCGCGCAGGGCCTGTCCAATGCGGAGATCGCCCGGCACCTCGTCGTGGCCGAGCAGACCGTGAAGACACACGTCGGCCGCATCCTGGTCAAGCTGGGACTGCGGGACCGCACTCAGGCGGCGGTGTTCGCGTACGAGTCGGCGCTGGTGAGACCCACCGGTTACTGACCAGCCGGGCTAGCCGGGCAGCCGGGTAGGCGATCAGGCCGTCAGCGCCGCAAGCTCCGCGTTGGCCCGCTCGTTGACCAGGGCGAGGACACGGCCGGTGGCAGCCAGGTCCGCGGCGGGTATGCCGCCCCAGACACGGGCGCTGAGAGGAGCGGTCTCCGCGCCGACGGCGGCGACCAGATCGCGCCCCGCATCTGTGGGGCGAAGGTACGCACCGTCCGCGACGAGCAGGTGCTCGGCCAGCAGTTCGTCGAGAGTGGCGCGGATGCCGACGCGGTCGCTCTTGAGGGAGTCGTGGACCCGGGCGACGAGATCGTCCGGCGTCAGCGGGGCGTCGGCGGTCAGGGCGGCGCGCAGGGCGATCTGCTGCTGGAAGGTGATGCGGTGCCGGGCCAGGACGTGCTCCAGGACACCGCGGGCGGCGTAGTGGGCCAGAGCGAGGGCGCGGGCGTCGGCGACGGGTTCGGCGGTGGATGCAGCGGTAGTCATGATGTTGTCCCCTTGGTGCTCTCGTCGGTCGGTAGGGATGCCGTGAGGGGTGCGTCGAGCAGGGTCGTCAGCTCGTCGGTGAACGCGCGCGTCCGCGGGGTGTCGAGGCCGCCGAGCGGTTCCAGCAACTGCTGAAGCAGTTCCTGGACCGCAGGGATGGCCTGCCGTGTGACGGCCTGCCCCTGCTCGGTGAGGGCGAGTTGTACGGCGCGGGGGTCGCGGGGGTCGCGGGTGCGCTCGATCAGACCGGACGACTCCAGGGTGCGCGCCAGTTTCGAGACGTACAGCGCCTCCAGGCCGGTGTGGTCGGCGAGTCGGCGCTGGCTGGGCCGCTCACCGGCGCGCTGCATGCCGTACAGCGACGCCACCAGTGAGTACTGCGCGTGGGTGAGGCCCAGCGGAGCCACCGCGCGATCGACCGCGACGCGCCATTTGTTGGCGAGCCGCCATACCAGGAAGCCGGGCGTGGGGTCCGGTAGTACCTTGCTCATGCCGAATACAATACATGGCTACTATGTCCATGGCTATTATTTTCTGCCGGGTGTGCAGGCGCACTCCGAACCTCGCACGGACCACTCGGTCCTGGGCCGCCGGTCGTCGCCGGGAGGGTCCCTTCTCGTCGGTCGGTTCAGAGGACGTCGTAGGTCAGGTGCGTCGCCGTCGATGTCGGGGTCACGCTCCGCTGCGCGAGCGTGCGCGGCGCCCTGCCGGTGAACAAGGGCGTCCCGGCGCCCAGCACGACGGGGGCGAGGTGCAGCGTCAGCGTGTCCACCAGCCCGGCGTCGAGTGCCGAACCGATCGTGGCGCCGCCACCCATGAGGACGACGTCGAGATTCCTGCCGGTGTCCGACGACGACGCCTCGGCGCGCTCTCGTGCCACCGCGACGGCGTCGGGCAGGCCGGTGCTGACGAACGTCCAGTCGAGCCCGGTGAGCCGCACCGACCCCGGCGGCGAGGCCGTCACGACGACGAACGCGGGCCTGCCGACCTGGTCCGCGCCGTAGCCGACCTTGTCGTTCCAGCCGTTCGGCCCGTCGACCACGTCGAAGAGGTGACGACCGAGGACGACGGCACCCGAGCGGGCGGTGCCCTCGCGCAGATACCGGCGGTCGTCAGGATCGTCGGAGAACGCCCAGGTGTGCAGGGCTTCACCGCCGGTGCCCAGACCGTTGTCCGGGCCGGGGTCGGGGCCGGTGACGAAGCCGTCGAGAGAGACCGAGATGTCAGCGATGATTCGAGTCATACCAGTGCAGACCCGATTGGTCGGCCGGACTAATCGTTCACCGCACCCATGCCGCGGCGCGGCCCGAATGGGAGTCGATCACCAGCCAGGCACGTCAGGCGGCCGTGGGGGCTCGCTCGGGTGCCTGGCATCCGTTCGGGTCAGTCGGGATAGCGGCCGGTGAAGGCTGCGGCGAGGCTGGGGTGGTACTCGACATTCCCGTCGGCACCCGTCCCCAGTTCCAAGGAGCACTGTCATGTCCGATCGCAACACCCTCATCCGCAGCCTGCACGATGTGGGCCTGGCAGCCTGGTTCGGCGGCTCCCTCATGGGCGCGGTCGGTCTCAACGGGGCAGCACAGGAGGTGAGCGAAACCGCCCAGGCCAGGGCACGGATCGCCTCATCGGGATGGGCGAAGTGGACACCCGTCAACGCTGCGGCCATCGGCGCGCACCTGTTCGGCGGCGGGGGGCTGCTTGCGGTGAACGCTCACCGCGTCGCCACCCAGAAGGGGGTCGGGGCCTCCACCGCGGTCAAGACCGCCGTCACCGTCGCGGCCCTCGCCGCAACTGCCTACGCCCGTGTCCTGGGTAAGAAGGTCGAGCTTGCTTCTTCCCCCGACCCGGAGGACGCCGAGAAGGCTGCCCAGCACCCCATCGACATCGACTCGGCCCAGCAGCAGCTGGCCTTCGCGCAGTGGGCGGTGCCGGCGCTGACCGGATGCCTGGTGGTGCTCAACGCCCTGCACGGCGAGCAGCAGCGTCCCGAGGAGCAGATGTCCGGCATGTGGCAGCGGGCCCGCTCCGCCGCCACCCCCTTCATCCCGCAGCGCGCCTGAGAGCTCTGCTCACGTCGCTCCAGACCGGTCGGCCAACTCGGAATCAACCTGACGCGGCAGATCTTCTCCAACCTCACCGCGACGCCGGGTGACGGCGGTTGCTGTGCCCGGCCTTGCCTCACGTCAAGGTCAACGCCGCTGAACTACGCAGGCACCGGCCGGTGGTAGCGGAGTCCAAACCACCGGCCGCTCAGGGCGCTCACTTCTCCATGATGGCATTGGGCGTTTCCTGCACCACGGTCACCATCCGTGTGAGTGCAGCGCCCATGTAGCGGATCCAGAGCTGCTTGAACGGCCCCGCGGCGATCCAGCGGCGGCCTGGCAGCGGCCGGAAGTCGTAGGTCCACCGGATCGACGTGCCGGTGCCATCGGGCAGGAACGACCACTCGCCGCGCACCCCGGAGGTCAGCTTGGCCAGCACGTTGGTGAAGCCACTCGGCTCGTAGGCGAACCCGTGCCCCTCCGCGATCTCGGTAAGCCGCTCGTCGGCCTTGGAGTCGTCGGTGAACCAGGTCTGGCGCGACATCCCCGGCTGGTTCCAGGTGCCGGTCTGGTCGCGCACTTCCGCGACGCCGGGGAACGGTCCCCACGGCTTGAACACCCGGGCGAGGTCGATCGGCACGATGACCTGGTAGGTGTGGGCGGGGCTGGACGTTATACGGGCGAAGACGGTGATCGGGACACTCGCTTTGGTCATGCCACGAGCATCGCGGCCAGCGCCTGCCCGAGGCACACACCTGTGCTGCTCATTTCCGGTATTCCGGCCTCGGCGAGGTAGCGTCCCCACCGGTCGGCGTCTTCGAAGACGCTGAAGGTGACCGCGCGTCCGTGGCTCCTCATCTCCTCGCCGATGGTGCGCCGGCTGCTGAGTTCCATCAGGGGTGAGGGCCGCTGGTGCCCGCCGGGTTGCACCGCGAAGCGGCGGATGCCCAGATGCTCGCCCGGTCCCAGGGGAGCGGCCGTCTCCACGAGGTCCCAGACCGCTGCGATGACCGGGTCTTCGGCACGGTCCTCGGGCAGCGGTGCGTCAAGCCGCAGGATGGCCATGAACGAAACAGGTGTGGTGGAGCCCGCATAGCGGTGGACGCGGAAGGCGTCCGGCTGGCGACGCAGCCAGTGCGCGACCGCCGCTGCCGATGCCGGGCCCTCGGCCTCCTCGGCCACGCGCAGCACGGCGGGCACGCCGTCGGGCCGCAGCGGAGTGTCCTCGATGTGGGGGTGCGTCCGGTAGTTGTACAGATCGTCCGGGCCCTCGTGGTCGCGGAAGAGGAACATCCGTTCCGCGACTCGTAGGAGCGCGTCGTCGGCGGTGGCGGAGCGTACGGCGTGCAGGCCGGCGAGGGAGATGCGGGCGCGGATGTCGTCGTAGCGCTCGGGGTCCCGCCAGCGCAGGTCGGCCTCGAGGGCCGTCCGCACCGCGTCGTGCGGGTGCAGCCCTTCAGGTGTGACCTCGATGCAGGGCAGCTGGCGCAGCCAGGGGAACACCGTATGGGTGTCCTCGTCACCCAGTACCGCGCGCAGCAGGGGGCTCACGGGTGACGTACGCCTGTACGACGACCTCGAGGGCGCGCCGGTGGACGGCGCTGGGCAGGTCACCCACCAGCCGCTCGACCAGGGTCGTCAGCACGCCGCCGGTCGGGTACCACGGCGCGCCGGGTGCGGACGGGGGCAGGGAGGCGACCAGCGAGAGAGCGAGCGGGCTGCCTCCGGCGAAGGCGCCGAAGGCGCCGCGCTGCTCGGCGGGGACCCCCCGGGCGGCGAGCAGGGCGTCGGACTGGGCGGCGTCGAGCGGCTGCACGGCCAGTGCGGTGAACAGTCGCGCCCATCCAGGGTCCAGCGACCAGTCGGCGTCGGGGGCGACTCTGCTGGCCACCACCACGATCGCATGGTGGGCGAGCCGTAGCAGGAAGGCGTCGCGCAGCCACGTCTCGAGGGGCTGGCACTGTTCGAAGGTGTCGATGACCAGCACCGTGCCGGGTTCGGCGCACGCCGGGGCGGCGGCCTCCTCGAGTCGGCGTCGAGGAACCGTCCGTCCACGTGCACCACGCGGCGGCCGGCGAGCTCGGCCTGCCGGGCGGCGTAGCGCACCAGCGAGGCCTTGCCGATGCCGCCGGGACCGTGCAGGTAGGCGACGAGCGGCGCTTGCGCCGCGCCCGAGAGCATCAGGTCGAGCACCGCCCGCTCCTGCTCCCTGCCCACGAGCGCACCGGCTCGAGCCTCCGCCAGCCGGTCTGCCAGGTCCCTCGCACCCAATCCGAGCTCCTTTCGTCAGGCATGTCTTGCCGCCGAAGATCGGTGGGATGAAGCGCTTTCTACGTGAGTGGTACCGAGTGCGGGGCAGCTCACGGGACGGAGAGCGCTGCTCGCATGTACGCAGCACCGACTCGACGTCGTCCGGGTGCTACGCCACAGCCCTTGTCCTCGGCGTGGCTCGTCGCTTCCCCTTGGCCCGGCGTCGAGCGGGACGTGTCGTGTCCCTACTGCGTGGTCTGGGTCGAGTCCTTATGCTCCGGCTTTACGGCGGCGAGGCGCGGCCGAGCGGGGCGGCGTCGAGCGCATGTGGTCGCGCACCGGAGCCAGCAGGTCGGCGAGGGCCTTGACGTCGTCGCGCGAAAGCGGCTCGAACAGCAGGCCGTTGACCACCTCGATGTGACCCGGCAGCACCTTCGCGAGCAGCGCACGCCCGGCATCGGTGAGGGTGACGGTGATGCTCCGCTCGTCGTCCGGCGAGGGAGCCCGGACGACCAGGCCCTCCTTCTGGAGCAGATCCACCTGATAGGTCAGGCCACTGCGGCTGTAGACGACGCCGTCGGCCAGGTCGGTCATGCGGTGGCTGCCCGTCGGAGAGTCCCCGAGGCGGGCCAGCAGCTGGAACTGCACATAGCTGAGATCGCCGGCCTCGCGCAGTTGCTGCTCGACTGCATGCCGGAGCAGGCTGGTCACCTCGATGAGGTCGAAGTAGGCGCCGAGCTGCACGGGGTCGAGTGACGGCGGTGAATCAGGCATGACCGGAGTCTACTGCTTCGAATTCGAAGAGTGTGGCGTGGTGCCGTCCAGCCACCCCAGGCGGAGCTGGAACTGAACTCCTCCGTGAGTTCCGGTGCCACCCGGACAGGTGGATCGGACGGGCGCGAGGGTCGCCCGGCCCGATGCGGTGACCTCGTGAGCACACGGTGTGGGCAGTGTTGGGCCCGACTGAGCACCGCAGAACATGGAGTTCGGACAGTGCCGCGGCGCAGGGTTACGAGCAGGAGGACGGCGCCGCCGCCCACGTATCCCGAGGACCGGCCATGAACATCCCCTGCCTCGCGCAACGTCGTCCTTGGCCCTCCCCGGGGACGGCACGACAGCCCGGCCGCAGCGCAGAAGCCATGAACACGATGCCGGGATGAGCACCGCCGCGTGGAGCCCGGTGTCTCTGGCCGTCCTGTGCGCCGGCGTCGGTTACGGGCGCCCGACCCGCCTGCTCGCGGACCTGGTCGCGGAGGCCGTGTGCCGGTCACTGGCAGCCGGGTGCACGCGCCGAGGTGGAGGTGCTGGAGCTGCACCGGCTGGCGGCCGACCTCGCTCAGCACTCCGCCCAGGGCCGCGCCAGCCTCGACCTGCGGGAGGCGATCGCGGCGGTCGTGACAGCGGACGGGCTGGTGGTGGCGACCCCGGTGCTCGCAACCCGTGCCCACGGTCGTCGTCGCAGGCCCCGCCGACTGGCAGGCCACGGCGCTCAGCGACGCGGCGCGGCTGCGCGCCTGCATCGGCCGCGCCGCCGTCGAACTCGCCGCCGCGATGCGCTCGCACCGGCAGTAACCCACAACACTTGCTTCGAATTCGAAGTAGAGGTACCGTCATCAACAGTTGCTTCGAATTCGAAGCAACATCGATCGCAGTGAAGGTGAGAACCGAAATGAAGGCAGTGCGTTTCCACGAGTACGGCGACTCCGACGTCCTGCGCTACGAGGACGTGGAGCAGCCCGTCCCCGGGGCCGGGCAGGTCCGCATCCGCGTCGCCGCGACGTCGTTCAACCCCGTCGACGGCAACATCCGCGCCGGCTTCATGCGAGGCCCCATACCGGTGCAGCTGCCGCACACGCCCGGCATCGACGTCGCCGGCACCATCGACGCGGTCGGCGAGGGCGTGGCCGGCATCGCCGTCGGCGACGACGTCGTCGGCTTCCTGCCGATGGACGGCACCGGAGCCGCCGCGCAGTACGTCCTCGCGCCGGCGGAAGCCCTGACCCCGGCCCCCAAGAGCGTCCCCCTGGCTGACGCCGCCGCACTGCCCCTGGTGGGCCTGACCGCCTACCAGGCGCTGTTCGACCACGGCAAGCTGACGGCCGGGCAACGCGTCCTGATCAACGGAGCCGGCGGCGCGGTCGGCGGCTACGCCGTGCAACTGGCCAAGAACGCCGGCGCCCACGTCATCGCCACAGCCGGCCCGCGCAGCACCGAGGCAGTCACATCAGCCGGCGCCGACGAAGTCATCGACCACACCACCACCGGAGTGACCGCAGCGGTGACCGAACCGGTCGACCTCGCACTCAACCTCGCGCCGGTCGACCCGGCCGAGCTGGCCGCGCTCGTCACCCTCGTCCGCCCGGGCGGGGTCGTGGTGAACACGACGGTGTGGATGCCCGCACCCAGCGACGAGGAGCGCGGCGTACGCGGCATCGACCTGTTCGTCCGCAGCGACGCCGACCAGCTGGCCCAGCTGGTAGCGCTGATCGACCGCGGCGAGCTGCGCGTCGATGTCGCCGAGCGGGTGCCGCTGGCCGAGCTGCCGGCGCTCCACGCCCGGGCCGCCGAAGGCGCGGTGCACGGCAAGGTCATCGTGGTCCCGTCCGCCGCCTGACGCCGATCCTCCACCGAAAGGAAAAGACCATGGCACTCAGTCTGGATCCCGAAATCGCCGAGGCGCTGGCCCCGATGGCCGGCGCGATGGCGGACGCCACACCACCGGCAGTGGGGGACATCGCGGCGCGGCGCGCCATGTGGGAGCCGATCATCGGCGCCGCGGGAACGGCCCAGCCGATCCCGGCCGACGTGCAGACCAGCGAGTACCACACGACTGCAGGCGACGGCGCGCGGATCACCATGCGCTGGTAAGGACGGCGCGGCGCCGGGCCCGGCCGTGCTGTTCTTCCAGGGCGGCGGATACATCTTCGGCCACATCGACCTGTTCGACGGCCCGGTCGCCCGCTACGTCTCCGCCGGCGGCGTGCCGATGCTGTCAGGCGAGTACCGACGCGCCCCCGAGCACCCCTTCCCGACTCCGCTCGAGGACGCCTACACCGCACTGGGCTGGCTGCACGAGCATGCCGCCGAGCTCGGCGTCGACCCCGACCGGATCGGCGTGATGGGTGACAGCGCCGGAGGCGGCATGGCCGCAGCCGTGTCGATCCTCGCCCGCGAGAGCGGCGGCCCCAAGATCGCCCGCCAGATCCTCATCATGCCGATGCTCGACGACCGCACCACCACCCCCGACCCCCACATCGCGCCCTACGCGCTGTGGTCCTACGACGACAGCCTCACCGCCTGGCCCGCCCTGCTCGGCGAGGCCGCCGACGGGCCCGACGTCCCGGCCACGGCGGCCCCGGCCCGCCTCGAGGACGCCACCGGCCTGCCGCCGGCCTACATCGAGGTCGGCCAGCTCGACGTCTTCCGCGACGAAGACACCGCCTACGCCACCAAACTCAGCCGCGCCGGCGTGCCGGTCGAATTCCACCTGCACCCCGGCGCCCCGCACGAGTTCGACTCCATCGCCTTCACCTCCGACGTCGCCCGCCGCGCCATCGCCGACCGCATCCGCGTCCTCAAATCCATCTGAGCCACCACCGAGCGCGCTCACCCCGCGCCTCAGCAGGGGGTATGCAAGCCCGTCACACAGGCGGCCCCGGCCCCTCGCTCCGTGCCCGCCGTGATGGGACCCCTCGGACACCGGCAAGAACCGTCCGCCGACCAGCGGCGATGGCGTTTGTAGACCGTCTCCCACGGCAAGCAAACGTTAAGGACTATTTCCGGGTGCGCGAAATTGCGGAAGATTGAGTTCTATTGCTCGGAATTCTTTCTGTTGCTTTCTGGGTCTGTCTCTGGTCCATCTAAAGGTCGCGTATCCCATGGTGCCAATTGCGGCAAATAGTCCATACTTCAGCTGATGGTTAGCAAGAATCTCTGTCGCGATCGATGACGTGGCGAGGCTCGCCGCATAGCCTACGCCAGCCGCCGGTCCCCGTGTGTTCGCCAAGACTAATTGGATAAGCCCCTCGTCAGCCTTCAACCCCTTATAGGCGGCCTCTTGCAAAATTCTCCCGTAGCTCTCAAAGCACTTTCCAACCCAGCGCGCCAGGCGCTCATTCGACGGGTCGCTTCGCCACTGCTTCAAAGCAACGAAGAACTCTTCCACGCTTGAGCTGTTACGTATGGAGAGCAAGACCTGGGAATCCATATCGAGCAGGACGCGAGGAGGAGGGAATTTTGCCGCGAAAGATCGCCCCTGAACGTCCACGCCGACGTCAACTACGGGTGGCTCAAGCGCTTGCACCAATACCGGACCAAGCTTTGGATGGAAGTTAGGCATGCTCGGTATAGCACCGAAAGAGCGAGCCTGGTTGTATGCATAGCACTCGTTCATCCAGTAGCAAAGAGCCTTTAGGGAGCGGAGTTGATGCTCATTGCTCGCCGCATCAAAAAGTTGGCTGATGTCGTTGATCGGTACGTCGTATATTCCAAGCGATTCGCCGATGACCGTCATGTACGTGCCGCGACGAAATCCGGCTCCCCCTCTTTCCTTGGCCTCAGTAAGGGCACCCTGACGCCATATTCGCGTTGCCTCCCAGATCTCGCGAAAAGCTGGAGATTGGTCCGGCGCTGTATCGTTTTCCTGGTCTGGCTGCAGTAGCTTGATAAGCTTTTGACTGTACGCATTTCCTACGCTCTCGTATCCCCAGCGGATAGTCTTGAATGATTCACCCGCCCTAGCTGCTGCAATATCTAATTTCGCCGCCAATCTTTCGCATGACTCCGATTCAAGAAGTCCAAGCCCTGCTGATTGACGGATATCGTCATGAGCCTCGGAAAAACTTGAATAGTTTTCCCGGAGGGCCGGAATGACGATTCCGGAGGAGATGGCAGTCTCCAGTAAGCTATCGCGCACCTGTCCATCGAAAGCCTTTATGTGATCATCGAGGCCCTGTGATATGAAAAAGAAGACATCCGGAATTATGACAGCCTCTTCGAAGAGCACGTTCAAGAGGAGGCTGCGCTCGATTGCCGCCCTTCGCTCCTTTTCCTTAAGGAAAGCTTGAGCTTGTCTGTCGACCGCAGAGAAATATACCGCCCCAACGGGTGTGGAGTTAATTCCTCTGCCAACTAGAGGAGTTGGGTAGCTCATTTACCCCCCTCGGGGAACAACTGGTTCGTGTCCTTACGTCAACCCAGCTCATCTGTTGATGCATGCGAGAGTACGGACTATTTTCTACCGCAAGTGAGGTGAGTTGTCACGGCTGCCCGGATAAATTCGACACTGCCCCGCGATATGTAATGAGCCCGTTCTGACCTGTCTGAGGTCGGAGGTAGTGGTGCGCCTGCCGTGACGGGCGGGGCGCTCCCTTAGCTGATGACCGCGGCGGTTATCAGCGGGTCGATCTTCTTGTAGGCCGCGGACTAGTACTGGAACGGTGTCTGTTCTGATTGCTGGGCAGTTTTCAGGGGCTGTGTCCGCGTCGTTTGTGGTGCGGGCTTGGTGTTGGCGTCGTCGGCGCCATGTCGACCAGTGCAGGACGTGGTCGATGGGAGTGGGGCGACGGTCGGTGAGGCGGGTGATCAGGCGTCGGATCTCGGCGAGGCTGAGGTGGATGAGCTGGGAGGATCCGTTTCTGCTTTGTCCGTGTCCAGGTGGCGGGCGCGCAGGACGGTGAGGCAGGCGTGGGCGGCCATGGCGAGGGTCATATGGCGGTGCCAGCCCGGATAGCGGCGGACCTGGTAGTCGTCCAGGCCGCACTCCTGCTTCGCGGTCTGGAAGCACTCCTCCACCGCCCAGCGGCTGCCGGCGATGCGGATCAGTTGATCCAGGGTGGTGTCGGCGGGGCAGTAGGCGATGTAGTAGGAGATCTCCTCGGGGCGGCTGACGCTGCGGCGGGCGATGACCCAGTGCCGGCGGTCTTCGCGGTGCCAGGGCCTGACCTCGACGCGGGCCCAGTCGTAGATCCGTCGGCGTGTGCTCCTTCGCCGCAGGAACGGCGCTTCCACTTCTGCCGTGGCAGGCCGGGAAACAGGTCGTGGACGGGGTGGTCGAGTGCCCAGCGGGTGACGACGGTGTCGTGCCGGGTGGTGGCAATGACCTGGAAGACGTCCGCCTGCTCGAGTTCGAACCGCCAGCCCTTGCTGAACCCGTAGGCGGCATCCGCCGTCACCCACCGAAACGGGATCCGGTCCGCGATGGCCTTTCGGACCATCGCCTTGGCCATGACCACCTTCGTCTCGGGAGCTACGTGGTCGTCGATGCCGGCCCGGCGGCAGCGGTCCCGGTCGTCCGTCCAGGACGTGGGCAGATACAACCGCCGGTCGATCAGCGTGCGTCCGCGGCCGGTGGCGTAGGCGAGGAACACCCCGATCTGGCAGTTCTCCGTTCGGCCGGCTGTGCCCGAATACTGCCGTTGCACGCCGGCCGAACGGACGCCCTTCTTCAGGAAGCCGGTGTCATTGACGATCAGCACGGCTTCGCGGTCGCCGAGGTGTTCCAGGACGTAGTCGCGCACGTCGTGGAGGACCTCGTCGGCGTCCCACTCGATCCGGTTCAGCATCCTCTGGATACGGTCCGGCCCGCCGTGGCCTGCCTCCTCGGCCAGCGTCCAGCCGTTCTTGCGCTCAAGCGGAGCGATCAGCCCCCGCATATAGACCAGCGCCGACTCCCGCGGCTCCGACCGGTGCACAAACCACCCGTGCACCGCATCCAACTCACTCGCCCACACACGCACATCAGCAAGGTCCCCACCCGTAACCACACCAACGACCAACCTGGCCAGCAGTCACGGCAGACCCCGTTGCAGTATTAGGGCGTGCCGGGGAACAAGTCGTGGCTTCCAGTTGCGGGGATCGTTGTTCTGGTATGCGGAGAGCGGAAGGGATTGAGGCCACCCAGGCCACCCTGGCTGCGAAGTTCCAGGTGTTGTTGCCGCATCTGGACGAGCGTCAACGTCGGCTCGCCATAGGAGCGGAAGCGCGGTCGCTGGGGCATGGCGGGATCAGGCTGGTCGCCGCTGCGGCTGGGGTCCGGGAGGGCACGGTCTCGCGCGGGATGGCTGAACTGGAGTCTGGCCAAGCCCTGTTGGGGCGGGTCCGGCGTCCCGGTGGAGGCCGGAAGAAGGTGACCGAGCTGAATGCGGGGCTGCGGCCGGCGCTGGTCGAGCCTGACGAGCGGGGCGATCCGATGTCACCGCTGTGCTGGACGACGAAGTCGACCCGGAAGCTGGCGGCGGAGCTGACCCGGCAGGGCCATCGCGTCTCCGCCGACACGGTCGCCGGCCTGCTCCGGCAGGAAGGCTTCAGCCTGCAGGCCAGCGCCAAGACCATCGAAGGCACCCGACGCCCGGACAGGGACGCCCAGTTCCGATACCTCAACGAGCAGGCACGCGGCCACCGGGACGCCGGGGACCCGGTGATCAGCGTGGACACCAAGAAGAAGGGAGCTGATCGGCGAATACAAGAACGCCGGGCACGAATGGCAGCCCGTCAGGGTCAACACGCACGACTTCCCGGGCCACGCCGAGAAGGCGATCCCATATGGGATCTACGACATGGCGGCGAACACCGGCTGGGTCACCATCGGCACCGATCACGACACGGCGGCATTCGCTGTCGCGTCGATCAAGCGCTGGTGGCGGGCCCGAGGCCGGCACGACTACCCCCGCGCCCGCCGACTGCTGATCACCGCCGACGGCGGGGCTCCACTACCGCACCCGCGGCTGGAAGACCCACCTGGCCGACCTCGCCGCCGAGACCGGCCTGAAGATCACCGTGTGTGACCTGCCGCCGGGCACGTCGAAGTGGAACAAGATCGAACACCGGCTGTTCCCGCACATCACCATGAACTGGCGCGGCAGGCCCCTGACCAGCCATGAAGTCATGCTTCGGGCCATCTCCGCGACGACCAGTCGCACCGGTCTGACAGTGCAGGCCGAACTCGACAGCGGTGAGTACCCAACCGGCATCCGGGTCAGCGACCAAGCCATCGCCGCCTTGCCGATCACACGCCACCGCTTCCACGGAGACTGGAACTACACCTTTCACCCACAGATCACCAACCGTGCCCAGTCCTTCCCCGGCAACGCGGATGGCCAGCCGAGGGCTCTCGCCCTCTCCTGCTCCACGACCTGCAGGACCTAGAGCTGACTGGCATGTCCCGCGAGCACCTCAGCGACCTGACCCACTCCTTGATCCCCAGGCTGGAAGAGCGCCGTGAGCAGGCCCGCCACGCAGCCCGCGGCGGACGACGCCGCCTCGCCCCGGGCACCGGCCGCAAACCCACACTCACTCCCGCCGACCAGATCCTGGTCACCGTCCTCTACCTGCGGAAACACTCTCTTCAGGAGCTTCTCGGCCAGCTGTTCAACACCACCGCCATGATCATCAGCCGTGCAGTGAAAGATGTCCGCCCGCTGCTGGAGGCCAACGGTGTCTGTCTCCCCGCCTCAACAGCCCGTTTCCGCACGCCGGGAGACATCGCCAGATTCCTCGACCCCGAGAAGAACAAGATCAAACCGATGTGTTGATTACCGGCAAGTCCTTACTGCGACTGGGCTTGCGCTCGGACCGGGGCTGTGGGGCTGTTGCTGCTGTTCGTTCGGGTTCGGGTTCGGGGGTGTGCTCGCGCTGGGAGTTGGGCGGGGTGGTGGGGGGATTGGTGGGTAGGTTCTGTGTATGGCTGACGTGGTGGATTCTGATGAGTTGTTGCGTCGGGTTCAGCGGGCGCGGGATTGGGCTGCCGGCGAGGAGGAGCGCTGGAGGGCCCGGGCTGGGACTGGCCGTTCCGAAGGGCGTGAGGTGAGCGGCGCGGGGGAGGCGGCCGTCTTCGCCTCGGCCTATGAGGCGGTCCGCAGGGTCTTGGACGAGGTTGTCACGCCGGGAAGCAATGATCCCGGCTAGAAGCTCTCCGGCCGATCATGTACGGAGCCGGATGGTGAGGGCTGCGGCGGTGACGGTGCCGAGGAAGACGCAGCCGCGCGTGTCGTAGCAGGCGGCCACCGTTCTGGCGTGCTCGAGCTGGTTGACCGCCCGTTCGACGGTGTCGCGCTTCTTGTACCGCTCTTCATCGAAGCCATGTGGCCGCCCGCCGTGTGACGCTTTGCGCAGGCGGGCTGCCGGGCTGCCGGGCTCCTTCGAAATCGTGTGCCGGATGCCCCGCCGCCGTAGATACTCGCGCCAGGGACCGTTGCTGTACGCCTTGTCCGCTGCCAGGCTCCCCGAGGTCGGCCCGCCGCAGCGGCCGGTACATCTTACGTACGGTCGCGCTCCTGGATACCCGCCGGGCACTGTTCTGCCAGGCCGGCGCGCCAGGAATCCCCCGGCCCGGCGCTTCCCCGTTTCCCGACCTTCCGGATCGGAACCGGGAGGTCGGGACGGGCCGCCCCATCGGCCGCAGGACCTGGACGGCGCGGGGCCGCTGGGGGCGCGTTGTCAGTGGCAGGTGGGAGGGTGGGG
>NZ_JBWJAQ010000039.1:0-13257 GCF_056387915.1 Streptomyces sp. GLSS-08
CACCTCGCCCAGCGCCTCGGCGGCGACCTGACGCAGCTCGTCCTCGTCGACACCGGCCTCCTGGGCTGCAAGGAGGCGGGCGGCGTGGCGGGGCGGCAGGGCGAGAGTGAGGTGGCGCACGCGGGCCTGGTCGGTGCTGCCGACGGTGGCGGTGTAGCCGAACCTCGCCTGCACATCGATCATGATGCCGCTCGTGGTGGCCGCGGCCTCCTTCGCCCGGGCCCTGATCTGCGGCTGCCAGCGCACGCGGACCTCCCGCTCCAGCCGGTCGGCGAGCTGCTGCCGGGGGGTTTTGATCTGGTTGTTCACATACCACTCGACGGTGCGCTGGCTGATCCCGAGCAGCTCGGCGACGCGCCGGGTACTGCGCTGGTGCTGCTTGACCAGATAACGCATCTGCGCCCCCGCCGACTTGGGAACGGGACGCGTGAACGCGCGATCTCTCGGTTTGGGGTCGGTGGTGGTGAGAGTCGGTGGTGCTGGCTGGGTGTGTGGTGTGTCGGTGCTGGTCAGTGGGGTGTTGGGGCGGGGTGGGCGCTGTCATGAGGTGAGAGGTTGTGGGTGGGTGTTGCTGTCGTGGGGCGTTATCTCATGGCGGCTGATGCTGTCTCTGTTTCGTGATTTCTGACCGATTGGGCAAGATAGCCCGATCGGAGGCTCCCGCCGCCCCGGCCGTACCCGAGCGGCCGGCTGCGCGCCCGGCGACGTCCTCACGGCGCCCGGCAAAGAAGCCCGCCATGCCCGCGACCGACCCGCGCTTCCCGCACGGCCCGCTCGCCGTACTCGACGGCGACGGCTCCGCGTACGGCATGGACGGCATCGTCCTTGACTGTCCGGCGGCGACCGTGCCGGAGTTGGTTGAAGCTGCGTGAGTCCGGCCTCGGTGCGCCGAAGCTCAACCGGTACGGCAAGGACTCCGACCCACTCATCGTGTTGACCGCCGCGGCCGCGGCGAAGCTCGGGCTCCCGGAGCGCCTGGAGGGCCACGAGCAGCGCCGCTCCTTGCGCCTGCCCGAGGACCACCCGGTCGTCAAGCAGGTGGTCAGGGCCAAGTGGCGGCTCACGCAGCGCGGGTTCGGGCTGTGGGCGCGGATCTACCGCAAGGCGCAGGGTCGTGAGCGGCAGTGCGTGCAGCAGGCGATCCTGTCCTGGGACGCCCTCGATGAGCGGTCCTGGCCCGGCGTCGCGGAGATGGAGCCGGCCGACATCGCCCGCGTCCTCGGCGTGTACGCGACCCGGGTCATCACCCCGCGCGGCTCCACCGCCGTCTCAGGGCTGGAGCTGATGACGGCGCTGCGCCCGCCCACGAAGGCCGTGCAGGACCCGCAGAGCGGGAACTGGGTCCCCGGCCACAGCCCGGGCTCACTGGGGACGGAGCCGATGGACCCGGCCCCGCCCGAGGTCACCGCCGAACACCCGGTCGTCGTGAACTCCGGCTGGAGTGGCGGGTTCCTGAACGAGGAGGCGTACCAGTGGGTGCGCGACGTCAGCCTGCTGAGCGATGAGGAGTGCACGCTGCCCTTCGCGGTCGGCCTGGACCTCAACACCGCCTTCCTCGCCGCCGCGGCCCGCCTGGTCGTCGGCCTGTCCGCCCCTGACCACTTCCACGCCCCGACGTTCAATCCGAAGATTCCCGGCTCCTGGCTGGTCGACCTGAGCCAAATCGAGCTGGACCCTCGCCTGCCCAGCCCGCTCACCCCGGACGGTTCCCGTCCGACCGGTCCGGCTTGGTATCAGACGCACACCGTCGCCTACGCCCAGGAACTCGGTCACAACGTCGCCCCGATCGAGGCGTACCTGCGCCGGGAGACCGGTGCGTACCTGGACCCGTGGCACGACCGCCTCAAGAACGCTTACGTGGACACCCTCGCCGACCTTGGCGTCACCCGGGACCTGGACGACCGGGCCTTCCTGGCGGCGATGGAGCAGCACAAGCAGGTCGACCCGGCCCTGGCCGCCGCTCTCGCGGCCATCAAGGCCACGGTGAAGGGCGGCATCGGGAAGCTGCGGGAGCGCCCGCAGGGCAAGTCCTACAAGCAGGGGGAGCGGTGGCCGGCCCTGGAACGCCCGACGTGGCGCCCCGACATCCGCGCCGCCGTCATCTCCAAGGCGCGGGTCAACATGCACCGCAAGCTGCTCAAGATGGCGCAGATGACGGGTCTGTACCCGCTTGCCGTGCTGTCCGACTGCGTCGTCTACCCCTCGCCGGGGGAGAGCCCGATGGACTTCCTCCCCTACGCCGTCTCGGGCAAGCCGCAGCCGGGCGGGTTCCGCCTCGGGCCCACGCCGGGCCTGGCGAAGCTGGAGGGCGTCCAGTCGATGCTGTGGGCGGTCGACCTGATGGAGCAGGGCCTCAACCCGGCACGCCACATCAAGGGCGGCGACGCCGTCCTGGACGAAGGGGAGTAGGGCCATGGCCATCGACGCCGACGGTGCGCGTTCCTTGGAGGCCGACGCGGAGCGGGAACGGACGCTGGACCGCCTGGAGGGGCGCATGGAGGCCCTGCAGTTTTCCATGCGCGCCCGCCGGGCCTCGCCGCGGTTCGAGTTGTGGCGGCATGACCTGCGCGAGACGCGCGAGACCTGGTTCCGGCTGGTCGACCCCGACGGCCAGGACCTCACCCCCGAAGGGAGCTGACCCGTGGCCAGAGAGAACGAGGACGCCATCGAGCGCGCCGACCGGGAGTCGTTCACCAAGGAGCCGCCGAAGACCCTCAAGGGCCAGATCGGCTATCTGATCAAGCAGTTCGGCAGCGCGAAGGCCGTTGCGGCGGAGCTCGGGGTCACCGCCGACTCCGTCAACCGCTACCGGCGCGGCGCCCGCAAGCACGCCCGCGCCGACGTCGCCGCAAAGATCGATGACGCCGTACGGCAGCGGTGGCAGCCGTTGGTGCGCAAGCGCCGGCAGCGCCAGGCCGCCACGGCGGGCGGCATCACCGTGGAGACTCGGGCCCGGTTCGGCTACACCGCAGCCGTCGGCACGACCGACGACGGACGGTTCCGGCGACTGACCGTGCACCTCCCCCCGGAGTACGCGCAACGCCTGTTCGACGCCCGCGACGCCGGGGCCAGCGACCAGCAGATGCGCGGAATTATCGCCGAAGGCCCTCGACGGCACAGCCTGACCCTTTCCGTCACGCGTCGTCCCAGAACCTTCCTAGAGGTCAGTGGAACCCGTCCTGCGACGTCTCCCGCTCAAAGGGTGAGGAGCTGTGCCGGATTATGTGGTCATGAATCACAGGAGGGCACGGACCTATGCAGTGTGCGCGGTCAAGTTGGACGAGGACCACACAGACGCGGCGGAGGGAACCTTCGATGCTGCGTTGACGAACGCCCTGGTCGCCATCGTCGCCAGCGAATGGCCCGGTGAGGAAGGAAAGCCCTACACCAAGCCAGCATCGAAGCTTCTGAGCCTGATCCGAGACCTAGCCGAAAAGGAAGCGAGCGTGGTTCGACGGGTGGCGGACGAGCCCGACGTATTCCTGATCCGGGACCCCAACGCCGATGAGAGGCGCCGCGATACGGAGGAGCGTCCCGCCACGGAAGCTTCCCGGACGGACTCGATCTTTCCCTCGGTATGGCCGGCCGTAGGGCTCCTAGAAACGCGGGTCGACGTCGGCACCCTTCTGGACGCCCTCGATGTCACACAACCGGTGCGCCATGCCCGGGAGGATGGGGACGAGGAAGGCGGCGAGCGCCGGCTGGAGCGGCGGCACGTGGACGCCCTGCTTGCACTGGACGCCCACCCGAGCCTGTGGGCGCTGAGCTCGGAGCAGGAGACCCGCTACGAGGACAGCGCGCAGAAGCAGGATGAGCGGGAGATGGAAAGGGCGCGCAGGACGCGGGAGCGCATAGGCAAGGAGGAGGCCGACCGGCGCATGGCGGCTGCGGGGGATCTCCACATCGGCCTCAGCCCCGACGATCCGGGCGCGCTGGAGCTCCAGGAGTGCCCGGTGTGCGGATACGAGGCGTTCAGCTCCGACGGAGGCGACGAGCTGGGCATGCACGTCGGCGCCGGTGAGTGCCTGGTGTGCCACTACCGGCGCAGCGTTGCCGTCGCCAACGCAACCTCGCGCGAGATGGTGCTGGAACGACGTTTGGAGCGCGACTGACCGAACGGCATCGGACGAGTCGCCGGGTCGGATATTCACGGCCTATCCGACGCGGCGAGTCGGGTTCTTGTCAGCCAAGAACCCATCGATTTTCGGATGCCCTCACTGAGACGGGGAGTCATCGCATCAGTGTGCGGAGGAGGCTAGCTACGGCCAGGCCAGGGCGAGAGGATAAAACCGGCGTGACCGCTGCGCTGTCTGAAGGGGGATTCGATGACTCAGGGGCCGCCGCCGTCCGGCTTCTCCGCACGGGAGTGGAGGCTCGCGACGCTCTTGCGGCCTCTGGCCAAGGACTTCTGGCTGTACTACGCGCCGAGGAACGGGGCAGGCCCACAGCAGCTCCAGGTCTGTGAGCGCAGCGGCTACGACTTTGCCCGGCTCACCTGGCAGTCCTGCGCCGAGTGCCGCCGCGGCCACGTCAGGAAGATCCGGGTGACCGATGAGTGGCAGCGCCAGGGCTACGGCACGCGCATGATGCTGCGCGCAATGCGCGGTTGCGAGTCGTTCAGTTGGACCACCACGCCGCAGTTCGAGGACGGGCAGCGGTTCTTCCCGGCGCTGGGCGCGGCCCTGGGCATCGGCTTCCCGGCCGACAGGTCGTGCGCCCACAACTCCGCTCGCGGTGGCGGGTACGCGAAGCCACGGCTTGAGGGACCGCCCGACGCTTGACTGCCAGGCAGGCCCGGACACCGTCTCCCACGGGAGAGAGATGATTACACCGGGGTACCCCCTACCCGCTTCGCGGCGTCCGCCGGCGGGACACGTACGTCCGGGGGATCCCGGCGACCGACCGGGCGCTCCGTCGTTCTCCGTGTGGGGGCACACGCCGATCGATGGAGGCTGGGATGGGAGGAGACGCCAAGCGTGCGAAGCAGGCCCGTAGGGACAGGCGCCTGCGGGACACTTCCCGGACGGGCGCCACGGCCACCGTGCAAGAGGTGCGCACCCCCGGCGACGTCCTCGACGCCCTGGCGGTGATGCTGCCGCAACCCAAGACCGGAGACTGGCGGCCGGACGTGCTCGGTGTGGACAAGCTCTCCCTTCAGGCCGGCCCTGACGCCTGGCCGCTCCTCAACGGTCATCGCGTCACGCAGGCGGCCCGCCGGGAGGGTCGGTTCCCCGTCTGATCGACACCGTCCGGGAGATCCACGTCCCGGCCGCCTGGGAGGGCGCGGACGCGTTCGTCGCGGGATGCCCGGCTGGTTCCGGCTGGACCGCACAGAAGGCCAGGAGCACGCCCTGCACGTCGCGGCGGAGAAGGACACCCTGCGCCAGCAGCTGGCCGGCTGGCTCGCTCCTGCGGGCATTCCGGTCCTGGTGGTCCGCGGCTTCGGCTCCAAAAGTGTGACTTTACGGCCAAATTTAGATCGTTGGGTCTGTTTAAGGACATTTGATCATCTTTCAGAATACGTGATGCGTCGTAGTTCCCTACGTTGACGGGTGTCAGGTGGAGAGTCTCTCCGCCTGCACAAACCGAAGGACGTATCCCATGCGCTTCATGCGCACCACGGCCACTGCCCGGACTCTCCTGATCGCGGCGATTGCCGTTGCTGGCCTGACCGTCACTCCCGCCCTCGCCTCTGCCGAGCCCGGTGCGGGCAGCATCCGGACTCAGACCGGCTTCGGCATCCTCGGCATCCCCGGCCTCAACGGCCTGAACGGAATCGGGATCAATGGCGGCCTCGGCGGCCTGGGTGGAACCGGCGGCGCTGCCGGCGCCAACGGCAATGGCGGTACCGGCGGCAACGGTGGCAACGCAGACGGCAGCGCGAGTGTCGGCGGCAAGGGGGGCGCCGGCGGCGCCGGGGGTGCCAACGGCAACGGCAGCGCCGGGGGGACCGGTGGTAATGCCACCCTCGGCGGCAAAGGCGGCAAGGGCGGCGTGGGCGGCGTGGGCGACGCCGGAGCCGGCATCCCCGGCGGTAAGGGCGGCAACGGCGGCGCCTCCACGGTCGGGGGCGGCCACACGGGCGGAACCGGCGGCGCCGGCGGCGCCGCGAGCCCGGTGTGTCCCGGCAAGCCCGGAGGCAACGGCACCGCCGCCACGTTCACCGCAGACGGCATCACCGGCGCCACCGGCGCTGCCGGCAAGACCACCCTCCCCTGCTGAACGCCTCAGGTGAGCGGGTCGCCGCGACAGCACAGAAGACCGAGATCTGACGGGTAGTCAATGGAGTGCGGCACCCGGTCAAGCGCCTGGCTGAGACTTCTCTCAGCCGGGCGCTTCCCGTGGTATGTGGTCTGCCCGGTCTTGACTCCCGAACAGTGTGTACGGGGCGCCGGAGCGGCCCGCACCGCGCGCGGTCCCGCCATCTGGCACCAAGCCGCTGCACCGGCTTCTCAGGCAGGGCGCCGCCGACGTGCTCCTGACTACCCGGCAGGCAAAGTAATTCGGCAGGGCTACTGACGCTTTTGTCATGAGGGGGCCGCGCGTGCCTGTCACGGCTGGACTCGACGTTGCCTCGATGCCGGAGGGTGCGCCGGGGGGATCACCAGCCGACGTTGGGAGTGACGGGCACCGTCCAGAGCTCGTCGTTGGTGTGCTGGGGGTTTCAGGCTCAGCGCGTTCCAGGTACCGCCGTCACCGAGGGTGGTGCTGGTCTGCCTCAGGACGGTGAAGATGTCGTCCAGGGGGTGGATGGAGACCGTCCCGTGCGGCGCAGGGTAGGGCTCCGACCACAGCTGGAACTGCTGGTTCGTGGCGTTCGGGCTGCACGGGGCCAGGGTGGCGACCTGTGGGCCGTATCGTCCCAGTCGCCGCCGGCTGCCGGCGGCGGGTCCAGCAGGTTCCCTTGGTGGTGCTCTGGATGCTGTAGTACCTGCCGTGCTCGCGTGGAGTGAAGGTCCAGCTCCGGTCGGACGAGGCCGGCCAGTCCGCGTCGGTGAACGCGGCAAGCACCTGACCGTAGGTGCCGACGTGCCGGCCAGAGCTGGCGTTGCGGACCTCTACGGTGCCGCCTGACACCTCAGCTGTTGCGGACGTCGAGTGCCCAGCACGCCGCCCAGCGCGGCACACACCGCAGCAGTAGTGACAGCCGTGCGGCGCCACCGCCGACGGCTCGGGCAGGCGGCAGCCCTGCTGGCGGCCACGGTCATAGGCCGGCGTACACGCATGATGGCCGCAGTCCGCGTCGCATCAGGGGTGCGTGCGAGGCGTCCGCGGGTGAGCGGCGTATCGCCGGCGTCGCCCAGGTCGATGCTCTCGCCGGCGCGTTCGGTATCCGCCGGCGGCTCATGGTCCACCTCGGCGCGTGGCCAGCCTCCGAGGAAGCCGCGCTGATCCACCGGCACTCCGATCATGACAGGCAACGTGACGTAGCCGCCGGGCTCGACGACATGGCCCGCACGGATAGGCACAGACCCTTGGTCGGCCGCCTGGTGGCAGCTTCCGCTCGTGGAGAGCGGGACCGGAAGCAGGCTCGATGAGGCGTACGTAGCCGATGGTGCCCGTGCCACGCGATGGTCACGAGTCGTGGCCTCTTCGCCCGGGGCTATGACCTCGTCGCGCGTGGCTGGGTCGTCGGGATCCGTGAGGTGAAGAACAGGGCGAGGAGAGCGGCGAGGGCGAGGGCGGCGAGGGCGGCGCGCAACCCGTCGAGCCTCGCTTCGGTGTTCGCGTCGAGCACCTCCTGGGACGTCTGCTCGTTCACGTCGGCGTCGTCGAGAGCTTTCTCCAGCTGAGCGTCCGACAGGAAGGGCGCGCCGCTTTGGAGTTCGACGTTGGCCTGGCTCTTGACCTGGTCCGGGACCGCCGGGTTCTGCTCGACGCTGGTCAGGAACGACGACGTGAGCGCGGCGATCATGATCGACCCGGCGAGTGCCGTACCGATCGAGGCGCCGAGGTTGGTGACGGCGTTCTGGACTCCACCGACTTCCGCGCTCTGCGCTTCCGGCACCGCGGACACGGTGACCGAACCGAGTTGGGACGCCAGGGCCCCCATGCCGAGCCCGATCAGCAGGAGGGGGATGGTGACGATCTCCCCACCGGCGTCCGCGTCGAGCGCGGCCATCAGGACCACCGCGCCCGCGAGCAGCGCGAGGACCCCCAGCCGCACCACCCGACGCGGCGAGACGTCCGGGAGGAGGCGCGGGATCAGGATCGCGGCCGCCAGCAGCGTCAGCGAGAGGGGCAGGATGCGGGCGCCGGTCTTGAGCGCGGACAGGCCCAGAGCGACCGACAGATAGAGCGGTACGACGAAGAACACGCCCATCTGTACGAGGTACTGGAAGAAGAACATCGTCAGGCCGCCGGTGAGCTGCTTGTTCTGCAGCATGGCCGGGTCGACGAGTGGGTCCCTGCGCTGCTTCACCACGCGGGCCTCCCAGCGGAGGAAGAGCCAGATCAGAAGCAGGCCGGCCAGCATCAGCCACACGACCAGCGACACCCCGAGCCACGAGGGCGCGTCGGGCTTCGGCTGGAACCAGCCCCATTCGTCCGAGCGGAGGACCCCGTAGACGAAGATCCCGAGCCCGAGGGCGGAGAGCACGGTGCCGACGAGATCGATTCGCGCGCGTTCGCCGACCGGCGCGTCGGTGATGCGGCGGGCGAGCAGCAGGATGCCGAGCACCATGACCACCTCGCCGGCGAATACCCAGCGCCAGGAGAAGTACGTGGTCGCGAGACCCCCGATGAGCGGCCCCAACGCGATCGCCACGGCCCCAGCGGCCGCGACCAGCCCGTAGGCGGCGGGACGGCGTTCGACGCTGAAGTTGCTCGCCACGAGTGTCACGATCGCGGGCAGGATGAGCGAGGCTCCGATCCCCTCGAGGAACGCCCAGCCGATCAGCAGGACGGTGAGGTTCGGTGCGAGCGCCGTGGTCAGGGAGCCGCAGCCGTAGACAGCGCAGCCGATCATGAACGCGCGTCTGCGGCCGATCAGGGCACCGATCTTGCCGCCGGGGATCATGAACATCGCCATCACGAGGGTGTAGGCAGTGATGGCCCCCTGGATCCCGGTCACAGTGGTGTCCACGTCTTCGGCCACGGTGGCGATGGACACGTTCATGACAGAGCTGTCGAGGGCCATAAGGAACTGACCTGACGCGAGTGTCAACAGGACGAGACGCGCTGTCGCCGGCCTCGGACCAGCCTCTGCCGTGGGTGCCATGAGTGAATAGTTGGCAATTGCTCCGAGGCCGGCCCCGCGACCCGCCGCGGCAGTCAGCCACTTGGCGGCGACACTGCCGCCATCACCCGGTCAGCCCGCCCGGCACTGCTCGCCTACCCCCTGCACCGGACCGGGCGTACCGATCAGCACGGCATCGAGCCGGTGAAGCCGGGGCGCGCCACCCCGTGGCGCGCCGAGGGGAAGGGGAAGCCGACCCCGCAGCGGTGACGTCAGGCGGGGGACGTGGAGATGTAGCCGACCCGGCGGGCGACGCGCTCCGGGCTTCTTTGCCACCCACCGTTGCACGGTGCGCTGTGACACCCCAAGGACTGCGGCCACCCTCCGGGTGGAATACCGATGCGTCGCCAGCAGAAACCGCAGGAGAGCCGTTGTGCCTACGAGCGGGGGCTTCTCAGTTTTGTGAGTCGTCTTCGTGGTGGCTGGGGTGCTCGGAGTGTGGGGCTGAGCGCGGCGGTGGCTTCTGACCTGCGTGTATGTGGTGTGTGCAGGTTGATCGGGCGCAGTGCAGTTTTCCTGGGTCGCTACTTGAGGTGTCGGTGGTGTCAGGGGCCCTGAGGCCTTGCCTCTGGGGCTGCGGTGTGGCGGCTAGAACCCGGGGCTCGGGTCGCCGCCGCTCTGTTGGCATCGGTCGCGGCGTCGAGCCAGTCACCTGCTGGTTCGATGGCTTGCTCGCGCTCAATGCCGGAGTCCACCTTTCCGTCAGCGGGGCGGGCGTTGTCGGCGATGTCGCGGGCTCGTTGGCATGGATCTGATGGGCCGGACGACTCAGCGATAGCGCCGATGACGCCAAACGAGAGCGCGAGTGCCGCCGCCCCGGCGATCATCAGGCCCGTGCTCCGGTCCTGTATGAGGCGCGGCAAGTGGCGCTGCCAGCGGAAGTACGGGATGCGGTCCCGGCTGTTCACGGTGTTTCCTATCGGATGGCTGAGACATGGATCCTCCTGGAAAGTACCCCTCGGGCATCAGGTGGTGTCTGGGTTGGTGAGGTCGTCGTGGGTGAGGGTGACGCGGGTGGCTTTGCCGGCCTTGCTGGCGGTGGTGGTGGGTGGCAGGACGCGGACGTGGATGAAGTAGACGCGGACGCCGGAGATTTCGGTGTATGGGGGCCATGCGCCGGGGGTGCCGTCGGTGGGTAGTTCGAGGAGCTTGTCGCTGATGTTGTAGATGACGAGGTAGGCGGTGTGCTGCCTGTAGTCGTGGGCGTACTTGACGATCTGGTGCAGCCCTTTGACGAGGTAACCCTTGCCGTGGCTGCTCCCGTCGAAGATCTTGCCGTCACAGACGAGGGGGTCGCGGCCGTCGAGGTCGCCGATGAGGTCTGCTTCGCCGGAGGCTGAGCGGGGCTTGGCATGGGTGATGTGGTCGCCTTCGAGGAAGAGGAAGCGCTGGAGATCGAGGTTGTAGTCCTCTTCGCCGTTGGCGGTGTCGGCGGTGAAGCGTGCGTACAGCTCTTCGCGGTCGAACCATTCGATGCGTGTGCGGTAGCGCTCGAGGGTGTGCAGGATGCACAACTGCCTGTCCGTCGGCTGCGATGTCTGCGGAAAGAGGTTGTCTCACGTGGACAGATTCCGGAGCTCCTTGCAGGTCGGGACGGTGACCACAGCTGACCTCGCCTCGTCCAGTCGTTGCGGACCGCGTACGGGATCTTGAGACCATGAGCAGCCCATGGCAGGCTCGTGCCGCATGATCGATGAGTTCGCGAAAGACAACCTGCACAAGAGACTGCGGCGGGATCGTGAGGCGCTGCTCTGGAAGCTCGACGGCTTGTCCGAATACGACGCGCGCCGGCCTTTGACGGCGACCGGGACCAACCTCCTCGGCCTGGTCAAACACGTGGCCACGGTTGAGGCCAGATACTTCGGCGAGGTCTTTGACCGCCCTTCTCCGGAGCCGCTGTGCCGGTGGCAGGACTCCGACGGCAGCGATCAATGGGCGGCCGAGAACGAGACGCGCGATCAGATCGTCGGGTTCTACCGGCGCACATGGGAACACTCGGACGCGACAATCAACGAGCTTGCCCTTGATGCCCCCGGTCACGTGCCCTGGTGGCCGGAGCCTTATTCGAACACGAACCTGTTCGCCATCATGGTCCATGTCCTTGGCGAGACCATCCGGCATGCCGGGCACGCCGACATCCTCCGCGAGGGCGTCGACGGCCGGACCGGGATGCGCGCCGAACACGAGCAGCCTCTCGACGAGGAAGCCCGTGCAGCCTACTTCGCGAAGATCGAGCAGGCTGCCAGGACGGCTGTGCCAACCAAGGCTTAGAAGGCCGTCCTCGGACGGGACGTGATGTTCGAGCGGCATGAAGCCAGTCGTGAGTCCTGATCTGTCGAAGTGTCTGGCTCCTGACACTTCCTCTCAGTCGGAACCGAGCTGTACACAGCCGAGGATCCCGGGCGGCAGGGCCAAGCCAAGTTCGTGGTGCCAACGCCTCAGAAATCGCGAACTCAGGCGCTTTTGTCCTTGAGGGTGCCGAGTTCGATGTCGCCGATGCGCACAGATCCGGAGCTGAAGGTGTCGAGGCCGGCCACGCAGTGCATCAGCGTGGACGTGCCGGAGCCCGAGGGGCCCATGATCGCGGTGAACTGCGCCTGCTGGAAATCGACGGTGACCTGGTCGAGGGCGACCACCTGGGTCTCGCCCTGCCCGTACACCTTGGACAGGTCCGTAGCACGGGCGGTCACGGTGGCGGCGCGGTGAGCGATGGGCGTGGTGGTCAAGAGAAGGGCTCCTGTCACATGGGTGAGCATCGGGGACCACCCCATTGTGTCTGCCTTGCGGCAGCGGATCGTCAGACCCGTGCCCGTTCCCGAGGCGGGGGCGAATTCCAGGGTTGTTGCAACACAGGTGATCAACTCATTTGGCCAGGAGCTTAGATGGGGTGAATCCGTGAGGTGGGGAGTGGTGGAATCCACCTCCTGCCGCTGCTGGACGGCCTCCCACCGATCCGGGGACTGCGGGGATGCCCCCGCCGCAAGCCCCGGCGCCTGTACGCTGACAGAGGCTAGGACTTCGACAAGTACCGCCGCCTGCTGTGGAAGCGGAGCAGCAGCCGTTGATCGCCCGACGCGGCGTCGCGCATGGTTCGGGACTGGGCAAGGTGCGCTGGGTGGCCGAGCGCGCCTTCGCCTGGCTCCACCAGTTCAAACGGCTCCGCACCCGCTACGAGCGACGCGCTGACCTCCATGAGGGCCTGCTCGAACTGGCCTGCAGCCTCATATGCCTGCGCGGCCTACGAACCTCAACCTGAAACGATCAGTTGGCTACGCAGAACCACCTCGGCCGT
Organism: Streptomyces sp. GLSS-08; assembly: GCF_056387915.1. Taxonomy (NCBI): domain Bacteria; kingdom Bacillati; phylum Actinomycetota; class Actinomycetes; order Kitasatosporales; family Streptomycetaceae; genus Streptomyces; species Streptomyces sp. GLSS-08. Next base: position 12,531 of record NZ_JBWJAQ010000039.1, read on the forward strand.
ACCTCGGTCTGAAGCGGTTGCAGCGACCCCACTGCGGACCGCAGGTCCTGATCCGTGACGTCAAGAGACTCCGGCAAGCTCAGCCCGTACCAGCGCAGCCGCCAGAGATCGAAGACTCCGCTCCCGTCGGCTGCAAAGTCCACATCGACCTCAGTGCCGTTGTCGCACACGAGGCGGCACCCTGCCCCATGAACCGTGTAGGAGTAGGTGCCGATCTGCCCACTCCGGCTGATCCGGCGCGAACGGGCCAGACCGGGGACATCTGCCAGTCGCTCAAGCGAGGGAATCGCCACCTCATGGCCTCGCCAGTCGCGTTCAAGCGTGGACGTAGCCGAGCACGAGGTCTCGCGCAGCCCCAACCCGTTCCATACGGCGTCATCCCCCTGAAGCCGTGACTGACGGGATGGTTCCACGGGGCCGTCGGCGTCTCCGCAAGAGGGCATTCTGAAACGATCAGTTAAAGAGCGTTTTGTCCAACAGAGGTTGTTTGGCGTTGATTTGCAGACCGAGTTGGTGTGTGGTCCTTGGGGCAGACGTGCCTGATGTGGGGCAGGGGATTGGTGTCGTCGTTCGGCGACCCGTTTCGTTCCGTTCGCTCCTGTCTGATCCCAACGCGCCCCCGGTTGACCTCGTTTGCGCCCTGGGGAGGCGGCCTGCTCGACGGTACTACCGAAACATGACGCGACACCGCCCGTACCCGAGCGACCTCTCCGATGCGCGCTGGGAA